>CAZBZG010000290.1:0-5899 GCA_964496245.1 uncultured Planctomycetaceae bacterium | reverse complement strand
CGCCGACCGACCGCACACGAGGGAGAGACAGCATGGCGAAACGATCCTCCAAGCGCCCTTCCGCTGCATCGCGGCTCAAGAAGGACGGCGATGCAAAGACGGACGAGGGCCGCGCGGGCAAGCGCAGCGGTCGGCGCCCCGGCCGCGCCGAGCGCGAACCGCGGGCCACGCGCCGGCTCTCCGCCAAAAAAGGCCGAAAAGCCGCCCCCCCCGAAGAGGACGCTGAGGCGCCCGTGGAGGAGGCTGAGGCGGCTGAGGAACAGAATGCGAAAGCGCCTCCGTCCGACCGCTCGAGCCGCCGCGACCGGCGCGAGGAACGGGGCAGCCGGCGCAGCCGCAAACGCCGCAGCAAGCGGCGGTCGGGCCGCGGGGAGAACGGCGGATCGGAGACCATCGAAGACCGCAGGGCGCGTGCTGCGGCCGAGGCGGAGAAGCGCAAGAAGCGGATGGTCATCTACATGGTGGGCGGCGGCGTTCTTCTGGTGCTGCTCATGATCTTCGCGGGTCCGCTGCAGCGGATGTACCTGTTCCACAAGCTGAGTAGCGGGAACGAGCGAGACATCAGCTCGGCCATCGACGATCTGCTGGCGTGGAAAGAGACGGTCCGGCCGGGCCTGGTCTCGGTGGTGAAGAACGAGAGCGGGGACTGGCCGGATGCCTCCCGCGCCGGTGCGGCCTGCGGCCTGGTGCGGCTGCACCTCCCTTCAGCGGACGCGGCCCTCGTCGAGTTGGCGGGTGCGGGCGCTAAGGACCCGGACGAGGACCAGAAGAAGATGCGCCGATGGGTGCTGGCCGCTCTCGTCAGCATCGAGGAGAATCGCCCCGAGGAGGACGTGATCGACCCCGAGCGGTTCCCCCCGCGTATCTTCGCCCAGAACACGGACTCCCTAAATCCGCAGCTCCGCCTCTGGGCCACCAAGGGCCTCGGGTACTGCAAGGGCGAAGACGCCGTGGAAGCCTTGCTGGCCATGCTGCGCGATCCAGACGACAGCGTGCGGTCGGCTGCGACCACGTCTTTCACCCGGGCGGCCGAGCCGTCGGACACGATCAAGCTCATCGATTTCCTCAATTCGGACAGGCAGGAACGCCGGGACGTGGCCCGCGCCATCTTCAAACACTTCGACAATCCCACGACCATCGCCGTGCTCGGCCGGGCGCTGGAGAACGCGAGCGACGAGGTGATCCTGACCATTCTCGACATCTACAAGGGCTTCAATGCGTACGGCGGCATGTCCGAGCCGGTCGAACAACGCATCGCCCACCCGTCCATGCGCGTGCGCATCAAGGCCCTGGAGGTGGCCGGCTACAAGCGACTCGACGGCACCGAAACGGCCATCCGCAAAGCGGCCGCGGACGATCTCCCTGAGGTGCGCGTGGCCGTGGCCAAGGCGGTGGAGGCGTTCGACAAGAAGGACCTGGCCGAGGCCGTGCATCCGCTGTTGCACGACGACGAGAAGACGGTGCGCGACGCAGCCATCAAGGCGATCGCCAGCCTCGAAGACCGCAGCGCGACCGAGGACCTGGTGAAACTCCTCTCCCACGAAGACCAGGCCACAACGGCGGCGGCTGTGAACGCCATCCGCACGCTCTTCCCTCTGAGCGCCAAGAAGTTCGGTGTGCAGGCGCGCACTTGGCAGAAGTGGTGGACCTACTACAACAACCAGAAGACCTTCGTGGATTACATCCAGAAGCGGCGGCAGAAGATCATCGACCTCCTGGGCAATCAGGACAACAAGAGCTACAAGCGCGTGCTCGAGATCATCGCCACCGATAGCAAGTTCGTGGACAAGTTCCTGAGCGGCGAGTTCCACGACGACGAGGGCAAGGACCAGCCCGTGGTGCCGGAACTCAAGGCCAAGTACGGGGCTATGCTCAAAGACCTCCGCGGCAGCATGAACAAGTGGAAGTACGACGCGCAGAAGCTGCAGACGAATTAGCTCGTTGCCGCTCAGAATGGTCTTGTCCGAAGCCGAGGGACGAAGGAAGGGGAGGGTGAAATCGCCCATGCCGAACCAGCCGCCGCTGCCCGTGACGCGCGCCATCCTGCTCGCCGACAGCATCATCGCCGAGGCGGGCACGCACAAGAAAAGCCTGATCGGGATCTACTCGCGCATCGCCGCGCCGCAGCTCCCGTTCCGGCGCGTGCTCCACGTGTACGCGCAGCTGGCCGATGCGTGGGGCGAGTACACGTTTTCCATCGAGCTGGTGAACCTGTCCACGAATGAACCCGTGCACCGCGGCGAGATGGGACCGGTCGTGGCCCACGACCGGCTCGTGCCCCTGGAGATCGTGCTGCACGTGCCCTGCATCTTCGAGGTCTACGGCGAGTACGAACTCCGCCTGGCGTGCAGCGGGAACGTATTCGCCAGCCGCACGGTCTCGGTGCTGCCGCCGCCCGAGCCGGCGCAGGGGCGGTCCGATCCGGGCGCGTCAGCTGCGGACAACTGAGGCCCGCGGTCGGGATGTTTGCCTGATGCTTCAGCGGGCGCGACGCGCACGTCTTGCATGGAGACCCCGGCCCGGCTAGGATGGACGAGACCGAAGGCGTCCGCCAGGCAAGGACAGCCCGGTCTTCTCGGTGCGAGGATACCCCATGACCCCACACTGCCGCTGGATCGCTGCCGGAGCCGCGTGGCTCGCCGTGGGCCTGCTCGCCGGATGCATCGACGGCTACGCGCCCTCGCCGGGCGAGCAGAGCCGGGGACAGCTGTCCCAGGCGGCCGTGCACAGCTATCTCGCGCGCGCCGAACTGGCGCGGCCGGAAATCGTGCAGGCCGTGACTCTGGCGCTCCGGCAGGGGCGGTCCTTTCGCAAACGCATCCGCGACCAACGCAACAAGTGGTGCCTCACGACCGTCTGGATCGATCGGCGCAACACGCTCCACGTGGTCACCCGCCGCGATGAGACCTGCCCGAAGTGCAAGGGCACGGGCAAGCGCCAGTGGAGCAAGAGCGTGATGGAGCGTCTTCCCTTTGATACGCGCTGTCTGGAGTGCGACGGCAAGGGGCATCTCGAAAACCACACCATCGAACGCAAGTACACCCTTTCGCCCATGGACTACGAGAACCCCGCGGACGCCCGGGAGACGATCGACCAGAACGCGTTCCGCAACGCGCCCGCCGGGACCGAGGCGTATGTGGGCCAGCTCGCGTCCAAGGATCCGCAGAAGCGTCTCGACGCCTGTCTCTGGCTGGACCGGCACTACGTGCGCGAAGGCCAATTCTTCCAGGACATCCTGCCCATGCTCAAGAAGGCCCGCCAGCGCGACCAGGACGAGGAGACGATGGTCTGGCAGTGGTGGGCCGGCCGCGGCCTGGAATCCGAGAAACACCGCGCGTACTATCGGGTCTACGCCCACACCAAGAACGGGAAGGTCTACCGCAAAGGGTTCTACCCTGCGCAGTGACTGGACGTGCTGCGCCGCGGATGCGCGCAAGCGCGTCTCTCTGGTGTAGACAGCGATCGCCCGATGCTCGGAGGATCCGGCTCCTGCCGGACCGCGCAGGAGGTGGCGCGCTGCAACCGACGCGCCCCCTTCCCCTCACGCGCCCACCACCTCCGCCACCTGCGCCAGCCGCGTGCACACGGCGTCGGGCTTGAGGCCGGCGCACCGGGGGTCGCTCTCGCGCCAGCGCAGACTCCGCCGGTCGCCGGCGAACAGGGCGGTGCGGCATCCGGCCTGCTGCGCGGTCCACATGTCGTTGAGGCAGTCGTTGCCCACGTACAGCGTCTCCGCCGGTGCGATGCCGCGCTGGGCTTCGAGCGCGCGGAGCACGCCGGCGAAGAGGCGCGGGGAAGGCTTGGCTTCCAGAAGCTCGTAGCTCCAGGCACAGAAGTCGGGCGTGAACCCGAGCGTCTCCACGGAAGCGTCCAGCAGAGCCTCAAAGAGGAGCGGCGTGTAGAACTGGGCGTTGGAGACGATGCCGAGGGTGAAGCCGGCTGTCTTGAGGCGCGCGATCGTCCCCTCGGCTTCGGGCATGGGCCAGACCGGATTGACCCGGCATTCGTACTCGATGGCGACGCGCGCGGCGTGGTCGGTCGCGTGCGCGGCGGCCAATATGCCGGCGTCCGCGAGATCCTGCAGGACCTCCCGCCAGACCGCCCGGATGTCGATCTCGGGCTTGACCGCGCCCCGGTTCTGTTGTGCCGCCTGATGGGCGCGCACAATGTGCGCCAGCCGGTCCACGCCTGCGGACGCGGCTGCCGCCAGGTCACCGGTGAGGTCCGCGGCCTCCAGAGCCGCACGGAATGCCTGGCAACTGTCCACGGCCGTGGCCGTGCCCACGTCGCCCGAGCCGCTGACGAAGAGCGTGCCGTAGACATCGAAGAGCACGGCGCGCACGCCTTCCAGGCGCGTCACCCGCGGCACCGCGTCCGTGGGGATGGGCTTGAGCGAACCGGAGAGCGCCCGGATGCGTTTGTGCAGCGTGCGCTGCTCAAGGGCCATGGTCAGGTCCTCAAGAGACAGAAGCGTTCGGGTGCCAGGAAGCGTTCGAGCAGCCGGTCGGCGCGCGCGGGCTCGGCCTTGTCCGCAGAAGCGCGCCCCAAAACCCGGTAGACCTCGAGCAGGCGTTCGCCGTACTGCGCGAGGCTGTAGACCGTTCGGACGCGTTCGCGGTTGGCGTCCGCGGACGCCGAGAGCCCCCTGCGGTGCGCGATCCAGGGCGGACGGATGTCCGTGCGCTTGCCGGGGTCGCGGACGACCGCCTCGACGACCCGACGCTGCAGAGGTTCGTCGAGCCGCCCGAAGTCGACCCGCCCGTCCTGCACGGCCGCATCCACGGCGCGGTCCACCTGGGCGGCTTCAAAGGGCACGCCGTAGGCGGATCGCGAGGCTGCCAGCTTGTCGGCGAGACGCGCGCGGAAAGCGTCCGCGTCCACCCAGTCGAGCGGCACGTCGACCCGCGTATACAGGTCCGAAAGATCGATGCCGTTGTCTTCGAACGCGCAGGTGATCTCGGGGAGCTTGCGCCCGGCGAGAGGACTGCCGGCGAGCCATGGCTCGAGAAAGGCGAGGCCGAAGCCTTCGCCCACGCTCGTGGTGATGCAGGCGTGTGCGCTCGCCAAAAGATCCGGGAACGGAAGGTCGCTTTTTGTGCCGCGTTCGAATTCGACCGGGAGCTCGAGCTCCCCCGCGCACGCCACCCACGCATCGTAGACCGGCCGCGCGGCCGGATTCTTGGGCGCGAGCGTGGTGGCGAAGCGTTCGCCTTCCTGCGCGAGCGCGGCCCACAGCAGAACCTCGCCCAGGTTCTTGCGGCGGATGGCGCGCGTGGGATAGAGGTAGAGGCGCTCGTCCGTGCCGGCTTCGCCCGTTTGGTCCGGGGCGTCCAGGTCCACGGCATTGGGCAAGAGGTGCAGGCGCTCGTCAGCCACGCCGGCGTCCGCCAGAAACCCGCGGTCGCGCGCGTTCAGCACGCCGTAGTGGACGTGTGCGCCCTGCGGGTAGAGGCGCGCGCCCAGGGTCCGCGCATCCGGGGCGTCCAGGCCGTCCAGCAGCTTGCGGAAGTTCTCCGGCCGGCCGTCTTCGGCAAAGTCGTGGATTTGCAAAAGCAGGCGCGCGCCGTCGCTTGCGAGCGCTTCGACCAGGGCGGGTACGAGCAGGTTCTTGCCGAGTGCGTGATTGTGGATGTGCCAGACATCGGGCGACCCGCCGAGCGCACGGCGCGCGGCGTTGTCCGCGTCGGTCTTGAGGCGGGCGACGGCCGAAGCGGACGGCCGGTCGTCCCCGTAGGTGAGCCCGTCCACCACGGCGACCGGTAGCTCCGGGGCGTCGGCCGGCGCCGGTTCGCCTACGAGCACCACAGCCTCGCCGCCGCGCGCGCGCAAGGCTTCCACGGCCTGCGCGATCACGCGGGTGACCCCGCCGCCGCGCAGGTGGTAATGGACGATGGCGACC
>CAZBZG010000289.1:0-5900 GCA_964496245.1 uncultured Planctomycetaceae bacterium | reverse complement strand
CGGAAAGGAGACCACTGAGAAGGGCAATCGAGCATTACATCGAAGACCCTCTTTCGGAGGCTATGCTAAGAGGCGAATTCAAAAACAAAAACCTCATTAAAATCAGCGTACAGGATGATTCCTGCGACCGCGCGCTACGCGTTCTGGGTGCGCGCGAATTACTTCAAGGCCGACCTCGCCTACAAGCTGGACGACGCCGACTGGACGCCGATCGACACGAGCGCCGCCAACGTGCGCGACAAGCTCATGGTCTCCGAAAAGCCGGATCACCGTTTCCTGGGGTGGATCAAGGTGGGCGTGCGCAAGCTCGCCAAGGGCGAGCACACGCTCGCCATCCGGCTGGACGGCGCGATCCGGCATTCGTCCGCCATCGACTGCTTCACGTTCGCGCCGCCGGACTTCATTCCCTCAGGCGCGCGCAAGCCCGCGGACCAACCGCCCGCCGGGCCGTCCACCTGGTTTTCAATGGTGGCGGACGTCGATCCCCTGGACGAAGCGTCGGTGACCGACATGTCCGTGCTCGTACCCGCGCCCGCGGGCGCACGCGGGTTCCTGCAGCGCGACGGCGCAGCCCTGCGCTTCGACAAAGCCGACGAGCCCGTGAAGTTCTGGGGCGTGAACGCCGGGCCGGACAAGGACCTCACGCGCGCGCAGCTCGTCCAGAAGATCCGGTTCCTGCGCAAGCACGGGGTCAACATGGTCCGCCAGCACCCCGTGTTCGCGGTTCTCGGCCCGCTGGGCGCGGACGGCTTCGACCCGGAGCGACTCGAGCGGTGGGACTGGTGGTGCGCCCAGCTCAAGGAGCACGGCATCTACATGACCTGGTCGGTCTTCTACCCCCTGCGGGTGGCCGAAGACTGCGGCTACCCCAAGGAGCTCCTGCAGGAACTCGACAAGGGCCGCGACGGACTCTACAGCACGAGCGGACTCGTGAACATCAGCCGCGGCCTGCAGGACCTCGAGCGCGACTACCTGGAGGCCCTGCTCACGCACGTCAACCCGTACACCAAGCTCGCCTACAAGGACGACCCGGCCCTGGCTGTGATGGAAGTGCACAACGAAGACTGCATCTTCTTCCACAATCCGCTCAATCCCCTGGCGGCGGGCGAACAATGGCCGCGCCACAGCCAACGATTCCGGCAGCAATTCCGCGACTGGGCCAAAGCGCGGTACGAGACGGACGCGGCCCTGCAGAAGGCGTGGGGCACGAACGATTCGTTCGACAGCCGGGCCTTCCGCATCTACGGCGCGTGGCAGATGGGCCCCGACCGCAAGAACGTACGCAGTCCCAAGCGCCTCGGCGACTTCATCCGGTTCTGCACCGAGCTCCAGCGCAGCTACTACGAGCGGCGCATCAAAGAACTCCGCGCCATGGGGACCAAGGCCGTGACCGTGACCACGGCCTGGCACGCGGGCGGCGCGATCGCCAATCCGGCCAACCTCTACTGCGACACGGCCGCGGACATGATCGATCGGCACAACTACTTCGGCGGCGGCGCGGGCCGGCACCGCATCACCACGGGCGAGGTGCATAACAGCACCCACCTCGATCAACCGGGCAAGGGACTCCCCTCGATCGGGTTCTTCCAGGTGGAGGACCGCCCCTTCTGCTCGACCGAGTGGACCCAGAAGCCCCCCAACCAGTGGAAGGCCGAAAGCGCCCCCCTGATCGCGTTCTACGGCCTGGGCCTGCAGGGGTGGGACGCGTCCTACCACTTCGCGTGCGGGAGCCACCGGATGGGCGACGGGTGGCCGCGCCTCGGCTGCTACGTGACCGAGACCCCGCACTACATCGGACAATTTCCCGCGCTCGCCTTTGCCGTGGCCAAGGGGCACGTCCAGGAAGCGCCTGTAGCGGCTGCGCGACGCGTGGCAGTGGAGGATCTCTTCACGGGCGAGGATCCGCTGGCCCAAAGCTTCTCGGCACGCGGGGGCGCGGGCGCGGACCGCAAGGAGGTGGCCGAGCGCGATACGCCCAACGAAGCGCTCGCCATCGGCCGCGTCACCCTCGGCTTCACGGACGAGCCCGGCACCAGGATCGACTGGAGCCGCTACTGGGACCGAAAGGCGCGCGCGATCCGCTCTGCGACCGACCAGCTCGTCTGGGACTACGGCCGGCGCATCTTCGTGCTGCGGGGGCCCAAGACGCACGCCGTCGTGGGCTTTGCGGGCGGGCACACCTTCGACCTCCCCGGCGTCCACGTACGGGTACAGACGCGCTTCGTCTCGCTCCTCTTTACGCCGCTCGACGACCAACCGCTCGCGGAGTCCGGGCACGTGCTGATCACCGCGCTCGCGCGCGACCGGCAGACCGGTACGGTGTACAACGAAGACGGCACGCATCTCGAACAGATCGGCGGACCCCCGCTCCTGCTCGAGCCCGTAGAGGCGCGCATCATGCTCAAAGGACCGCCGCCCCGCACGGTGCGCGCGCTCGACGTGTATGGCGTACCCACGGACCGGACGGTGGAACTGGACGGCAAGGCGTTCGCGATCGACGGACGGTACCGGACGTACCTCTACGAAATCACCCGGTAGGCGTTGCGGGAATTGCGTGGCGTTCACGGCCGGAATCCGGTAGAGTAGGAAGAGGGTGAGATGCGCGGCGGGAAGGCGGACCGGGCACAGCGGCAGCGGGGGAGCAGACGCCATGATGGCCAGACTGATCGACCGGCGCAACCACAAGGAATATACCCTGGCCGAGGGCACGATCACGGTCGGCCGGCACGTGGACAACGACGTGCGCCTGCCCGGCTCGGCGGTGAGCCGCTTTCACGCGGAGATCCGGTTCGAAGAAGGCGCGTGGATCCTGGAAGACCAGGGCAGCAGCTACGGCACCTTTGTGAACGGCGAGCAGTTGGCGCCCGCCACCGTGCTGAAGAACGGCGACGAGATCCGGCTGGCGGTCACGCCCGCCATCCCCAAGGGCGAACACCAGCTCGTCTTCCAGCAGGAGACCGAGGAGGCGGATGTCGCCCGTCAGGACGAACGCATCGAGCGTCTGGTCTTCGCCCGCAAGAAGATCGATGCCGGCCAGATGGAATTTGAACGGCGGAACAAGTTGCTGCTCGTGCGCCTGTGCGGGGTCTTCCGGCGGCGGGAGATCGACGGTTTGAACGAGCGCATCCGCAGGGAGCTGGCCGCCCAGCCCAAGACCGTGGTCCTGGACCTGAGCGGTGTCACATCCATGAACAGCTACAGCCTGGCCCGGCTCGTGGAGCTCGGGGGCGACCTGCGCGAGGGCGGCGAGTCCCTGCGCGCTTTCGGCGCCACGGGCACGGTGGCCAAGCTCTTGGAAGTGCCGGGCGAGAGCAGTCCCATCCAGGTCTACAACCGGGAAGCGGAGGCGCTGGGGTAGGGCGCGTCCGCGCAGGCGTCACGACCCGCCGTGGGTCAGCACCCAGCGGCAGGAGGTCTTGCTGCGCCGCGGACGATAGGCGCTGTGGCGGCTGAAGCGCGTGAGGAAGGCTTCCATGCTGGGCAGCCGCCGCTTGGGGTCGACCTCCAGCATGGCGTGGACGAGACCGGAGAAGTGCGTCTGGATCCGCGGGTTGTAGTGCTGCAGCGGCCGGGGCTGCGCAGTGAGCTTCTTGCGCATGATCTCGTCTTCGGACTGCCCCGTACACGGCGGCACCCCGGCGTAGATCTCGTAGAGCACCGCGCCAAAGCTGTAGATGTCGGCCGAGGCGCCGATCGATTTCTTCTGCAGCTGCTCGGGCGCAATGTAGGTGGGCGAGCCCGCCGTGGTCCGGCCCCACCGGAGCCAGGAACGCCACCCCTTGCTCGCGCACCCGAAGTCGATCAGCTTGGCCTGGCCTTCGTCGTTCACCAGGATGTTCTCCGGCTTGACGTCCAGGTGCACGATGCCCTGCCGGTGGAGGTAGTCCAGCACGTGCGCCGTGTCCTTGATCACGCCGTCGCCCTGCCGCCGCATGCGGACCAGGTCGTCGGTCCCCAGGAGCTCCCGGAGCGTGCGCGAGGGGAAGTACTCCATCACGATGTAGGGAACGCCCTCGAACGTGCCATAGGCGTAGTGCCGGAGCAGACCGGCATGCTCGAGATTGTGGCAGAGATCGAACTCGCGGCGAAAAGCATTGACTGCGGGCCGCGACTTGGCCTTGGCGGGGTTGAGCACCTTGATGGCCACGGTCTCCTTGGCGCCCACCGACCGCGCCTTCCACAGGGTGGCCATGCCGCCCTGTCTGATGCGCGCCATCACGCGGTGCCCGCCCACGGTGCGACTCACCAGCTTCATGCCGTCCGTCCCGTCAGTACGCTCGGTCTTCCCTTGCTCGATCAAACCCAATCAGAGCGCATTGTAGCGCATCGCACGGGGCCTGGCAAGGGCCGCTTTGGGCGTGGTTGACCGTCTGGGCGGTCAGTGCGGCGGCAAGGCGCATGAACCATCCGAATTGCGGCCTGGTTCAATTACCACAATAGGGTCGCAGACGAATCCCACAAAGCGCTTGACGCTGCTGTATTGTATGGTACAATACTTGTAGCTGATGGAGGAACCGTTTTGAAGGACGTTCTGACTGCCTTTGGCGTATATCTCGAAGAGCGGAATCTGCACTTCGAGGTGACTATCATTGGCGGGGCAGCGCTGCTGGCCATGGGCGTGATTGACCGTGCTACGCAGGATGTGGACTGCCTTGACCCCGACATCCCTCGGGAGATTCTGGATGCGTCGGTCGCGTTTGCCCAGACCTATGCAGGGACGGGTGCGCCTCTGCGGGAGGATTGGCTGAACAATGGCCCCAAAGACCTGCGTGGCGACCTGCCCGCAGGCTGGCGAGACCGCATTGTGAGCTTGCACAAGACAAAAGGCATTCGCATCCGCACGCTCGGGCGTCCCGACCTGCTGAAGACCAAGCTATTCGCCTTCTGCGACCGCCAGAAGGACGAACAGGACTGTGTCGCATTGGCACCGACCGCAAAGGAGTTGCATGAGAGCCTGCCTTGGGTGGTGGAGCGAGACGGCAACCCGCTCTGGCTCGAGCATGTCAGAACCTCGCTGCAAGCCTTGGCGGAAAGGATAGGCTATGACTTCCATCCCTAACCAAGCCCTCGCCAGCATCGGTGTCCGCCTCGGAAGCGTCTCCATCACCCCCGAAGATGCCATCGCTTATGATATTGAGAGCGTTCTCTTACATGCGGCTGGCGCAATGCGCGGGGACGGCAGGCTGGCATCACTCCTCTTCTCATGGGTGCATGTCCACGCGGAGCATGTCATTGTCGAGAAGCTGCGCAAACTGGTGCGGCAGAGCGACGATGCTGACCAGCGGCTTGCTGTCAGCGCCTTGGCCGCCTACGCCGTCAACCAAGGGCAGCACAAATGGAAGAAGCTCATTACGCAGCCAGCCAAGGGCGCATATCTCTTTCCCGGCAAGGCCACGGAGAGCGCGGTCAAGCTCAAGGGAGCGGAGCCGTGGGCGGAGGCGCACGGCATTCTCATTTCGAAAGGCAGCCTGCGGATTCGAGCGGAAGATGTGATGACGGTAGAAGAGCTGACCAAAGCCAATCAGCAATATCGCAATCGTCTGCTCTTCGGTGCGTCATGGCGGGCCGATATCATCACTGCCATCCAGCAAGGGGCGGAAACGGCAACCGAGGTGATGAAGCGGGTGGGATGTTCCTACGAGCCTGCCCATCGCATTCGGCGGGAGTACCTCATCATCAGTCAGGCGGGAATATAGGCTGGGGGAAATCAGGGGACAGAAATTAGAATCAGGTACAAATCAGGGGACATAATACCATTTCGCGCTTGACGCAACAAGCCTCTCACGTATCTTGTCATCATGGCTCGCATCGCTCGCGTAGTTGCTTCGGGTTACCCGCACCACATCACCCAGCGAGGGAATCGGCGTCAGCAGACATTCTTCTGTGACGAGGACTACGAG
>CAZBZG010000288.1:0-5912 GCA_964496245.1 uncultured Planctomycetaceae bacterium | reverse complement strand
GCAGCGACAGCACGGTGTTGACCACGTACACGAAGTCCGGGATGCGCAACAGCGCCGAGAGCGGGTTGCGCATCAAGCCGCTCGCGACGGCCTGCACCCCCAGGCTCTTGGTGTTGAGCGCCATGGGGTAGCCGGGCTGCAGGCCCTGCCCGAGCCATGCCAGATCCGACCCCGGCACGGCGTCTGTCTTGCCTTCGTGCCAGCGCAGGCGGCTGTAGCGGCGCCACGGATTCTCCGTGTCGATGATGTCGTTCAGCGCCTGGCGGTAGGCCCGCTCGCGCGCCGCGTGGAGGGCGGTCTCGCGTTGGAATTCGTCCGTGCTCAGCACCAGGCTGAGCACGACGAGAAGCAGGAAGAGCATGAAGGTCACCGCAAACCGGAGCGACAGGATGTGCGCGGCGATCTCCTTGCGGATCAGGGTCCAGAGCATGCTCACTCCTGGGCGGCGCTCGTAGCGCCGGCGGTCTCCTCCTGCATGCACTGCAGGTAGATCTCCTCGAGGTCGGCCCGGGCGAGCCGGTCCTGATCGATCACTTCGACCAGGCGGCCGCTGCGCATGATGCCCACGCGGTCGGCGATGGCGCGGGCCCGGAAGATGTCGTGGCTCGACATCAAAATGCCCTTGCCCTCGGCGCGCAGGCCCCGGACGAGCTCGAGGAACTCGTGTCCGCCCTTGGGATCGAGCCCGCTCGTGGGTTCGTCCAAAATGATGTACTTGGCGTTCTTGAGGATGGCGATGGCGATGCCCAGGCGCTGGCGCATGCCCTTGGAGAAGCCGGCTACGCGGCGATGGTAGGCCTTCTCGGCCAGCCCCGCCCGGAGGAAGACGCTCCGGTATTCGTCCTCAGAGATGTCCGTCCGCCCGCTGAGGCGGGTGAAGAACTCCAGGTTCTGTCGGGCCGTGAAGTTGCCGTAGAGCGTGACGTTCTCCGACACGTAGGCGACCAGGCGCTTGGCGTCCAGGGGGCGCTTCTGGACGTCCACTTCGTCGACGGTGATCGTCCCGGACGTGGGCTCGGTGAACCCGAGGATCAGCATGATGGTCGAGGTCTTGCCCGCCCCGTTGGCGCCGAGCAGTACGAAGATCTCCCCCGGCTGCACCGCGAGATCGAGATCATCGACGCCCACGGTGCCGTCTTCGTATACCTTGCGGAGCTTCTGGATGCTGAGCATGCGGCCCCTTTCGGATGGCGGACGGGATCACCGTCGCGAGATCTTGACGCTCGCCACCGCAATGGCGAGGACCAGGATCACGAGAATCGCGACGAGCATCAGCGTCCCCGTGATGTTGCTCTTGCGGCGGATGCGCACGGTGATGTCTTTCTCCGCAGCCTCGACCGTGTCGCTCCCGGCGTGCCCCTCGCACGCGAGCGTGAGCGTGTACTCGCCCACGGGCACCGCAGGCGGCGGCACGAGGGTGAGCACGACCATCTTTTTGTCGCCCGGGTCGAGCAGTTCGACTTCCCTGGGCGCAAGCGTGGCCTCCCACTCCAGGGGCGGGTCGACCGACGGGCTGATCCGGCGCAGGGCCAGCGTGCCGGAATTGAGCACGTTGAACTTGATCGTGGCCTCGGGCGTGCCCTGCTGGATCTCTTTGAAGAGGTTGCCGAGTACGAGATCGAGCTTGCCCGTGCCTTTGGGGATCAGGATGAGCTGGGCCTTGTTTCCCTTGAGCTTGGCGATGGCGTCGGCGGGAATGGGGTCGTCTTCGTACTGTTTGCGCAGCGCGTAGATGGTGCGCAGTTCCTGCTGGCGCGTGACGAGGATCGTGAAGTCGATGTTGGCGTCGATCAGGTCCTCTTCGAGCTTGGCCGGGATCGAGACCTCGAACTGCAAGCTCTGCTTGCTGATGTCGTTGCTGAACTTGAGCTGCGTGATGTGTGCGCCCGACCCGGGATCGAGGAAGACGAACGGCAGCTCACGCGGCAGATTGAGCACGACCAGGGAGAAGCTCTGCTCGGTCTTGGCCAAGCGCTCGAGCTCGAGGTCGTAGCGCACCTTGGTGCCCAGCTGCCCCTGCTGCGCGTACTGGGTGGAGTTGATGCTGGGCAGGTCCTGGGTGGCCTCCTTCTTGAGGAAGACGGTGTACTCCTTCACGCTCTCCAGAAACGCGATGGTCACGGTGAGCTGGTCCACCGTGCGTTTGAGGAGCCGGTAGGTGAGGGTGGCCTCCTCGCCGTAACGCAGTTCCGGCACGATCCGCTGGAAGGGGTCGCCGATGATGGCGTCCGCGCGCAGGCTGACGATGATGTTGTCGATCTTGAGGAGCGAGGCGAGCTTTTCCCGGTCCGTGCCCTCGGCGCCCATGGCCACGCGGGCTTTGTCGATGTCGCTGTCGTTGCGGATCCGCACGGAGACCATGACCTCGCCCTCGGGCCCGCGGTACTTCTTGGCGTCCACCACGGTCACGAGCGTGGCGCCCTTGAGGAACTCGAGCCGCGTCTTCTGCAGATCGATCTGGGCCTGCTCGAAGTCGAGGCGCGCCTCTTCGTAGTGCTGCCGCGCGGCATTGAGCGTGTCGATCGTCTCGATCTTTTCGTCGAAGAGGCGCTCGATCTCTTCCCGGTTGACTTGGGCGCGCTTCATGGCCGTGCGAGCCTGTTCGAGCCGGAGCTGTGCCTGCCGGGTCTCGAGCCGGTTGAGGAGCTCCTCCTTGGAGAGGGCCCGCTCGCCGGCGGACGCGGCGACGGCCAGACCCACGAGCAACGCGAGGCCGACCCCGGCAGTCCGCAGGGCCGAACGGAATTTATAGCTGAACGGTCCGGCGTTCACGGGGCCTCCTCGGTCTCATCGGGTGCAAGGGGTTCGAAGGTTCGCATCAGAAAACGAATCCGCTCCCGGCTCTCGATCACGTCGATCTCCTGGCGGAAGGCCGCGTCCTGGTCGTTGAAGAACTGGCTGCGGAAGGTCTCCAGCTCGTTGTCGGTGATGCGGCCGAGCTCTTTGAGCCGGTGCTTGATGCGTAGCCGCTCCCTGCTGATGGCCACTTTCTCCTGCAGGATCGCGAGCTCGCGGCGCCGCTCGCGCAGGGTCTCGTAGGCCTTGCGGATGTCGCTCTCGATCCGGTCGATCGTGTGGCGCAGGTCGTGACGCAGCTTTTCCAGGCGCGCGCGTGCCTTCTTGTAGCGCCCCCAGCGTTCGAGCCCGTCGAACACGGGCAGTTCCAGCAGCACCTCGGCGTAGCGCCGCGTCTCGGTCTCGTCCGCCGGATCCGGGCCGCTGTGGATCCGCTTCTCGCCGAATGCGCCGAGGCCGTAACGGCCGTCCTCGCCCGTGAGGCGCATTCCGGCCCGGACGTCGCCGGTCTTCCGGCCGGCTTCGAAGGCGAGATCCGGGCCGAATTCCCACAGCGTCTGGCGCGCCGCGCGGTATTGGTCGGCCACGGCCGCGCGGGTGGCCGCCACCGTGGCGCTGCGGCGCAGGGCGATGTCGATGGCCTCCTCCGGGGCGAGGTCGAAGGGCTGGAGCGTGCCCGCCAGGGGCGTATCGATGCGGTCCAGGCGGAATCCGGCCAGCCGGAAAAGCTCGAGCTTCTGCCTGAGGATCTCACGCTCCAGCGTATTGATCCGTGCCTCTTCGTTCAAGACGTTGAGCCGCGCGGTGAGAAGATCCACCTCGGGCACGCGCTTGGCCTCGAGCAGCTTCTGGATCTTCTCCCGCCGGGCCACGAACTCCCGCATGAGCTTCCGGCGCTCGGCCAGTTGCTGCTTGCGCAGGAGGATGGTGGAGAAGCGGATGCGCACCTGGCTTAGCACGGCGCGGACCTCCTCCTCGTAGGCGAAGAGCGTCTCGCGCTGGGCTTCGCGCACAGCCACGTCAGCTGCGGCGTGCTTGCCGAATTCGACCAGATTCTGCTCGACCGAAAACGTCTGGTCGCGCTCGCGGTCCCAGGACGCGGCGCCGGAGACCTTCTCGCCCGATTCACTGAGCCCGTAGAACAGGCGGGGGAGGAAGCGGGAGTGTGCGATCCATTCGTCGCCCTTGACGCCCCGGATGGCTGCGCGGCTGGCCTGGATGCGGTCGTTGCCCACGAGGCTGAAGGCCAGGCACTCGGTGAGGCTGAGCGCGTTGTCGCTAAAGAGCGGATCCGCCTTGCGTTCCCGCTCGGCGCGGCCGCCCGCGTCGCGGTGGTGCTGGAGGTCGGCGCGGGACTGGTAGGTCTCGGTTTGGACCGCGTTCCACCGCTCCTCCGCCGACCGGGGCCGGCTCCGGGCGTCCACCCGCTTCTCCACGAGCGTCTGGATGCGGTCGGGGCCGACGTCGCGGCTGCGCAGGGCCAGCGGATGGTGCGTTACGCAGCCCGGGGTGAGCATGCAAAGGAGCAGCGCGGCCCGCGCCAGGGCGCGCTGGCGAACACGAACCATCCGGCATTCTCCTCTCGGAGCGCGAAATGCAACTTCCCAGCATAAATGAGCTTGCAACGGAGTCAAGCGGGTTCCGGCCAGGGTTGACCGCGCGCCCGCCGGCGAACGCGGAGCGGCTCTGAAGCTCCGACGTTGACACGAAGGGGGCGGGGCTGTACTCTGCCGGTTATTCGTGCGCGAACGGGACGCCGGCGCGTGAGGCGGCCAGAGACCGCGTTTGCTGACCGAGGAGAATGCGATGCGCATCTACGTTTTCTGCGACATGGAGGGCATCAGCGGGGTCTGCGGGAGCGACTACGTGACCCGCGACGGCCGCTACTACGCGCTGGGACGGAAGTTCATGACCTGGGACATCAACGCCTGCGTGCGTGGCTGCTTTGCGGGTGGCGCCGAGGCGGTGATCGTGCGGGACGGTCACAGCGACGGCAAGCACGTGTTCTGGGAAGAACTCGACCCGCGCGTGGAGCTCGTGCAGGGCGCCAGCGGCCAGCGGCGCATGCCGGGCCTGGAGGCGTGCGACGCCCTGATCCTGCTGGGATACCATGCCATGGCCGGCACGGCTGGCGCCATTCTCGAGCACACCATGAGCTCCAAGTCCATCCAGAACTTCTGGCTGAACGGACGGCTCGTGGGCGAGTTCGGGGTGGACGCTGGCATCGCATCGGATCAGGGCAAGCCCACCATCATGACCTCGGGCGACGACAAGCTCTGCGCCGAGGCCCGGGCGTGGGTCCCCGAGGTCGTGACCTGCCAGGTCAAGGAGGGGCTCGACTGCCAGGGCGGCCGCCTGCTCTCGCCCAAGGTCGCCCATGGTCGCATTGAGGAGAGGGCGACCGAGGCTGTAAGCAGGATCGGCGACATCCCGCCCATGCAGATCGAACGTCCCGTGACTCTGCGGCGGGAACTGGTGGAACGCGGGCGCCTACCCAATGCCTGGGCCCGGGCGGAAGTCCGCATCGTGGACGGCCGGACCTACGAGGTCACGGCCGACACCGTGGAGCAGGCGTTGCTCATGGGGTGAGGGGTTGTGCTCCGCCTACCTCGCTCACGTGAGGCCTGCTGCAGGACCCTGACACCGCAGCGCGACTCTCGGTATCGGAATCGAAGGCTCCGGCACACCGTCGATACCGATTCCGATATCGACCCCGAAGGCAGCGTTGCTGTGCTCTGCCAGGAGAGTCCCCCGCCCATGACGCGCCAGGCCATCTTCATCTTCTCCTGTTCGCTGCTGCTGTGGGCGCTGGCCGCCCTGCTGCAGGTACGAACCTTCTACGTGCTCGCAGCCTTCGGCTTTGGGAGCGAGGTCGTCTCGCTTGCGCTTCTCCTGGGCGCCGGCCGGCGGCTCGCGGTCACGCGCAAGGTTCCCCGCATGGTGCGGCAGGGCGACGAGATCCACGTCTCCCTCGCCCTGAGCGCAAAGCGGGGCTTCTCCCAAGGCGCCTTGGTCGTGCGCGATCAGAACCCGGCGGCCGGGCGGGACGGTGCGCCCGCCATCTGGGTGAGCGGGCTGCGCGGCGGTGAGGAGGTCCTGTTGTCCTACGAAATCGA
>CAZBZG010000287.1:0-5950 GCA_964496245.1 uncultured Planctomycetaceae bacterium | reverse complement strand
CTGGGACGGGCTGGTCGAAAAGGAAGACAACAAGCACATCTACTGCGCCGTCGCGGTCAGCAACCGGACCACCACCAAGGTGGAGACAGGCAGCGGCGAGCCGGCCGAGGTCAAGACCCAGTACCCGGACCTGGTTCCGGGCCTGCGGTTTCCCAAGATCTGCTGGCTCTGCAAGTTCGTCATGAAGCCGTTTTTGCCCCCCCCCTGGCCGTGGCCCATTCCGCTGCCCGACTGCGCGTGCACGCGATGCCCCAAGGGCTTCATCACCGTGCCCGAGCCCCCGGGCACCCCGCCGCCGGGCCACGCCACAGCCGGAGACCCGTGGGGCGTGATCTTCGAGTACCTCCCCCTGCCCTCGTTCCCGCCGCTGTCGATCCCGACCGACAACTGGCCGGAGGAAGACGGGCACCAGAGCGTGATCTGGTCCTTCGGGCCGTTCGCCCAGCCGTTCCCGGGCCACTTTTGGACCAAGGCCGACTGGGAGGGCTTCTTCTCGGGCGACATCTACTGGTACAGCCGCGAGCACTACCTCACCGACTTTTCCAATACCACGGATGTGCTGACCGGCTACGGCATCCCCGATGCCCTGATCGAGATGCTGCCCGAGCCCGTGGTCCAGGCCATCTACTTCGGGCTGGAGATCCGGGGGCGCATCGTCAACTGGATGAGCCGCAAAGGGCACCACGGATTCATGGTCTGCCCGCTCTGCATGGGCAACTGCCCGGTCTGCAAGAAGAGCCTGAGTCTCGACTGGCCGCATGCCAAGCACTGGGGGCTCGACCGGGACGGGGACGAGCAGAGCGACGTGGGCATGACCTACAAACATGTGCTCGGCACGGGCGGGGCGAGCAGCAACGGCCACGACAAGGTAAACTCGGTCGGCGCCTACCAGGGGTATGATCTCGGCACGGACATCAATCTCGTGGACGGCAGCCGGGACCTCTCCTGCGACCGCTTCGTGCGCAAGACCTGGGCCCCGCGCACGGACACGGGCACGCCCAAGCCCGAGCTCGCGCCGGCCGTGGTGCTGACCAAGAACTTCTTCAAGCACGGGGTCACCGTGGCGCTCTGGGCACCGCACCGCACCTTCTTCTTCCGCGACTTCTTCGGACGCACCACCGGCCAGGTGGCCGTGGCCACGGCGCGGGCCGGTTTCGTGGAGCCCAAGGACGATCCCGACTACGAGCTTCCCAAGGGCTGGCAGCGGCAGATCATCACGGGCATCGGCGAACCCGCGGCCGACGGCAAGGACCCCTGGTCGCTCGACCGGGTGGAGAAGGAGTTCCTCGCGTTCCGCTCCAACAAGAACGTTCCGAGCAACCTCTACTACCCGGACTGGGGCGCCAAGCTCGTAGGCACGCGCTACGCCCTGCTTCCCGCCTCCGCGGACAACCGCAAGAAGTTCTGGCGGGGACTGGGCGCGGCCTACTGCTACACGCCGGCCGGAGCGCGCACCGGCGTTCCCTTCAGCGAGAAGGTCACGGGCGGCCGGGACGACTGGAACGATTTCGTGGAAGACTACGTGGACTGGATGAACTGAATGAAGGCCAGAGCGAAACAACCGTATGGCGGACACGGACACGTGCGTCCTTCCGGCACGGAACGCGCGGGCGCGACCCGCAGCCGCCGGGCCGGCAACGCCATGCTCGAGCTCATCCTCATCCTCCCGCTCTACATGCTGCTGCTGTTCGTGGTCTGCGCCCTGAGCGAGTTCGGCCAGGTCTCCACCCAGGTCTACCAGAGCGCGCGCATGGCCGCGTGGCACAAGCGCAGTCCGAACGACGAGGCGCCGCAGGAATTCGACTGGAAGCCGCAGGCTCAGGCCGACAGCTTCCGCCACTTCGGCCCGCGCGTCGTGGTCAAGGGCGGCAGCGGCAAGATGCTCGCGCCCCTGGACGAAGACGGGTCCACAAGCGCGGGCGTCAGCCTGAGCACAGGCGGGCTCGTCAAGGCCGGCGCGCACGCCTATCAGCACTACGTCCTCGTTAACCCGCTCTACCCCGTGGACGGCCTCTATGCGGACGACGCGCCCGCGGCAAACCTGGCCGGCATCTGCCGCATGGCCATGCGGGGCAGCGACGTGCCCCCGCACAACGAGAGCGTCCCCTGGCTGCGGCGGCACTACAGCTCGGTCTGGGTCACCTACAAGGCCTTCGGCGGTGTCTTCGGCCTGCAGCGGCAGCTCCGTTCGTTCCACACGGTCCTGCGCACGAGCACCTGGGCGGCCCAGAACCATGCGCCATACGATTTCGCTGAGCATCCCAACCGGCTGCGCGATCCAGCGGCCTACCCGTACGACGACGTGGTCAACCTGGAACTGCACAACCACCAGATGGATTTGCTGGGACGCCAAGCCGATTTCGAGCCGGACATGCCCTAGCAATGTCCGCCTGGCCGCAGGGAGAATCGCCCGGTGAGCCCCCCCGTCCGCCCGCATCCGATCCGGCGCGCCTTGCTCCGCTTGGCGCGGGTCCTGCTGGTGGTGGCGCCGGTCGCAGGTCTCGGCTTCTTTCTCGGCCTCGGCGGACCGCAGGCTTCTCGGACCAGCCCCCCGCCGATCCAGATGCAGGGCCCACCGCCACCAAAGATGCAAGTCCTTGGCAGCGATGCGACTACCCGCATCTCGGAGGATGACCGCGCTACGGTCCGCCTCGACCGGGGGGAGACGCTCCGCCTCCAGGGAGGCCGGCTCGCCCAGGTCGACATGGAACTGACCGACCTCCCGCTCCGTCAGGCTGTGGACGACTACGACCGCCGCGCGGCCCGGGCGGGGTGGGAGCTCAGCCCGGAGCTGACCCGCACGGTCAATGATTCTCGCGATGAAAGCATCTTGCGTGTTTATGTAAAACGTGGTAGCTTGCGCCTCGTCATTATCGGCCCTCCGCAAGGCTCGAATGCGAAACAGCGCCCCGTAACGGTATTCGAAGGGACGTTCCGCGACGCGAGCCCAGGATAGAAAGGACCCTCGGTGAAACGCGAACTCATCGTCATCGCCGCCGCCGTGTTCATGGGGATCGCCGCGGTGGTCTTCTACCAGCTCCGCATCGAGAGCATGGAAGAGGAGCTGCGCAGTCAGCTCAAGGACAAGGTCTCGGTCTGCGCTCTGGCGCAGGGCGTGGGCGCCCGGCAGATGCTGACCGCCGAGCGCCTCAAGCAGACCGAGGTCCCGCGCGCCTTTCTCCATCCGCGCGCGGTCAAGTGGACCGACCGGGCGGAGATCATCGGCCAGCGGGTACTCGTGCCCATGCAGGCCGACCAGGTCGTGCTCTGGAGCGACCTCGAGGAGCGCTCCCGCCGGTCGGTGGACGACAGCATTCCGCCCGGACGGGCCGTGGTCACGCTCCCGATCGACATGGTCGGCGGGGTGGGCGGACTCGTCAGCCCCGGCAGCCGGGTGGACCTCTTCGGCATCTTCCGCAGTCTCCCCTTCGGCGAAGCCAAGGAGCGGGTCCAGCAGAAGCTCAAGACCCAGGTGCAGAGCATCGAGGAACTCAACGCCATGCTCGGCCAGGTCGATCAGATCACCGAGACCCTGTCGGGCGGCAAACGGGCACAGTTCTACGTGGTGCCCGTGGCGTCGAACCTCGGCGTCTTCGCGGTCGGCGGCCGCACCCAGGCCAGCGGCGGCCAGCAGGAGGAAGGCTACAGCACCATCAGCTTCGACGTCCCGCTCACGACCCAGATCCTGCTGATCATGGCGGCGCAGAAGGTGGACGCCGAAGGCGGCAAGCTGATCTGCGCGCTCCGGTCCAGCCAGGCCGGCGGCGAGGCCCTGGAGAAGCCGGGACAGGTCTACTCGGCGGACGAATTCCTGAAGCTCATTCCGCAGGCACACGCGGAAGTCCAAGAGAACCGGTAGGGAAAAGGAAACCGATTCATGGCTACCATATCCAGAGGCGATCGAATCCGTCCGCGGCGAGCCGCGGGACCGCTGTTCCTGGGCAGCGTCTTCTGCCTGATCGGTGCGGCGTGGTCCGGCGAGGCGGAGACCCCGGCCATGCCCAAGGCGGTCAACAACGCCATGAAGCAGATGCAAGACCTCTTCGGCGGCGGAGGCGGACAGGCCGGCGGCGAAGGCCAGGCCGACATCAAGACGATCAAGAAGCTGCTGGCCAAGGAACGGAACGTCAAGGCATGGGAGAGCCGGGGCCGGATCTTTCTCGAGGGACGGGTGACCAGCAAGCACATGCAGCGGCGCATCCAGAAGCTGCTGGAGGTGTACGGCAACCTGGTGGATCTCACCGAATACCAGCCCGAGATGGACACCTTCCTGGCCGACATGGAGATGATCAAGGAAAAGATCGAAGACACGCTCAACAAGAACTTCGAACGGGGCACGTCCTTCGTCTCCGGACAGGAAGTGAGCGTCAGCATCGTCAACGACAAGATCGTGATCTCGGGCGAGCTCAATACCAAAGAGGACATCGAGAAGGCCCTCCACATCGCCAAGATCTACAACGACAACGTGGTCGACAATCTCAGCGTGCGCAAACAGATGATCGAAGTCGCAGCCATCTTCGCCAAGGTCAAGAAGACCGACACCGACAAGCTGGGCACCCAGGGGCTGCAATCGGCCATCGTCACCCTGCCGGTCATTACGGCGGCCGCCACCGACGGTACTCCCACACGCTACCCCTTCGACTACTTCCGCAGCTACAGGCACACGGCGAGTCCGTCCATCTACGGTCTCGGCGGCATCGAGAGCCCGCAGGCCAACATCGCCTTCTTCAATTTCTTCAAGAAGAACGCGATCCTCGCCCGTCCGCACTTGGCCTCGGTCAACGGGCAGAGCAGCAAGTTCCTGGGCGGCGGCGAGAAGGCCATCAAGACCGTCACGGCCAACGCCTCGGACGTCAACTACAAGGAGTACGGCGTCATCCTCGAGACCACGCCGTCGCTCACCACGGACGGCCGCATCAACCTCAAGCTTTCGCTCGAGTTCTCCGTCCCCGAAGCCAACGGCGAGGACTTCGTGACCTTCCGCCACGAGGGCGAGGCCATCCTCTCCCACGGCCAGGGCATGGTGCTGAGCGGCCTGATCAACGAGGCCCGCAGCCGCGGCTTCACGCGCACGCCGTTCCTCGGGAAGGTCCCGATCCTCAACTTCTTCTTCTCGCAGAAGGAGGAGAGCAAGGAGTCCGAGGATCTCGTGCTCATCACCATCCCCCGCGTGCCGGGCGACGTCCGCAAGGCCCCCTACCCCAAGACCGAAGACACCGCTCAGGCCGCGACCGATGCGTTCTGGATCCACAAGCCGGACGTGCCCCACCGCATGCTCGATCGCCTCAAGGGCAAGGAGGGCCGCTACTGGCTGGAAGGAGCGGAGGTGCTGATCGAGGAACCCGAAGAAGAGGCGGAACAAGGCGCGCCAGGCGGGGCCGACACCCAGCCCGAAGCCGCGTCCGAACCCGGGAAAGCCGGGGCGAACGCGCAGCCTGCGGCCGCGCCCGCTCCTGCAGATGCCGCGGCGGTCAAAGCCGCAGAGGCAATGCCCGAGAAGGCGCCGGAGGAGGACGCCCGGCGCGACCCTCAGCCGCCCGAGGCAGACGCCTCTGAGACGGCCGGCGTTTCCCGCCCCGCGGCAGCGGAGGAACCCTTCGACGGGGCCAGGCAACCAACCGCCCCGCCCCCCGCCGTGCTGGAGGAAGAAGCGGCACGCGAGGAGGACGCCGGCGCGGACCAGCCCACGGCAATGGCCCCTCCGCCCTTCGAGCGTTCCGCGCAACCGACCGCCGACGAAGAGAGTCCATCCTCCGTGCCTCCACCGGTCAGCCTTTCATGGGCGCACGGCCGGGCGCAGAGCGAGGAACCGGCCGTCGACTCCGACGAGGTCACCCAGGTTGACGTACCCGGCGTACCGGTCTACGAACGCCGGGTCGTGCATGTCGTTCGCTAAGTACAGCCCATTGCAAATAGGTGAACACATGAGCCATTCTGGCGAGGTCGATTC
>CAZBZG010000286.1:3532-5975 GCA_964496245.1 uncultured Planctomycetaceae bacterium | reverse complement strand
TGACGTTCACGATCGAGCCCGGCGTGGCGGCTAGCGTGCAATCGGCGCTCGACACACTGATCGACTATCCGTACGGGTGCGTGGAGCAGACCATGAGCCGGTTCATGCCAGCCGTGGTCGCCGGCCAGGCCTTGCGCAAGGCTGGGCTCACGGTTGCACGGCAGAAGGAACTGCCCGCAGTCGTGCAGAAGAGCCTGGACCGGCTGGCCGACTTCCAGCACGCAGACGGCGGATGGGGCTGGTGGAAGCACGACGCCACGCACGACTTCATGACCGCTTACGTGCTCCAGGGGCTGGCCCTCTGCCGGCAGAGCGGACAGGCCGTGCCCGCGCGCATGCTCCAGCCGGCCGAACGATACCTGTCCGAGCAAGTGCTCGGGGGCGACCTGCGCGAGCGGGCACTCAAGTACGGCGACCACGACGCCCTGGGCCGCCTGGGACAGGTCGACCTCACGATCTACGCGTGCCACGCGCTCGCCGCGTGCTATACCTTGGATCTCGAGCAGTACGCCCCGCAAGCCAGGCGCATCCGGGCGGTCCTGCCCGACACCACACCGCAGGGCGAACCGCTCACAGCCCGGGACGCGCTTGTGCGCGCGGACACGCTTCGGCTTCTGGGCGCACCCGAGGCAGTTCGTGCAGAGCTGGACCGGCTCATCGACCGCTTCCATGCCATCGAGGATGAGCGCACGTCCGTGCTCGCAGCCGCTACGCTGCTCGCGCTCGGCATTGCGCTGGAACCGGAGCGTCCGGACTGGCCCCGCATCGGCCGCGCCATCGTGCAGCGCCGCACCGGCACCCACTGGGGCGACACCCTGGCCAACGCCGCAGCCGTGCGCGCGCTCACCCCGCTGCTCCACCGGCCCGGCGAGACAGGTGGTCCGGCGCACCTCACCATGCACGGCGCGCCGCTCGCGACCCTGCAGCCGCGCGCGCACGAACCCGTGTCCGTGATCGTCGACGAGGCGCTCGTGCCCGGCAGAACGGTCGCCCTTGCGGCTGACCAGGCGCACGCGGACGGCTTCTGGACCGCGCGACTCGAGGCGCTGGGCGAAACGCCTCCCCCTGCGCCAGCGCATCCCCAGGCGCATGTCGTCTGCCAGGTGCTGCGCATCCGCCCCGAACGCGAAGCGCTCTCTCCGGATGCGGCGGGCGTGCTCGCGGTCGGACGCGGAGAGACCCTGGACGTCCAACTGACCTGCCGGCTCGCCCAGCCGCAGACCTATCTGCGCCTCAGCTTCCCCCGCCCGTGCGGTGTGGAGCTCGTCCAACCGCCACGCAAGTGCGACGGCGTGGTCGCCTTTGAGGAACATGACGACGCGCTTCATTGCTTTGTGGATCGCTGGAAGGCGGGCACGCACACGGTGCGCTTCCGGGTGCGGGCCGAACTCGCGGGCACGGTCTTCGCCCCTCTGCCCCAGCTCGCGCCCATGTACGGCGCGCCCCTTCGCGTGGCAGTGAACGCCCCAACGACCTGGCGCATCACCCCCGCACCGTGATTCCGGAAAGAGCACGGCTCACGGCAAGGCGCGTACGATACGGAAGGACGCGCTTCCGCGCGTCCGGTCCTGCGAAAGCAGCCCCTCCGACGTCACCCCCGCACCAGCGCCAGCAGCGCCGTGAGCGTGAACGCGCTAAGGAGCGTGGTCCAGAACACCATGCGGCTGGCTAGGGCGGCGTCCTGCTTGTATTCGGAGGCGAGGATGTAGACGTTGACGGCTACGGGCAGACCTGCGGCCACGATGCAGAGTTCGGCCGCCGGGCTCGGCAGGCCCACGAGCCGCACCAGGCCCCAGGCCACGAGCGGCGAGAGCACGAGGCGCATGGCCCCGACCTTGACGAGCGGCTTGCACCCCACCTCGCCGTCCGCGCGCGCGAGCTGCACGCCCAGGGTGAGCAGCGCCACTGGGATCAATCCGGCAGCCAGGTACTTCAGCGGCTCCAGGATCGGCGCAGGCAGCGTGACGTCGAGCCATCGCACGAGCAGCGCCGCCAGGATGGCGAGCAGCGCGGGAATGCGCACCAACCCCAGCACGATGCGGCCGAGCCCCCTGCGGTTGGACTCCAGGATCCAGAGGCCGAGCGTGAAGCTCAGGAAATTCTGCGCCATGAGCACGATCGCCATGATGCCCGCGCCCTTGCCCGGAAAGGCGAACGCAGCCAGGGGCAAACCGTAATTGCCCGCATTGAAGAAGAGCGTGCCCAGCGTGGACACGGTCGCCCCTTCGCCCGACCCCGCCCGGCCGTACAGGCAGCGGGACAGGCCGTAGAGCACGGCCACGAGGAGCACGGAGACCACCAGGATGTCCCGCGCCTCGGCCAGCTGGATCTCGGATTCCAGGATCTTGACGAAGATGAGCGCGGGCACGAACACGTAGAAGTTGAGCTTGCTGAGCGTGTCCACGTCCAGCCGGAACCGCCGGTCCAAGAGCCACCCCACGCC
>CAZBZG010000286.1:0-3522 GCA_964496245.1 uncultured Planctomycetaceae bacterium | reverse complement strand
CGCCGATCAGCAAAAAGACCGGCAGGACGATGGATACGAAGATCGTGAGCAGGGTCGAAGCCATTACGCCGTCCCCTCCGCTCCGCTCCCGAAGCGTTCGCGCAGCCGGCCGAAGAAGGCTTGCTTGATCGGAGTGTTGATGGTCCAGTTCACGGGCACGGTCTGGAATCCGCTCAGCCGCGCCACGTCCCTCTCCCGGCCGCGGGCCTTCCAGTCCATCCGGTCTTTGTAGTCGCTGCCGTACCCCTGGCAGTAGAAGCCCCAGGAGCAGCCCGCGCGCACGGCTGCCTCCAGGTTCTCCACAAAGACCGAGTCTTCGTTGACCACGATGGGCCGGGGCCGGGCCCGGTGCTCGTCCGTGGCCTGCAGGGTATGCAGCTTGTCGCCGAGCGCTGCAGGCGTACAGCCGTTGCCGTGCGGAAAGGAAACGTCCTCCAGCGCGCGCCACCGGCCGGTCGGCAGCTGCGCGCCTCCGGCCGTGCTCACGCCCACGAGCAGCCGCCGGCCGTTCAGCCGCGTCTGCTGGGCGATCTCGATCAGCTCGTGCACGCGGTCCGGTTCCATGAGCGGACGCTTCCACCACGGCGCGGATTCGTTCACCAGGTCCACGAGCACGTTCCGAAAGCCCGTGCCCAGCAGCCAGTCGCAGACCGCTTCGGTGATGCGCTTGATCGTGGCGTCTTCGGGGATGCGCCGCACCATCTGCACGTAGAAGACGTTCACGATCACGATCAGGCCCAACCGGTCGGCTGCTGCAAGCACGCGCAGGAGCCGGTCGAAGTACGGCTGTCGGAAGGCGCCGTCCGGGGCAAAGGCGCTGTTGTCATACGTCTGGTAGACCTCCGGCGTGTAGATCGATCCCCCGCCCTGCAGGCCCACGGTCACGGCCAGCAATCCGTGGTCCCGGTAGAGCGGCAGGGCCCGGAAAAACTCGTCCGTGTTCCGGTCCGGGTCCCACGCGCCCGTGTCCGGATACGCCCAGAGCGGCCGCGTCTCAGGGTTGCAGTCGTCGAAGATGGCCTGCACCATGCGGCTGTTCATGAGCCGCCCTTGGAGCGACCGCCCCTCCCACGTCCGCCCCGCATAGGTGGGCCGGCCGTTCACGAGGAACGTCGTGCCGTCGATCTCGATGGACGTCTGCACTGAGTACAGCCCCCAGGTGCGTGCAGTCCGCACGAGGCCAGGTGGATGCAGACATGCTATGCACACCGGGCGCGCAACACAAGACCTGGTGAAGGCCGGAGAATGCCCACAGGGGGCGACCCGAACCGCTGACTTCCCGTAACCCACTATACATCAGTGCGTTCCGACTTCATATGCCTGCTCGGCGCCTCTTTCATGAGATTCGACTTGACTTATTGCATTATTGATGTACCTTTATACCTTAATAGCGTTTTACGGAGCCCCCTCATGTCCACGGTTCTGTGCATCAGCGATAGCGCCAGCCTGGCCCTGCATGCCATGGCCCTTCTGGCGCGGCACCCGCAGGCCCGGATGAGCACCGCGCAGATGGCCGAGACCTTCGGCGCTTCGGAGCATACGCTCGGCAAGGTCCTGCACGAACTCGTGCGCGCGGGCTTCTTGACGGCCGTGCGGGGGGCTAAGGGCGGCTTCAAGCTCGCACGGGACGCGTCCGCGATCACGTTGCTCGAGGTGTACGAGACCATCGAAGGGCCGCTGGAAGATAGCCACTGCTTGCTGGGAACGCCTGCCTGCACGAGCAAGCATTGCGTGCTGGGCGATCTCATGAACGGCCTCAATGCGCAGGTGCGGGACTACTTCAGCCGGACCACGCTGCAGGCATTCGCCCACGGCGTCGTGATCGGAGACGACAAGTGGCCCGCGGTTCTGACCGGCACTGCCAGAGAAGGGAGTCAGACGCCATGAAGCGCAGCCTCATCCATATCGACTCGGGCAAGTGCGACGGCTGCGGCCAATGCGTGACCGCCTGCGCAGAAGGCGCCATTCAAGTCATCGACGGCAAAGCGCGCCTGGTGAGCGAGACCTACTGCGACGGGCTGGGCGCCTGCCTCGCCGAGTGCCCCCGCGGCGCGCTCTCGCTTGAGGAGCGCGAGGCGGATCCCTTCGACGAACAGGCCGTGCACGAGCACATGCAGAACGCCAAGCCGGCCAGCCACACTGCTGCGCCAAACGGCTGCCCGGGAGCGGCGTTGCGGAACCTCCGCAAGCCGCCGGCCTCAGGCTGTCCGGGCCAGGCCATGCGGGACATGGGGAATCCCGCAACGTCCGCGGGGCCGTCGGACGATGAACCAGCCACCGGCCCTGCGCTCGCCAACTGGCCGGTGCAGCTCGCGCTGGTGCCGCCCACGGCGCCGTTCCTCCAGGACGCGGACGTCGTACTAACCGCGGACTGCGTGCCCGCTGCCATGGGCGGCTTCCACGAACGCATCCTGCACGGAAGACCGCTGCTCCTGGCCTGCCCCAAGCTGGACGACGCTGGAGCCCATGCGCAGAAGCTGGCTGCGATCCTGAAACAGACGCGTCCCCGCTCGCTCACGGTCGCCCACATGGAGGCCCCCTGCTGCACCGGCCTGGTGCGTCTGGCGGAGGAGGCCGTGTCCCAGTCAGGCATCTCCGTCCCGCTCGAAGACGTGACCGTCTCCATCGAGGGCGGGGTGCTGGAGGCAAAGGCGTGAGACACACCGAGGCGTTCTAGACGCGCGACCGCCGTCGCCTCCGGCTATGGCGTGCCAAGGGAGCGCGTTTTTCGGAGGGAATCGGCGCGGAGCGTGCAGCGCCTCGCACGCAAATCGCAGCGTCCGGCTCCTGCCGGACCGCGAGGAACGTAAGGGTCCGCTTGGATCGGCGGATTGACAACACGAACACCATCGGGTGAGGGCCCGGACAAGAGGAGAACGACATGTTCTGCTACCAGTGCGAACAGACGGCCAAGGGAACGGGCTGCACGGTCAAGGGCGTGTGCGGCAAGGACGATACCACCGCCAAGCTCCAGGACCTCGTGGTCCACGCAGCCAAGGGCGTCTCGATGTACGCCCACCGCGCGGCCCAACGGGGCGCGCGCGACGCGGACGTGGACCGCTTCGTGCTCGAAGCGCTCTTTGCCACGGTGACCAACGTGGACTTCGATCCAGAGCGCCTGCAGAAGCTCCTGCAGGAGGCCGTGGTCGTGCGCGACCGGGCCCGGACTCTCTGGGAGAAGGCAGCCGCAGACGGCGGGGACACGCCGGAGGCCCTCAGCGGGCCGGCCGCCTGGAAGCCGGCGGGCTTGCTCGACGAATTGCTGTTGCAGGCAGAGGCGATCTCCATCGCCAACCGGCGGAGCCAAGCCGGCGAGGACGCGACCGGGCTCCAGGAACTCATCCTCTACGGGCTCAAGGGCGCGGCCGCGTACGCGGACCACGCGCGGCTCCTCGGCAAGGAGGACCCGGACGTATACGCGCGGTTCCACGCCACCCTCGACGTCCTCACCCAAGCGAACCCCACGACCGAGGCGCTGCTCGACTGGGCGCTCAAGACCGGCGAACT
This sequence comes from uncultured Planctomycetaceae bacterium, assembly GCA_964496245.1. Classification (GTDB taxonomy): domain Bacteria; phylum Planctomycetota; class SZUA-567; order SZUA-567; family SZUA-567; genus CAZBZG01. The sequence continues at coordinate 15 of CAZBZG010000286.1, read as the reverse complement.
CAACCTCAAGGCCAT
>CAZBZG010000285.1:0-5976 GCA_964496245.1 uncultured Planctomycetaceae bacterium | reverse complement strand
AGGCCGTCGTGCATGTCGGGGAGGCTGCTTTCTGCTTGCTACGGGGCAAAAATGAGGCCCTCGGTCAAGTTTGTAGACGGAAACTATGGTGAGCCGCCTGACGGATCTTGAGGAAGAGGTGCCGCATGTCCGCCATGCCGCAGGAGCGCCGGAGGATGCGTTCGGTCAATCCGTTCAGGCATTCGAGGCGTGCCGTCGTGACGCGCCGGTCCACGTAGGCGAGAACGTGCTCCCGGCTCTTCCACAGCGAACGGGCGAAGCGCGCCAGCGGTTTCACCCCCGACTCGATGGCCCAGTCCTTCCAGCGCTTGAGGTACTTTTCCGCCGACCGGCAATAGGTGTACTCCCAGACGCGGCCGAACGCTTCCTTGAGGACGTAGGTCGCGTGCAGGTTGTCGTTGAGGTTCAGCATCCGCTTCAGGCTCCGACGCTGCTCGGACGTGTTCCTCCCCGGCGCGCGCAGCAGGTTGTACCGCTGCCCCTTGATCGCGCCCTTCTCTTCCTCCGACGCCTTGCGCCATTCCTGGCGGCGCACCTTGTCGACCACATCGTTCAGATTCTTCTTGAGGTGGAACTTGTCGAAGACGATCGTCGCCTGCGGGCAGTTGGCCTCGACCACCGCCTTGTACTGGCCGGCGCGGTCGATGCAGACGCAGCAAATGCCCTCCTTCTGCACGCCGTCGAGCTTGTCGAAGAAGGATTGCAGGCTCTCCTTCTTCTTGCCCGGCGCGAGGTGCAGGAGATCGCCGGTCTCGCCTTCGAGGACCAGGGTGACGAAGCCGAGCGTCGGTCCGAGGTGCTTCTCGTCCACCAGCAGAACGCTCAGGCCATCGAGGTCCACGGGCGGCAGGTCCTGTTCGAGTACGCGCTTGTCCCAGCGGCGGGCGGTGGAGGCCGACACGCACGCAACCTCGGCGACATGGTTGAGCGGCAGGCGCCGCGCCAGCGTCGAGACGTAGCGCATGAAGCGGTCGGTCGCCTTGGTATGCGGCGCGATGCCGGGCGGGTGGAGCGTGTGCGTGCCGCGGCAGCGCGGGCAGCGAGCCAGCGCGGCGGGGTAGACAACATGAACGTATCCGGCCGTGCCCAGGGGCAGGTCGCGCACCGATTGCCGGGTCTCGCGGTAGAGCACCATCGACGCGCCGCAGTCCGGGCACACAAGGCGTCTTCGCTTATCTCGACGCAGATTCACCTGTACCATCTCCGCGCAAAACGCGGCCTGCTCGACGACGTAACCATCGAAGGGAAACAGCTCGGCAAGACCCCGGATATCCATGGCGCAATCCTCCGTATGCAGAACGACAATTCGTTTAGTCAATCCGATTGTCGCACAAAGGGTTGCGTCTTTTCAACCCATAGTTTCCGTCTGCAAACTTGACCGAGGGCCATTTTTACCGACCCGCAACTGGCTGGCGTGGGCTTGGACGAGCGACAGGCGCAGGCTCAGGGGGGCCATGCGGAAGCCTCCGTCATGCCGCTGTCGCATGTGCCGCGATCACTGGCGGCGCGCGACACACGGGGCTTCATAAAATTGGTTCGCGATGCCGAGACCGACCGACTGATCGGCGCCCGCATTCTGGCACCCGAAGGAGCCGAACTCCTGATGGAAATCAGCCTGGCCATCAAGTTCGGCATCACCGTGCGCGAATTAGCCGCGTGCTTCCACCCCTATCTGACGTTGAGCGAGGGTGTGAAGCTGGCGGCGCTGGCGTTTAATAAAGACGTAAACAAGTTGAGCTGCTGCGCCAGTTAGGAGGTAAGCCATGTATCGGCTAAGAGTCACTACCACTATGCTGACACGCCACGGAGTCGTTGCCTGGCTCATGGCTTTAATTGTAACGCTAGGCATCAGATCGCTCCCCGTTTTCGCGACGGTCGCCGGGTTGTGTTACGGTGGTCCGGCCATGGCGCAGGAAACGGCGCGGTCACTGGACAGCGGCGGGTACTTGCGCGTCGAGCATCGGCTGTCTGTTGACCGGGCACCGGCGGGCGATTCGTTCGAGGCGGCCGTTGTGCTGCACATCGAGTCCGGCTGGCACATGCAGGCGGCGCAACCTTCGTTCGACTATCTCGTGCCCACGCGGCTTGACCTGATGCCGCCGTCCGGCATCGAGGTTGGCGCACTGCGTTATCCGCCGGCGAAGCAGATCGAGTTTGCTGGCGACAAGCTGGCGGTGTACGACGGTGAAACGCCGATCCTGTTCACCGTCACCGTATCGCCGGATCTCGCACCCGGTCGGTACGAAGTCGAAGGTCGGTTGACGCTTCAAGCGTGCGATGACCAGGTGTGTCTCGCACCGTCGACCCTCACGGTGACGATTCCGCTCGACGTGGTCGCCGCCGGATCGCCGGTCTCTCCCGCCAACGTGGAGTGGTTTGCCGCCTTCGCAACCGCCGCTCCGGCAACGCCATCGCCATCCGATGAACTGACCCGGCTGTTTGGGGGGCGCGGTTTGGCGCTGACGCTGTTGGCCATGTTCCTGACCGGGCTGGCGCTGAATCTGACGCCTTGCGTCTATCCGATGCTGTCGGTCACCGTTTCGATCTTTGGCGGACAGCGTGATACGCGAACCGTGCACGTGTTCTTCAAAGCTTTGGTTTACGTCTTCGGGATGGCCACCATGTACAGCCTGCTTGGCATGCTGGCAGGCCTGACCGGCGGCATGTTCGGCGGAGTGATGCAGAACCCCTGGACCCTGACGGCGATCGGCCTGTTGCTGACGGCGATGGCGTTGAGCATGTTTGGATTGTACGAATTGCATCCACCCGCCGCATTGTTGAACAGGCTCGGCGGCGCCAGAGCGGCAAGCATCGTCAGCCTGTACGTTTCCGGCCTGCTTGTAGGTATTTTCGCCGCGCCCTGCATCGGGCCGCCCATCGTCGCGCTGCTGACCGTCGTCGGCGCACGCGGCGACCCCTGGTTCGGATTTGGTGCGTTCTTCGTACTGTCGATGGGGCTGGGCGCGCCTTACCTTGTGTTGGGCACGTTTTCTGGCCTCTTGCAACGTCTGCCGAAGTCGGGTGCCTGGATGTTGTGGGTCAAAAAGGTGTTCGGCGTCGTCTTGCTCGCCGTGGGCGTCTTTTACGTAGCTCTCGCCTTCCTGCCGCAGCTGGTTCTCTGGATTCCGATCACGGCCGCCATCTTGGGGGGCTTTTATCTCGGATTCGTCGAGCGCACCGGTTACGAGAACTTGAGATTCCGGCGGGTCAAATGGGGGTTTGGTGTTGTCGCTCTGCTCTATGGGGTCTGGCAGGCGGCCGCCATGCCGCGCACAGAACTGGAGTGGCAAGCGTATCGCCCCGAGCTGGTCGACGCCGCTCGCACGGAAGCGAAACCCGTCGTGCTGGACTTCTACGCCGACTGGTGTATCCCCTGTCACGAACTCGACCATCGCACCTTCATCCACCAGGATGTCATTGCCGCGCTATCCGGATTTGTCAGGCTGAAAGTGGACATGACACGCGATGACAATGAAATAAACCGTGCGGCGGCGGAACGTTTCGATGTCCAGGGCGTTCCCACGATTGTCTTCCTCGACAGCGCGGGGCGCGAGCACAAGGATGCGCGCGTGGTGGGATTCCTGCCGCCTGACGATTTCCTGAAACGTATTCCGACCGGGAAGGCGAGTTCTATGCGCAACACAGCGAAAACAAGTCCAAATGCAACGACGGCACCGCCTCGCCACACCAACCGACTGATTGACGAAAAGAGTCCCTATCTGCTCCAGCACGCCCACAATCCCGTGGACTGGTATCCGTGGGGGGAAGAGGCATTCGCCAAGGCACGCGAAGGGAACAAACCGATCTTCCTTTCGGTCGGCTATTCGACCTGCCACTGGTGTCATGTGATGGCGCGCGAGTCGTTCGAAAATGAAGAGGTCGCCGCGATTCTCAACCAGCATTTTGTGTCGATCAAGGTGGATCGCGAAGAGCGGCCGGATGTGGACAAGGTCTACATGACCTATGTACAGGCCACCACCGGCGGGGGCGGTTGGCCCATGAGCGTCTGGCTGACGCCCGACCTGAAGCCGTTCCACGGCGGAACGTATTATCCGCCGGAAGACCGCTGGGGCCGCCCCGGATTCAAAAGCATCCTGACGCGCATTGCCGAGGCCTGGGACAAGGACCGGGACCAGATTGTCGCCTCTGCCGATGGCGCCATCGAACATCTGCGCCAGGCAACGAATGTTGCCCCCGATCCGTCCCTCGAATTGGAGCGCGAACTCCTTGACCGGACGTACCGGCAGATCAAGTCTTCCTACGACTCGCGCCACGGCGGCTTCGGCGGCGCCCCCAAGTTTCCCCGGCCATCCGCGCCGGATTTCATGCTGCGCTATTACGCCCGAACCGGAACGCAGGACGCCCTGGACATGACCCTGCATACGCTCCGCAAGATGGCCGAAGGGGGGATGCACGATCACCTTGGCGGCGGATTCCATCGCTACTCCGTCGACGAGCGCTGGCACGTTCCGCACTTCGAAAAAATGCTCTACGACCAGGGCCAGCTCGCCTGCACCTATCTGGACGCATACCAGATCACCCGCGAGACATTCTATGCCGAAAGCGCCCGCGATATCCTCGAGTATGTCCGGCGCGACATGACCGGCGAGCACGGGCAGTTCTATTCCGCCGAGGATGCGGACAGCGGCATTCCGGGCAAACCCGAGGAGCATGCCGAAGGCGCGTTCTACGTTTGGGAGCGCGACGAGATCGACGCTGTGCTCGGCGGACAGGCAGCGGAGATCTTCAGCTATCACTACGGCATCGAAAAGAACGGCAACGTGCGTGAGGATCCGCATGGCGAGTTTCGGCACAAAAACATCCTCTACGTCGCACACACGGTTGCGGAGTCCGCAAAACACTTCAATAAAACCGACGCCGAAATCAACCGCAGCCTCGACGAAGCCCGCGGCAAACTGTTGGCCAGGCGCAAGGAACGCCCGCGGCCACACTTGGACGACAAGACCATCACCGCCTGGAACGGACTGATGATCTCCGCCTTCGCCTGCGCCCACCAAGTCCTGGAGGAGCCGGAATACCTGGAATCGGCTCGAACCGCCGCGGATTTCATCCAAAACCGTCTGTACGACAAATCGCGGGGCGTGCTGCAGCGCCGCTTTCGCAAAGGCGAAGCCGCCATCGACGCCTACCTCGACGACTACGCCTACCTGATCCGCGGGCTGCTCGATCTGTATGAAGCCGCGTTCGATGTCGAATACCTGGCGTGGGCGATTGCGCTCCAGGACAAACAGGACGCGCTGTTCTGGGACGAGACCGGCGGCGGCTATTTCAGCACCACCGGCGAAGACAAAACCGTCCTGCTGCGCATGAAAGGCGACTTTGACGGCGCGGAGCCCGCGGCGAACTCCATCGCGGCACTCAATCTATTGCGCCTGGCGCAGATGACCGACAACACGCAGTACCGGGAAAGAGCGGACAAGACGCTGACGGCCTTCGCCCGGCAACTCACCCGCACGCCGTATGCCATGCCGCAGATGATGGCCGCATTCGACTACCACCTCGACAAGCCAAAGCAGATTGTCATCGCGGGCGATCCCGAGGCAGCCGACACGCAACACCTGCTGCGCCAAGTCCATGGCCGCTTCATCCCCAACAAAGTTCTCATGCTCGCCGACGGCAACGACGGCCAACAGACACTGGCGCGGCATCTCGAATTCATTGAGTCCATCGACCGCATCGACGGACAGGCCACCGCCTACGTGTGCGAAAACAATGTCTGCAAACTCCCGACCACCGACCCGGCGCGACTGGCGGAGCAACTCGAAAGCCAACCCTGAAAGCAAGATCGGCTCGGCTGTCGGTAGTCAGGGAACTGAACACTGAACTGTCGTGTCCCGTTTTCAATGAGACGGGCGTCCCGGCTCATTTGAGACTCATGACTCACGGGCTCACGTCACATCCTAAGTACAGCCCATTGCAAATAGGTGAACACATGCCGGAGCGCCGGCGATGCGG
>CAZBZG010000284.1:4327-6006 GCA_964496245.1 uncultured Planctomycetaceae bacterium | reverse complement strand
TCGCAGATCATTGGCAAATCCCTTCGTGCTCTTCGTGTCCTTCGTGGTTCTGCCTCCGCGTTGCGGCAAGAACGAGTGAACAGTCTCGCTTTTTTTCGGCCGTTCGCCCGCCTCGTGTCCTGGTGTCGGTACGCTAACCGTCCGCCAATCCAAAGCTTGAGAGAATGCGTTCGCCCTGCAAAATACAGGGCCAAAAAGAGTCAACTTTTTCCGTTGACAGTTGCCGGATCAGCGGTAGAGTGCACTTCCGCTGGTGATCTTTCCGCGGGGTTTCGTTCGCAGGGAACGGGGTTCGGAAGGCCCACCCGCGTCATCGTGCTGGACCCGATCGCGAGAGCCGACAGAAAACCCCTGCTCGGGGGGGAGGGGGTGCATTGTCTCATCAGGCGGCGACATCTCGTTGGAGCGCGGTTCTCGAACTGCTCAAGCAACACGTTCCTGCCAAGAGCTTTGAAACGTGGTTCGCGAATACAGAGGTCCTCTCCTTTGATGAGGAGCGCCTGCGCCTCGGCGTCAGCAACCTGTTCGTCAAGAACTGGATCGAGAAGAACTACGCCCAGAAAATCGCCCACCTCATCGAGCAGCACCACGCCATCACTCCCGCGATCGAGGTTGTGATCTCGCCGCGAAAATACCAGGCCATGCGCGCGACCCAGGGGCCGGCATCGCCCTCGGGGGGGGCGGCGCCCGGCGCCTCGCCAGCGCGGTCGGCGCCGCGGCCGGACCGGCCGGCCGTCAACCCGCGCTTTCGCCTCGATCGCTTCGTGGTGGGCGATGCCAACCGCTTCGCCCATGCCGCCAGCAACCGCGTGGTCGAAGCGCCCGGGGAGTACAATCCGTTCTGCATCTACGGCGACCACGGGCTCGGCAAGACCCATCTGCTCCACGGCATCTGCCAGGCCGTGCTCGAGCGGCACCCAGGCTGGCGCGTGCTCTGCGTCACCGCCGACGCCTTTGTCCAGGAGTTCACCCAGGCGGTGGCCGGCCGGCGGCAGGAATCCTTCCGGCGCCGGTACCGGACATGCGACATGCTCATCCTGGACGACATCCAGGTGCTCGGACGGGGAAACAAGACCGCCACGCAGGCCGAACTCCTGCACACGCTCGACGTGCTCCAGCACGCCGAGCGCCAGATCGTGATCGGCGCCGACCGGAACCCGGAAGCGCTCGACGGCCTCGACCGGAAACTCACGAGCCGTTTGGCGGCAGGCCTCAACGTCCGACTCGAGCCCCTCGACTTCGACCTCCGTTGCCAGATCGTGCACGCCAAGGCGGCGGACCGGAATCTGCTCTTGCCCGCGGACGTGGTGGAGTGGGTGGCCCGCCGCTACACGGGGAACGCCCGCGAGCTCGAGGGCGCAGCCGGCCGGCTCGTGGCGCTCGCCGAGCTCGAGGGCACGGATGTGACCGTGCCCAACACGGAACGCGCCCTCGCCCCGTCGGCGGACGCGCGCCAGGAGCCTCCCTCGCTCGGCGAGATCGCTGAGGCGGTGGCCGCGGCCTTCGATCTTCCGCTCGCCGACCTGCGGGGACGCAAACGCGCGGCAAAGGTCCGCGCAGCCCGCCAACTCGCCTTGCACCTGTCGCGCAAACTCACCAGCGCGAGCCTCAGCGACATGGGCCGCTTCTACGGCCGGCGCAGCCACGCCACCGTGCACAGCGCGCTCAAGACGCCGCTG
>CAZBZG010000284.1:0-4317 GCA_964496245.1 uncultured Planctomycetaceae bacterium | reverse complement strand
TGGGGCCGAAAAGACGACCACCGAGATTCTCGTCGCCGCCGCTGCAGCCTTCGCCGGACGGGCTCGTCAGCCGCGAAAGCATTGAGCGCATCCTGACGACCCTGCGCGCAGGCATGACCGTGGGCCAGCTCTTCCCGGTCCAGGGGGAGCTCTTCCCGCCTGCAAGCGGCACACACGATGGCCCGACGCCCGCCTGATACACGCTTCCTGTCGCCCGTGCATCTTTGGCAACTTCAGATCGCTGCGTCCGTCGCCTCTCCGCCCGCCCCCGCGTCGTCCGCGTCCGCCGCCTTGCCACGCCGCGCGATGAGCAGGCCGGCGCCGAGCCCTGCATCATCTGCCCGATGCCGTACTCGAGGATCAAGAGCGGAATACCGGCTGTGAGCAGGGCCACGAGATACGGGATGAAGAAGGCGCCGCCGCCGTGGCGGTAGCAGACCATGGGAAAGCGCCAGACGTTCCCCAGCCCCACCGCGCTCCCCACGGCAGCGAAAATGAAGGCCGAGCGTGTGCCCCACCGTTCGCGTGGCTTCTCCGCCATGGTCTCTCCCCCTTGCTTGTAACGTGAAATCGCCTAAGATGGTACACATCGCATGAAGCGCTGTCAACCGGCACGCCTTTGGCGATGCGGCACACGGACCTCGCGCGATCGCGGCTCGTACGCACCCGTCGACCCGCCCGTGCCTCACAGCGGGAGCCTGCATGCCTGAGACCGAATCGGCACCATCCGGCGAGACCCGTCGGCGCGCACGGCGGGGCAACGGGCCTCCGCCACAGGGGCGCGATGCCTGGACGGTGGGCGCCTTTGTGGTGGAGCGTGGCAGCCCCCTGCCCTTCGGCGCCACCGAAGTGCATGAGAGCATCAACTTCGCTCTCTTCAGCCGGCACGCGCAGAGCGTGGATCTCGTGCTCTACTGGGAGGAGGAGGCCGCGCCCGTTGCCGAGATCCCCCTCAATCCGTACCTCAACCGGACGGGCGACGTCTGGCACATCCTGGTCCGGCGCCTGGACCCGGCCGTGCGTTACGGTTGGCGCATCGACGGCCCGCACAAGCCGAGCGAGGGGCACCGCTACGATGCGACCCGCATTCTGGTCGACCCCTACGCGCGGGCGCTCACGGGCGGCGCCCAGTGGGGACAGCCCGACATTCCCCGGCAGGGAAACGCGCCGGACGCGCCGCAGGCCTCGTGCCTGCGGCGGTGCTGCCTCGCGCCCGTGGACTTCGACTGGGAGGGCGACTGCCCGCCCCGCATCCCCATGGAAGACACCATCATCTACGAACTCCACGTGCGCGGCTACACGGTCCACCCCTCGGCCGGCGTCCGACACCCCGGCACCTTTCTGGGATTGACCGAGAAGATCCCGTACTTCGAAGAACTGGGCATTACGGCCGTGGAGCTCATGCCGGTCTTCGAGTTCGATGAGAACGAGAACCTGCGGCACCATCCGCGCACCGGCGAAATCCTCCGCAACTTCTGGGGCTACTCGCCCATCGCCTTCTTCGCGCCCAAGGCATCCTACGCGGCCGACGGCCGCCAGGGGCATCAGGTCAACGAATTCCGCGAGATGGTCAAGCGCTTCCACGCGGCGGGCATCGAGGTCTTCCTCGACGTGGTCTTCAACCACACGGCCGAGGGACACGAAAAGGGCCCCACCCTCAGTTTCCGGGGCATCGACAACAGCATCTACTACCTGCTCGACGAGAAGGGCCGCTACCGCAACTTCTCCGGTTGCGGCAACACGCTGAACTGCAACCACCCCCTCATCCAGACGATGATCCTCGACTGCCTGCACTACTGGGTCGCGCACATGCACGTCGACGGGTTCCGGTTCGACCTCGCGAGCATCCTCGGCCGCGGGCCGGACGGCACCATGCTCGCCAATCCGCCCCTACTGGAGCGCATCGCGCTCGATCCCATCCTCGCGGACACCAAGATCATTGCGGAGGCCTGGGACGCCGCCGGGCTCAATCAGGTCGGCACCTTCCCCGCGTTCGGCCGCTGGGCCGAATGGAACGGATACTTCCGCGACGACGTCCGCCTCTTCTGGAAGGGGGCCGACGGCTTCGTGAGCAAGCTGGCGAGCCGGATCTGCGGCTCCAAGGATCTCTACGAGAAAGCGGGCCGCCGCCCGACCCACTCCATCAACTTCGTCACGGCTCACGATGGATTCACGCTTGCGGACCTCGTCGCCTACAACGAGAAGCACAACGACGACAACGGCGAGAAGAACATCGACGGCGAGATCTACAATCATTCGATGAACTTCGGCGCGGAGGGACCCACCGACGACGCGCACATCAACGCACAGCGACGCAGGCAGATGAAGAATTTCATCGTCACCCTGCTCATCAGCCAGGGCGTGCCCATGCTGCTCGGGGGCGACGAGTTCTGCCGCACCCAGCAGGGCAACAACAACGCCTACTGTCAGGACAATGAGATCAGCTGGGTCGACTGGCAGCTGGCGGGCGCGCATGACGAGATGCTCCGCTTCGTGCGGGAGATGATCGCTTTCCGCCAGCGGCATCACGGATTGCGGCGCAATCATTTTCTGGCCGGCGGTTCGGACATCGACTGGCACGGCGAACAGGCCTTCCAGCCCGAGTGGTCGGATGAGGTGCACTGGTTGGCTTTCCTGCTCGACGGCTCGCGCGCACCAGGCAAGCCGGACAACGATCTCTTCGTCATGCTGAATGCGACGGACGATTGGCGGCACTTCGAAGTGCCCGAATCCGAGCGCGAATGGCGACGTGTGGTCGACACGGCCAAGGCAGACCCGGAGGACATCTTCAGCGACGAATCGGAAGCTCCGGGCGCAGGCCATCACCACGATCGCTACGGCGTGGAACCGCGCAGCGCCGTGATCCTGGTGGCGGGCTGATCCCTTCTGGGCAGGGCGCGCCGCGCGCCGCCGCGCGCGCGTTTCAGTGACGGTGTCGGGGGTACTCCGCAAGGCATCGCGATCCCGCTTCGCGCTCCGGAGCAGAGTCGCGCCCGGCACTGCGCCCGGCACTGACAGCGCGGCACCCTCGCCGCCCGGTCCGGAAGGGGCCTACTCCGGAGTCTTCCCCCCCTGCAGTTCGTCGAGGATGCGGGGGCGGATATGGAGCTCGGCGAGCCCGTGAATGGCGCTCTGCACCTCGGCCTTGGAGCAGTCGTACTTCATCTTCTTGATCATCTGCTGGGTGGGATCCGGATCCTCCTCCCCCAGATCGCTCTGCAGGGCCAGGAGGGCCGGGAGAATGGCGCGGATGCGCGAGAGGAAGTGCAAAACTCTGAGGATGGCCGGGCTGACGCTGTCGATCTGGCTGTCCAGCTCCTTGAGACGCGCCGTGACCGATTCGTCCACGCGGCCGTCATTCTGATACTGCTGGGCAGCGAGCTGGCGGCGTTCGGCCAGCGCCATCTTGATCCACTCGATATGTTCGGCCGTGAATTCGGGCAGGGCCGCATTGTTCGGATCCGCGAGATGGTGGAGCGTCTCGTCGATGTCCTCCTGCCGGATCAGCTCATGCGTCTCCGGAATGACAGGCTGGTTGGCATCCGCAGCCATCGCCTACTCCTCGCCGCGCACCTGGATCTTGACCCGCTGGGACTCCGATTCCGGACGTTCGCGCCCGTCTTCCCCGTCGCCCGCCGGGGCGGCCAGCTGTTCCTGGAGGGTGGAGAAGAAGGCGCCCACGGCTTTGCCGAGCGCCGCAGCGCCGTGCTGCGCACGGTCGGCCGCGTCCCCGGCTGCGCTCCGGACCCCATCCATCCATTCGCGTCCGGCGCCGAAGAGTAAATCGTCCTCGCCTTCCGGACCTCCGCAGACCGCATGGGGCTCGGCCGCGCCGAAGAATTCCCCCCATAGGGGCGGGGACCGCGGCGGCTCATCCTCGTGCTCTTCGTCCGCAGGAACCTGGCCCGCGGCCATGGCCACGTAGGCCTCGCTCTCCGCCCAGGCCGCCACTTCGGCGGCGCGCAGAGCGGCAAAGGAATTCTGCGTATCCAGATACATGACCACCCGGTATAGCCGCCCCATGGACAGCCCTCGCGTGCCCTCGAGAAACGCCTGCTTCTGCTCCAGCAAGGCCTCGGGATCCACATGGCCGCACGCCTTGCTCCCGGCGCCTCCCGCGAGTTTTCCCAGCATGCTGAGCAGTGCGTCGCGGTCGCCGGTGACCAGCAGGGCTCCGCGGTCGCAGCTCAGCTCCGCCCGGCGGCGCCACTCTTCGAGCGCCACCTGCGGGCCGAGGAGAGGCGTGCCCACCACGCCGAGCGCGTCAGCGGCTTCGCGCACGAAGTCGCACAGCAAAAGATAGGGCAGATGCTCGCA
>CAZBZG010000283.1:0-6084 GCA_964496245.1 uncultured Planctomycetaceae bacterium | reverse complement strand
CGATCCCCGGGGCGAACACGGTCTCCGTGCCCACGGGAATCTCGCGTTCCGCCACGCGAGCCCAGTACCGCACCTCGCGGCCCGGGTGGAGCGCGTCGTGACAGATCCAGCTATGGCCGTTCTTGAGCGACGCGAGCACGCGCCGCTTGTCTTCGCGGGCGTCGCCCGTGGCTGAAGGCGCGAGCACGTACATCGAAAAGGCGGCGAAGTTCTGCCGGTAGGGCAGGATCCCGTGCCGCGCCCATCGGAGGAGTCGCCCCAAGCCCAAAGGGAGGAGGGCCGCATGTGCATCCAGTCCGCCGATGCCCGCCACGTGCCGCTCCTCGGCAACCGCGTCCCACGCCCGGACCGCACGGGCGTCGGGGCCGCTCACGTAGGCGTCCGGATCGCGGCACATGGCCGGCAGGCGCCAGGGCGAGCAGGTCTCGATCCAGTCGTGCATGTAGGACCAGACCTCGACCCCGGCGAAGTCGGGCTGCCCCCAGTCTCTCCAGGCATACCGCCTCTTGAAGAAGAAGTGGCGGGGCCGTCCCTGGGGATGCGCGACAAAAACGGGGACATCCAGCTTGGCGAGCAGGCGCAAGGCCTCGGGCGTGTCGAAGAGCCGGGTGGCAATGCGCTCGTGCGTGTCGAAGATGAGCAGATGATCCCTTCCGCGGGTCTTGAGCTCTGCGCCCACGATCACGAGCAAATCCTCGTGATACGCCTCCCAGCCGGCCTTGGCGGCCGGCGCAGCCTCGTGATCGGTGATCATCAACACGTCCACACCCGCGTCCCGGGCTGCGGCCACCACCTCGGCGACCGAACAGGTGCCGTCGCTGAGATCCGTGTGCACGTGGAGAGCGCATCGCAGGGGATGGAGCGCGGTCGTTTCCCTCATGAAGGATCCCCGGCGAGGGGGCCGCTCTCCAGCAGGAGACCGTCGCCCTGTTCGCTCGCCTCCAGCGCGACTTCGAGGTTGTGGCGGCCCAGAGCGTATAGCGCCCCCCCGGCCAGCCCCACCAGGATCATGCCCAGACGCAGGCAGACCATGATGGCGGCGCCGCGCGGTCCGAGGCCCGGCTGGGCGGCTTCGAAGAGCCGCGCAAAAGCCACCTCGCCCTGACCGAGACCGCCGGGGGCCAGGGGGATCGCATTGAAGGTCAATCCGATGGGGGCGAGCAGGACGTACTGGGTCAGCGAGATGCCGGCGATCCCGGCGGCATGCCCGAAGAGCACGGCCGCCCCAATGGTAGCGCCGTGCGAGGCGAAACCGACGAGCACGGCAGTGCCGATCGCCCGGCCCTGGGCCAAGGTGGACGACATGGCGCGGCCGAAGCGTCCCAGGGCACGGCCGCCCGGGATCCGGTCCTGCCAGGTGGCGGCGCCCTGCGGGTCCAGGATTCCCAACCCGGCGGCCAATGCGAAGAGCAGGGGCATGCCGATCACAACGCCCCCCACGACCCAGAGGAGCGGGCGGGCAAGCGAGATGGAACGTAGGAACTCCCAATTCAGGGCCGCCGCGACCACGAGGATCAGCACGAGCGGCGGCAGACCGAGGAACCGGTCCACGAGCACGCTGCTCACGGCCGCCTCGCGCTCGCGCCGCCCGCGGGCCACATAGTACGCCCGGAAGATGTCCCCGCCCGTCGCCCCCGGCACGAAGGTATTGAAGAAGTGTCCCACCAGGACCAATCGCAGGCGTTCGGCATAGGTCAGGCGAATCCCCTGCGCAGAGAGAAGCAGCCCCCACCGCACCGCGTGGAACACGGGCTGCAGCACCACGAGCAGCAACCCGCCCGCGAGCAGTTCCCAGCGCGAGAAGACGCGCCCGAGCGCTTCCACATGAATCATGCCGTTGAAGAGCATGAAGGTCACGAGTCCCACCGAGAATCCGAAGCGGTGGGCACCGAGCGACCGCCGTCCTACGAGGCGCATAGCGCAGCCGGGCGCCAACCCCAGCACGAGACTGGGCAGAAGCTCCCCCTCCCAGAAGGTCGGGTGAAAGGCGCGCACGCCCAGCAACCCGAGGAGGACAGCCTCGATGCCGACCGGAATCCACTCGACTGCGTGCGGACGCGTTGAAGAGGGTGTGGCATTCACGTTTCAGCTCTGCCTCGCGGAAAGCCCGGACGCGTCGCCCCCTCCGGACCGAATCAGCCCTCAGGACGACCAACGCTCCAGGAAGGCCTCGATCCGGGTATGCGTACGCACATCCACGGGGCCGGGGCGATCGCCTTCCACGGTAAGGATAGGGACCGGCAAGCGCGCACGCAAGAGCCGGTCGTGGATTTGTCGGTGGCAGAAGGTCTGCACGTAGTGAATGAGCCCGCTCAGCCGGCGCGCGCGGATCTGCTCCTGGATGTCCTCGAGCCGGGCGAATAGATCGTAGGGATACGTATAGGCGCGATAGGCGTCGATGAGACCCCGGCCGAGGCTCGGCAACAGGGCGAACTGGCGGGGGACCTCGTGGTACACGATGTCCGCGCCCAGGGCTTCGAGCGTCGTCCAGAGATTGGACAGGATGGGCGGCACACCCAGAGCGCCCAGACGGATGCCCGCCCCCCGCCGGCTGTCGTGTTCGCTCTTCCAAGCGGCCAGCGTCCGGCTCAGCCGGTCGGAGCAGTCCGTCGGGTCTCCCGCGAAGTCGGTGAGCGCAAGCAGGCTCTCGAAGAGCTCTTGTCCGCTCCCCCCTTGTCCTGCCGCGGCCAGCGCGTCCATCTCGCGACCGAGCGCGCGCACGCGGTCCAACTCGCGCTTGACGGCTTCGGCCGCCTCCAGCGTCGTACCGAGGTCCGCGGCCAGACGCCGGCATTCCCGTGCCAGATCCTCGGCCCGCCGTCCGTGGGGAAAGGCGAACGGATGAACCGTGATCCCCTCGCTTTTCAGAACGTCGAGAAGCGCCCCCGTCTCGGCGCAGTCACCGGCCACCACGCCGACGACGTCGCGGATCCCGTGCTTGTGGATGACGCCGTAGATGCCCTTGATCCAGGCGCATGCGCTCTGCGGGAAGCCGTTCTGCTCGGCCTGCTCCACGAGTGCGGCCGGATCCGGATCGGCGACGAAGAGATTGTTGAGATCGACCGGCCGCCGCCCTGCAGCAAAGACGATTTCGACGGGAATGGTCGTGGTCATGCCGACGGGCGGAGCGGCGCCGTTCCCCCACCGGTTCTCGCGCGGACGATCAGCCAACGAGCATTCCATCCCGCAGCTGGTCGGCGGTAGCCTCGTCGGCCAGCAGGCCCACGAGGGTGAGCGCAAAGGCCAGTGCCGTACCCGGACCGCGGCTCGTAACCATGTTGCCGTCGACCACGACAGCGTCTTCGGTGCGCGTGACCGAAGCGGGGAACTCCTTCTCGAGGGAGGGATGGCAGGTCGCCTTCTTGCCGTCGAGCAACCCCCACTTCCCGAGCGTCAAGGCAGGGGCCGCACAGATGGCCGCACAGATGCCTCCGGCCGCGTGGACGTCCATCACGAGCTTGCGCAGGGCATCGCTCGCACCCAGATGCTTGGAGCCGGGCATACCGCCCGGCAGGACGATGGCATCCGGGGGCTCGATCACGTCGTGCAACTCGGCGTTCGCCTGGATGCACAGGTCGTGGGCTCCAGAGATTTCCCGCCCCCCCACTCCGACCACGGTCACGCCCACGCCGGCGCGGCGAAGCACATCGATCTGGGTCACAGCCTCGATCTCTTCGAATCCAGGAGCCAACACCACAATCGCCCGTTTGGCCATTTCGATCTTCTCCTCTCTCAGGACCTATGCCTGTCACCACCTCCCACCGTGGCGTCCTCTCCCCCGAGCCACTCCCGCAGCATCTGCGTCCACCGGTCGTTGAATTCGGTCTCGGCCGTGATCGTGATGAAGGGGCTGTCCGCGTACCCTCCCACGGTGGTGATCTCGAAGATGTCCAGATCGTGGCGGCCCAGGAACTCGCGCACGGCCGCCGGAGAGGCGTTGTAGAACCCGACTTCGAGCCGGTCGCGGTAGTAGGTGCGGATCCGCAGATTGCGCTTCACGCCGCGCACCCAGAAATAGTGTTTGTGACTCCAGTTGATGGTAAAGGTGTACGGTTTGGCCAGCACGAGGAGCTCGTCCAGCCGGTTGGCGAGCAGCGGATCCAGCTTCTCGGCGTGATAGGCCCTGCCCTTGGCCCGCCAAGGCTCCTGCGCCTCCCCCGAGCCCGCGGTGATCCGGCTCTCCGGCGCATCGTCCGCCGGATCCACGGTCGGCACGACCTGCTCGGCAAAGTACACCTCCTGCCCGCCCACCAGGTACTTGCGGTAGCGCAGGCCGATGATGGTCACACCCGAACGGGCCAGCCAGTGGACCACATCCACCATGCGCGAGGAGAAACCCTCGGCCGCCACGATGATGCGCTGCTCGGCGTTGATCAGATCGGCGTAGTCCTCGGCATCGCGTTCGAAAATGGCGGCGAGCAGGCTCGAAAGCTCCACGGCCTCCGGACCGATTTCCACGTCCTTTTCTTCCCAGACGCGGCGGATGCTGTCGTTGCCGGGGCGGTTGATGAAGCTGCGGCAGATCCGTCCGAGGTCCTCGGGGGTCAAGCTGCTCAAGTGGGCCGCGAGCTGGAGGGCCCGCATGTCGGTGGCCGCTTCGGCCATGCCCTTGACGAACGAGATGGCCACCGCCCGGCCCAGCGCGTCCAACCCCACCAGATCATGGTTGTTGGCCTCGACTACCCGCGGGAAATCGCAGGCCTCTCCGATCACGACCAGCGGTTCACCCAGGAAATGCGGCTGCAGCTTCACGCGCCGCTCGATGTCGACAAGCGCCTCCTCGTCCAAGGGCAGCGCCTGGACCTCCTGGAATACGCGTCCCGTGCCCGTATAGACCTTGCTCATGCGACAAGTCCTTGTGTCATGGTGTTCCTACCGCGCCCCAGGGTGCTGGACGGGCGCATCGTGCGTTTGTAGCCGAAGGCGGGATTTCTGTCAAGGCAGAGGCGACCGTCCCTTCCAGTTTTTGCCCGGTGTTGATCCGAGACCGCCCCGGAGAACGTCCTTGACTCGCTCGTCCCAAACTACGAACATACGTAGGGCCAAGAAGGATGAAGGACGCTTCGCCGGAATCGCGGGACCCTCGAGGGACAGAGCCACATGGCGCGGGAAGACCCGTTCGCCTTTCTTCATGACCTCGGACCGCAGGAGCTGGCGCGCTGCCTGGCCGAGGAGTCCGAGACCCTCGGCGGCGTGGTACTGGCTCAGCTGCCTCCTGCCCTTGCCGCCAAGGTCCTGGCGAACATGACCGCGGACCGCCAGCGCGCCGTGGTCGGCGCCATGCGCAGAGCCCGTCAGGTGCCGGCCGAGCGCCTGCACCGGCTGGCCGCAACCCTCCAGGAGAAGCTGAGCGGCCGAGACTCCGCCCCCGCGAAGACGGACACCGGCACCCCCCCCGGCCGGGGGTCCCGCCTGCAGGCATGGACGCCGCGCCGCGTGAGCGGCGAGAAGGCAGTCAATGCCCCCCCCGCACAGGCGGCGGAACGACGGCGTACCCAGGCCATGCAGCAGGCCCTGGAGGCGGCCCAGCGCAAGGCATCGGGCGGGCCATCGGACACGCCGTCCGCGGGCACGCGACGCCGGAGCCCCCGCTCCGTCGACGGCATGGCTCTGGCTGCGCAAATCCTCCGCTTCGCGCCGGAAGCGGTCCGCCACAACATCGCAGAAGAGGAACCCGCCCTCTACCAAGCGTTGCGCAGCCGCATGTTCGTGTTCGAGGATCTGGTGCAGACAAATGACCGCGATCTGAGCGAGGTGTTCACTGCGGTGGAACCTAAGACGGCCGCGCTCGCCCTCCGGTTCGCGCCGCCGGCGCTCACGCAGCGGGCGCTCGAAGTCATCAGCTCCCGGCGCAGCGCCCTGATTCGGGACGAAATGGAAGCCGGAGCCGCGGGCCGCGAGCGCGTGCGCGTCAGCGACATCGAAGCCGCACAGCAGACGGTTCTGACCACCGCTCTCGCCCTGCAGAAGGCCGGGCGCGTGGTCATCGACCCACACGATCCTGACCTGGCGTCGTAGGAAGGAGGCGTGCCATGGCCATCGAAGTCCGCAAGCCCACGCCCGAAGAGAGCCGGGAGGCCCGTT
>CAZBZG010000282.1:0-6106 GCA_964496245.1 uncultured Planctomycetaceae bacterium | reverse complement strand
GCACAGGCAGGAGTGCCTGTGCTACAAACCGCTCTCACCGAGTGTTACCCGGAATGGAACCAGGTCACATTTTCGTTCCTCCTGACCAGGGTACTTGCTTGACAAGGCCGCCGTCATGTGGTATCAGTCTGGTATCCGACTGGTTCAGTTTTTGTGCGCTGTCGGTTTGTGTGGTTCCGTCGGTGTGAGTGGAAGCGGCTTGATATCAACGCGTTAAGTGCCTGATCGCGTTGTTCCGCCTTCCGTTTGCCAGGGGAATCTGGTACCAGCCTCAGAAAGGGTAGCGCGATGCGCAATGCGGTTTGCTTCCTTCTGCTCTCGTGTGGGTGTTTTCTGGCCGCGGCCGGGCTGGCGCAGGCCGGCCATCCGAACCTGCTCGTGCTCCCCCGCATGACCGAACCGCCCAAGATCGACGGCCGGCTCGCCGAGGGCGAGTGGGACCGGGCCGTGCAGCTCCACGGCTGCATCCTGCGGTCGGACGGCATGCTGCGCAAGAAGCGGCGGTTCGTGACCTCCTGCTTCGTGGGCCGGGACGCCCGCAAGCTCTACCTCTGCTTCCGTGTGCCCCTCCGGCCCGGCGAGTATCCCTACAACCGGATCTTCCTGAACGACTGCGTCAACATCGTGGGCGGGGGACAGGTCATCGAGTTCTACGTGCAGCCGCCCCCACAGCCGGGCGACATCCCGCATTACTTCCAGTTCCTCGGCAACCTCCGCGGCGTGTACTGGGACTGCCACTTCATGCCCACCATCGGCCAGGGCCTGACCGGCTGGGATGCGCGGTTCACCTTCAAGACCACGGTGACCGAAGACGCGTGGGTCAGCGAGCTCTCCGTGCCGGTCGAGGACCTGCGCGTGCCGGCCGCAGACATCGGGGACGGGCTCGAACTCAGGATGGACCTCTGTCGCGACGGCGGAGCCGGTCCGCTGGCCCGCAGCTACAACTGGGCCTTCCACAACTACCGCAAGTACATGCCGGTCCGCTTCCGGGACGCTGCACCCGCCGTGCACGTGCTCAATTTCGGCGACTTCGACGACGTCAAGTGCAACCCCGAGGTCGAGCTCGTGGCCGGCGACGCGGCCGTGGACGCCACGGTGCGCTACGAACTCTTCGGCGACACGCCCGACCCGAAAACCAAGGAGTGGGTTCCGCTCCAACGCAAGGAGGAGACGGTCAAGCTCAGGCCCGGCGCACGCGGCGTCTCCGCGGTCGAGCTGCCGGTGGAGAAGGGCCAGAGCGGGCACGCGCGCATCACCGTGGTGCAGGCCGACGGCTCCCTGCTCTTCCGGCGGCACTACAAGTTCAAGGCCGAGCCCCTGCCCGAACCGAAGGACAAGGCGCACACGCCCATCCCCCTCCGCCTGGACGCGTGCTGGGCGCCGTCGCTCGGCAAGGTCCACGTGCTGGCCGACATCCTGGAGATGGACGATCCCTACGGCGTGACCGTGGATGTGGTGGTGAATGGCCCCCAGGGCGACGTGCTCGGCACGGGCACGGTCTCGCGCTTCCGGTACGGGGGCGGCACGGTGGACCTCGCGCTGCGCGGCGGCCGGCTGGCGCCGGGCACCTACACCGTGGAGGCGGTGGCGCGCAATGCCGCGGGCCGGGAGGTGGCCCGCGCGTCCGACACCTACGAGCGGACCGTGTACGAATGGGAGGAGAGCCAGGTCGGGTACGCAGACAGCCCTATCCGCCCCTGGACGCCCCTCGAAGCGGACGGCAACCGCGTGGATGTCTGGGGCCGGACCTACCGATTGAACGCCCTGGGGTTGCCCCAGAGCATCGTGGGCTTCCAGCCCGAACCCACGCGCGGGCCCGCACGGCGGGAGATGCTGAGCGGGCCGGTCCGGCTCCGGGTCGTCTCCGACGGCCGGCAGCTGGACTTCGTGCGCAAGGAGCTGACCGCGCTCGAGGCCTCGTCCACCGAGGCGCTCTATGCCGCGTCCGCGCGCGCGGGGCACTTGCTCTACACCATGACCGGGCGGATGGAGTACGACGGGTTCTACAAGATCGATCTCGTGCTGCGGCCCACCCGGCCCACGCCCCTGGAGAGCGTGGTCGTGGAGGTGCCCCTGCCCGGGGACATGTGCCGCCTGCTCCACTCCGTGGGCGAGATGATGCGTTCGAACAACACGGCCATCGCCCTCCGGGCGACCGGGGGCGTGCTCTGGGACAGCAAGACAGCGGCGCGCAACGGCATCGTCAGCGGCAACTTCCTTCCCTGGCTCTGGGTGGGCGACGAGGACCGCGGCATCGGGTGGATGGCGGAGAATCCGGCCTCGTGGGTGCTCGACCACGAGAAGCCCGTGCTCGAGGTGGTGCGCCGCGGGACAGAGGTGTTCATGCGCATCCACCTGCTCAACCGGCCCGCGGTCTGCCTCCGGCCGATCCAGGCCTCCTTCAGCCTCCAGGCCACGCCCGTACGGCCGCGGCCGCCCGGCGGAAGCTGGCGCGACCACACGAACGTGCGCGTGGACTACTGGGGCAACAGCCGCGGCCGGGGCGGCGGCTGGGGCACCGAGATCGCCCGCAACCCCGACGCCGCCATGGCCCACGCCGAGCGGGTGGTCGGGGACGACCGCACCATGCGCTTCTTCGCCTACCAGTGCCCCAAGCTGGGCGACCAGAGCCGGCAGGAGTACAAGGACTTCAAGGGCGAGTGGATGATCCTCCCCGACTACGGGAACAAGACCACGGTCAAGAGCTACGCCGACTACGCGCTCTGGTGCTACGACTGGTGGCATCGCACGTGCCGCGTGACCGGGATGTACTTCGACAACACGTTCCCCATCGCCAGCCGCAACATGCTCAACGGCCTGGCCTGGCGGGACGCGGGCGGCCGGGTGCAAGCGGGCTACCGCTGCTTCTCGCAGCGGGAGTTCTTCAAGCGCGTGGCCACCTGGCTGCGGACCCTGCCCGAGAACCGCGATGCCACGACCATGCTGTACCTGCACATGACCGACGCGTCGGTGGCGAGCTACCTGGGGTGGGGGGATTTCTGGCTCGCGGGCGAGTCCGGCGGCATGGTGGCTGCGGACATCGAGAACCCGGATGCCGTGGACCGCTGGGGCCACGACAAGGGCCTGGCCAGACTCCGCGCGTACGCGATCGGCCGCCAGTACGGCGCCATGATGAGCTGGTGCACGGGCTACCACAGGTTCGGCACGGTCTTCGGGCTGCACGACATCCAGAGGGGCTGGGGTTCTCACAACGTGTACGTCAACAAGCTCGGCAACGGCACCCGCAACGACCTGGACATGACGAGCCCCGACCTGGGGTTCATGCCCTACTGGGATGCGCGGGACTGGTACGACGTGCGCGCGGGCGAACGCATCTTCTGTACCGCGTGGACGCTCCCGGGCCGGGCGCGCGTGCAGATCTCCAACCTCGGACCTGCGGACGCCGCAGCCGAAGTGGCCTTCGATCTGGACCATCTGGGCGTGCCCAAGGACTGCGTGGTCTCCCGCGCCACGGACGGCACGGTGATTCCCCACGAGGGCGGGCGATTGACCGTGGCGGTTCCGCGCCACGCGTTCGAGGTGCTCCTGTTCGTGCGCAAAGGCGTCTTCGAAACGGGCACGCCGCCCGATATCGAAGCCTTGAACACCGGCAAGAGCCTGCCCGCGTTCCGGGACGACTTCACCACGCTCAAGCCGGTCTGGAAGACCCGGTGGAACCCCCGGCCGTCCTGGGGCTCGCGCAAGGAGAACAACGCCACGTTCACGCCCGACTACTACGGGGCGCTGCGCATCATAACCCGCGGCGGGTACGCCCATGCGGTGCGGCCCTTCGGGCGCGACAGCGTCTCGGTGCGCATCCGCCTCTACCGCCCGGCCGGCCGCCAGTGCGGCAATCCGTACGCCACGCACCCCATGACCGCGCTCTACTGGAACGAGAAGACGTTCATCAAGTGCGTGCTCCACACCCAGCGCACGGCCGACCGCGGCCGCGGGGGGACGATGTTCTTCAGCGTGCGCCACAACGGCCGGCGCACGCGGATCGCCTGTCCGGAGCCGGGCCTCGCCAACTGGGTGCGTTACGACCTCGCACCCGAAGCGGTGGAGCTCTACGTGTCCGCGGACCTCGCGACCTGGACCCGCGCGGGGTCCGTGCCGCGGAAGGGCCGCAAAGGCGCGGCGTTCGCGGGCGCGCCCACGCACCTCTTCCTGGGCATCGGCCAGGGGGGAAAGCCCATGCTGCAGAACGAATCGCCCGGCATCACCGACTCCTACAGCTTTTTCGACGAGTTGATCGTGGAAGAGCTGCCCGCGGGCGATTGACCCGCGCAGGATCGTTTGCTGCTGGAGACCCGTGCATGGCTTCGCAGACACGGAAAACGCTTCTCGGCCGTGACGACAAACGGACGCGGCTCTTTCGCGACCTCTCGGGCGAGCTCGACGCAGGCGGCCTGGCGCCGGGCGCCCGTCTGGCCTCCACGCGCGCGCTCGCCGAACGCTACGGCATTAGTCGGCGCCTGGTGCTGGATGTGCTCGGAGAACTCGTGCGCCAGGGCCGGCTGGAACGCCGGGAGCGCAGCGGTTACTTCGTGCGCGTGGCAGAGGAGGATACAGAGCCTTTGCCTGCGCCGGCCCGTGCCGCACCGGTTCACGGCAGGCGGCTCGCTCAGGCACGGGTCTACGAGCCCCTGCGCCGGCGCAGTGCGCTGACGCTCTACATCTCCGACATCCATCCGCTCAACCGCAACGTGTGGCAGGCCTCGCTCGCGGCGTTCCAGCGCTGCAGAGCGGACGTGCGCATCCAGCCGATCTTCGGGCTGCACGAGCACCCGCAGGAAGTCATGGCCCGCACGCGCGTCGACGTGGTGCAGACCTCGCCCGGCATCCTCTGGATGACCGGACCGGAACGCTTCCTCTCACTGCCCGAGCCGGCGGCCATCGGCCTGCAGCCGGACGATCTCCTGGCACCGGTTCGATCCTGGCTCGACTGGCCGCAGAACCCTGTGCGCGCCGCTCCCTTCAACGTGACGCTCGGCTATCTCTACGAGAACGAGCGCCTGGCCAGCGGGGTGGCGCCCGGTTCGTGTGAAGAGCTCTTCCGCCGGGCCGCAGCCTTCGAAGCCGAACGCGCGGGAACGGCCGACGCTTCCTACGCCTTTGCCTGCGGCCGCGCGTCCGTGGAGCTGGAGTGGAACGGCGCGCTGCGCTTCGGGACTGACGGCCGGGTGCACCTGGACGAAGAGCGCACGCGGGCTACGCTCGCGCGCCGGTGCCGCCAGCCGCTCGCGCTCGATGCAGAGGAGGACATGGATGTGCCGCCGCGTCTCTTCCGGGACGGCCGTCTCCTCTGGTTCCACCAGGGCAGTTACCTGACGATCGGACTCGGGGACCGCTTCCCCTGGCGCGCCCGGCCCATGCCGCTGGCCGAAGGGCAGGCCAGTCACACGGACCTGAATGTACTCGCCGTGAACCGGGAGACGCCCATGCTCCAGGAATGCCTGGACCTGGTGCGCCACCTCACGTCTCCGGAGGAGCAGAGCCGCTTTGCGCGTCTGCACGGCAATCTCCCCGTGCTGCGGTCGGCCCTGGACGGCGCCTATTCTGACGGGCATCCCGTGGCGCGGGACACGATCGAGACGACGCTCGCGCGGGCGTGCCTGATCCGCGACCAGGGGCCGGCCTGGCACGACTTCTCTCATGACGTCGATCGCTGCGGCCGGGCCCTCTCGCGCGCGGAACTCGCAATGGACGAAGCTTGGGCTCGGCTCCGGCTCTCCTTCGACCGGTATTGCCGGCGCAGCGCAGAGGAGTATACGCGCATGGGCCTGCCGCGCGCGGCTGACGCGGCTCTGTGAAGCAGCGCCAGGCCCGCGAGGTCGGTCGCAGCAAGGCCGAATCCCAAGCAGAGGATCGCCATGCACAGACGGTCGCACATGCATTTGCACGCGGGTGCGCTTGCCCCAGCGGCCGGGCGGAGGCGGCCGGCTGGTTTCACCTTGGTGGAGCTCTTGGTCGTCATGGCCATCATCAGCATCCTGGCCTCGCTCCTCCTGCCCGTGCTCGGTGTGGCGCGGGACATGGCGCAAAACCTGACCTGGTTCAATTCCGGGTAACACTCGGTGAGAGCGGTTTGTAGCACAGGCACTCC
>CAZBZG010000281.1:0-6124 GCA_964496245.1 uncultured Planctomycetaceae bacterium | reverse complement strand
ACGATGCCATTCGCCAGAACTACGCCGGACGCACCCCGAAAGGAGAGGGCGAAATCTGGAACAGCAAACAGATTTACAAAAACAGCGCCTGGCTGAACGCCTTCAACGGTTATCTCTGGCTGGGCGGCGGCGAGCGGGGGCTCTGCTGGATCGCGGAGAATGACAAGGGCTGGATCACGGCTAAAGATTTTAAGAAACCGTTACAGCGCGTGATCCGCCGCGACGGGCGTCTTGTTATGCGTGTGGATTTCGTCAACGTGCCGGGCGTAATTACCAAGCCGACAGAGCTGGTCTTCGCCATGCAGGCCTCGCCCACCCGTCCGCCTCTTCCGCGACGCAAGCTCTTCGCCGGCCGGGCGCACGGCTTCTCGCCTGTTATGGCCTGGGGCAGTATGGTCGAGTGCAACTGGAAACAGCCCTGGGGCAACCGCTGGGAAATCCTCGACAAACTGCTTGAAAGCAAGGTCACCGGAAAGATGGACAAGGAGTGGTTCTACGAATTTGAGAAGAAACACAATATCCCGCGTGTAAGCAAAGGTGAGCGCTGGTCGACCAAGAACATCTACGTCTTCGAGCACATGACCCGCAATGCCGGCCTCGACGGCGCCATGCACGTGTACTTCGAAGAGACGAAGACCATGAACAAGGCGATGCCCGCGTATCACGTCTTCCAGGACGAGTGGAAGGCCAGGACCAGCGAACCGCGCGACTACGCGAGCATGGAGGCCTATCGCAAGTTCCAGGACGTGGGCGGCGGTCCGGGCACGGCGCGCACCACCTGGCCCCCGAGCGAGCTCGACTATCTGCTCTCGCTCATGAACGAGTGGTTCCGCCGCGGGATCGCCGTGAAGTACGACAACTTCTATCCCTGCGTGGCGGACAACCCCTGGACGAGCGCGGCGTACGAAGCCGAGGACGGCCGGGTCCAGCCAGCGATCTCGTTCTTCCGGCAACGCCGCTATCTTCAGCGCGCATGGAATCTGCTCAACCACTGGAAGCGCGTGGGCACCACGCGTCCGCTCGACATCCACACCCACATGAGCACCACCATGGTGATTCCGTGGTTCTCGTGGTCCACGGTCAACTGCGACCTGGAATACTCCCCCGACCGGCACGCTCAGCTCTTTCCGGACCACTACAACAGCGGCGAGCCGTACGATCCGGATTTTCTGCTGGCTGAGACCGCCGGCAGGCAGGTCGGGGTCTTTCCATACAGCTTTCCCCTGTTTCGGGCTACAGCCTACCCCCCTGAGGTGCTGGGAGTGGCGCCCGGCGCCATCGAGGCAGCCCGCCGCGACTGGGGCATGAAGGCCGTGCACGAGATCATGGGCACGGGGATGCAATCCATGCGTGCCTTCGGCTATGGCGTCGGCTTCAATTATCACGGAGACAGAATCAAGGTCTGGAACTATTGGGGAGATGAGCCGCCGTGTCGCGTGAACAACGACCGTGTGCGTTGGCTGCTTTTGGCCCGCCCGGCAGACAACAAATTGCTTTTGATACTCCAGTCATGGGAAAAGAAACCGGCGGATGTCCAGGTGGTTCTGGACCCCGGGCGGATCGGTTTTCAGCCAGGCGCCTACGCCTACGAGGCGTTTAACAATCGCCGCCGCAAACTGCGGGGCAACACGCTGAATGTCCGCTTCGACTTTCCCTTTGAGACCCGGGTCATCGAATTTAACCGAGAGCTCCTGCCCCAAGGCGTGATCTTCACCGACGATTTCGATAACCGCTTTGACTTCGGCTGGGACTATTACCGGAAATGGAGTTTTTTGGGGCCGCGCTACAATCGAGAGGCGGGGGCTCTGCGTTTCGACGGCAATAAACAGCGCCTGTTTAAATTCATGAACCTGCCCGACTTTAGCGACGCGATCCTCTCGTTTAGTGTCCGTCTCGATGCTTCTCCGGCGAAAAACGCGGAGGTGCTTTCTATTGCGTTCCCCGCTTTTCCTCCGAAGCCGACCGTAAAGGGCAAAACGCACGGGTTGTTGCGGGACAACTTGAACCGGCTGTTCGTCGTTGGCGGTGTGCGGCTCTTGCTGTCCGTCGAAAAGGGGCAATTCACCCTGCGCGTGTCCGGCGGCGGAAAGGAACAAATGTCCGCCGTGCCCATTGGGTCGGCAGACGACAAGCCACACAAGTTCCGCGTCTTTTCCTGCGCCGACGGGCGTTATACGGTAAAAGTAGACGGCCGCGAAGTCCTCTCGCTGAATGCTATGGAGGTCCGTTCCGGCAACGCCTTCGGCTTCAAAGCGGGTCGAAGCGTCGGCCAAAACGTCAAAGGGGTGTGGCTCGATGATGTGGTACTGAAGGCTGAAAACATTGACGATACGCGTCTTAAGACCGCGCGTCGCGAGGCGCTGGAGCGCTCGGCCAAGCACATCGCCTCTCTGCGCGACGAATTGCTCGAGATGATCAAAGAGGCCTTTGGCGCGGACGGATCCAAGGCGATACGCTCTTTGGCATACTTCAACCGCGCCGAGGAAAACGTTGCGGCTCTGCTAACGCATCTCGATAATGCGAAGACCGACCAACAGCGGCTTGTGATTCTCAAGATTCTGGCAACGCTGCCGGAAAAACAAAACGAGCACGTCAAGGCCATGCACAGCATCGGCCAGCCAGCCTTGCGGGTACCTGAATTCCGCAAGGCGCGCGCGGCCGCCAGAAAAGGGGTGAACAAGTTGATGCCCAAACTGGACAGCAAATCGCGAAAGTTTGCCAAGTCACTCATTGCGGAGCTTTATGGTGACTAGCGCGAGCGGAAGCGTCCCGTTGGAATGCGCATCGGAAAGATGGGGCGTGTCATGACAACCGCGGATGCCTCTGCAGGTACCACAAGGGGAGACGCATGATGTCTCAACGTTGGTTCTCTTACGGAGCACGGCTGTCGTCCACAGAGGGACAGCCCCATTCGGACAATCGCCGCGCGTTTGGTGGCACTCGCGGGACAACGACACGGCCGCCGTTCCTGCAGGGATTCACCTTGGTGGAGCTGCTGGTCGTCATCACCATCATCTCCATCCTGGCCGCCTTGCTCTTGCCCGCGCTCGCCACGGCCCGTCGCACGGCCCAGCAGGTCGCTTGCGCGAACAACATGAAGCAGGTGGGCGTCGGGACCCAGATGTATACGGATGACTGGAAGGGGCATCTGCCGGTCATCCACGGCAACAGCACCGTCCATCTGTCGTTGTGCAACGGCTATTCGTGGGGCAACGCTTCGGCGTCAGGCGACGAGCAGTCTGTTGGCTGGTGGTTGGTCGCGGGCTACGGCTATACCGGCAACCACTCGGGCTTCTATAAGTCGGACAGCGGCTACTGCCCGGACATGGGCGTCTGGCGCTGTCCCGGCCGAACGCACGACTACGACTATCCCGGCTACTTCCCGCGCGCCAAGCAGCTCGCGGATTACGCCTACGGCTGGCACGATCGGAGCGACATCGATTCTGGGTATCGGGGGGGCAGTCCGAAGTTGTCAAGCTATCCATCCATGAGCTTGTGGGCCTACAATGGGGGCGGCACCAAGCTCAGCGTGAACCGGCGACGGTTGCTTGCCGTGGAGGCCCTCGACCCCCGGGGAAGCGCCCCGTGCGGCCCCTGGAACGACATCCCGCACTTGACGAACGCCAATGTGCTGCGCATCGACGGAGGCGTGGACACCTTGGCCAAAGGCCTCGCGCCTGCCACGCGCTTGGAGATCGTGGCACCGCTCGTCATGAACCCCCGGGAGGTCGGCACGACGTTCTTCTACAAACACACGGCCAAGTCCGGCATCGGCTGGTGGGTCTGGGCCGAGAAACAACAGTAGACATGTGGAGCCATGGGAGAGGAACGGAACGCGCGCATGGCACACGGCAACATGCGGATGGTCTGAGACGCGGTCACGAGGATGGCCTGGGCAAGGATGTTGTCGGCAATGATCGCCACGAGACGTGGGGCCCATCCCGCTCTCTGAAAGGCGCGGCGCCGGCGCAGTCGAAAGGAGACGATCGATGGCAGGAATGGCGAAGCGGGTTGCGGTACTCTGGCTTGTGGGCATGGCCCTCTCATGCGGGCTGCTCTCAGCCGCGCAGAAGAAGTTCGTGCTCAAAGCCGATCCGGAGGAGACCTATCGGCTGCAGGTTGTCGACAACGCGCCAACGGTCGACGGCCAAATCGACGAAGACGAGTGGCGCCACGCCCTGCAGATCGACGGCTTCAGCGACGACCAGCGCCGGGTGCGGGGCTATGTGCTGGCCACCAAGGACGCCTTCTACCTCGCCATCCGTTCCCAGCTGCCCGACGCAGGCGACCTGGTGGTGAATGTGGACCGGGATGGAACGTCGCGCATGGTTCACGATGACAGCATCGAGTTCTGGTTCGTCACCGATCCCAAGGAGCGGCGAGGCAAGAAGTTCCAGTTCATGACCAACCCGAACGCCCGGCGCTGGGGCCGGGTCCACGGCCGGGGCGGCGTGGACGGGATCAAGGACTGGGACGCCGACTGGGAGACCAAGAGCGCCATGCACGGCCAGGACTGGCACTGCGAGGCCCGCATTCCGCTCAAAGAGATGACCACCAAGCCCATCACCGCCCTGGAGTGGCAGGTCAATCTCTGGCGCAACTGGAAGAATCCGTGGCTCCAGACCTTCATGCTCGGCCGCATGTTCGACTGGGCCAGGAACTCGTGGCGCTTCACGGAGGAACCGGCCCCTGTCGTGCACCTGCAGGAGCGGGCCAACCGCTTCCTGGGCGACATCAACCTGGCTCTGGAAGTCATCAACCCGAGCGACAAGCCCATGAAGCTGATGGCTGAGTTCCGGCTCGAACGCGACAAGGGCGAGGACGTGGTCAAGACCGAGACCCTGGAGCTTGCTCCAGGCGCCACCGCGTCCGCGGCTCTCGTGCTCAAGGACAAGAGCTTCAAGAACTGCCGGCTCATCGCCGAGTTGAAGGACGCGGCAGGCGAGACCGTCTATTTCCGGCACCGCAAGGTCTGGAAGGTGGGCAAGGCCATTCCCTGGGAAGCGCCCAAGGCCCGCCCCAAGACCGTGCTCAAGTTCCGCTGCGGCTACTTCCCTTCCTTCAACAAGCTCAAGACCGCGGCCGATATCCGCTCCATGCCCGAGGATGCCGAGGTCGAGAAGGTGGAGGTCACGGTGCGAGAGAAGGACGGCGGCAAGGTCATCGCCACTGGCGTGCTCGACGCTTTTGTCAAGGGCCGGCAGGAGTTCGACATCGAATTGCCGGCTGACATGGACGGCGCGTACGAGGTCGTGGCCAAGGCCCATGGCGCGAACGTGCCGGACGAAACCATTCGCGAGGTGATCAAGCGGCAGCACTTCCCCTGGGAAGGCAACCAGCTCGGTATCACCAACGAGATCTTCCCGCCGTTCGAGCCCATTGAGGTCGCGGGTCAGGCGGTCTCACCTGTGCTGCGCACCTATGAGATGAACGAGCAGGGCCTCTGGGACAGCGTCCTGGCCAAGGGGCGCGAGATCCTGGCCGGGCCGGTCCGCTACCGGGCTTTTGGCAAAGACGGCCAGGAACTGACTTGGAAGGGCTCGGGCGCGGTGAAGACCGCCGCAGACCACGAGGTTGTGTACGAAGCCCAGGCGAGTTGTCCCGCGGCCAAGATCAAGTCTGTCTCGAAGATCGAGATGGATGGCCTGATGCGCGTGACGCTCCAACTCCTTCCTGTGGAGAACGCGAAGGCTCTGCAGCGCCTCTCTCTGGAGATCCCCCTGAAGGACGAGGTGGCCCCCCTCATGCACCAGGTGCACGACGCGCTGCGGCAGAACTACGCCGGCCGCACGCCGGCGGGCGAGGGCGAGATCTGGAACAGCAAGCAGATCTACCGGGCCCGCGAATGGCTCAACGCCTTCAACGGCTACCTCTGGCTGGGCGGCGGCGAACGGGGCGTCTGCTGGATCGGGGAAAACGACAAGGGCTGGATCACGGCCAAGACCATGGACGAGCCCATCATGCGCCTCTCCCGCGACAAGGGCAAGCTTGTGCTGCGCATCGATCTGGTCAATGTGCCGGGCGTCATCAAGGCCCCCACAGAGCTCGTGTATGGCATGCAAGCCACGCCCACGCGCCCGCCTCTGCAGCGCATGAAGCTCTTTGCCGGCAGAGCCAACTCGAG
>CAZBZG010000280.1:0-6154 GCA_964496245.1 uncultured Planctomycetaceae bacterium | reverse complement strand
CAACGCTCGTAACCCCTTGGTATCAAAGGATCCAACCGTTTGTTGCGGCCATAGCCTTCTTGGGCCCGACCTGCTCCACAAAGCCTTCCTCGACAAGGGTCTTGAGGAGTCGGGCGCAGGTGGCCGGGTGGAGGCCGCGTTCGCTGGCGATCGCACTCAAGCCCGTGGGGTCGGTGGGCGTGCGGGCGATGCGCTGCAGGATGTGAAGGCCGCGGGCCAGGACCTGACTCATTTTCAATATCCGAAGGCCATTATCGTTATGTGACAATCTACCCCATCCTTCACATTTGTCAAGTCGGATTCCGCACGATTTGTGGGAATCCGCCTCTGCTGCTTCCGGAGGCGCTACACGCTGTTGCTGCCGCGCGAGTTGCTTGGGCCCCCGCGGGTTGCCACGGCCGGTCTTGTCCGGCCGTGCCAATCCACCCGCCCACAGAGCAATGCCCGGCATATCCCTGGCGGAACCCGCTTACCGGGTTGCCACCTCTCCGGAAAACAGCTAGACTCACCCGTCACCCGGTTCATCGCACCCCGACACGGAGCCCGCTCATGCCCCCCACCCCTGACACGAAACGCGTGCACGTGATCGCCACGCAGCACCTGGACGTGGCCTGGCTGTGGGAGCGCGTGCCGCACGGCGAAGAGCTCATGCGCGACTGCTTCCGCAGGGCCGTGGAACTGATCGAGGCGGACCCGTCGTTCGTCTTCTCCCGGTCGACCGCCTGGTCCTTCTACGCGCTCGCGCAGACCGATCCTGTGCTCTTCGCACGGGTCAAGCAGTACGTGGCTGACGGCCGCATCGAGCTCTGCGGCGGGGAGTGGGTGGAGCCGGACCACATGATCCCGGACGGCGAGAGCCTGGTGCGCCAGTGCGCCTGCGGCCAGTGGTACTTCTTGGAGACCTTCGGCAAGACGGCCACGGTCTGCTGGGACCCGGACATCTTCAGCCACTGCGGCACGCTCCCCCAGATCATCCACAAAGCCGGCATGGACGGCTTCTACGCCCACCGCTGCCGGCCTCGGGGCCCGGACGGAACGCCGCTCCACCAGTTCGTGTGGGAGGGAACCGACGGCACGCGCGTCTTCTACCTCGCGGGCAAATGGATCGCCCGTCCCGGCCGGGAGGTGATCGCATCCGCGGCCCAGGAACTGGCTGACACGGGCCTGCCCGTCACCCACATCGCCACCGGCGCCGGCTCGGACCGGCGCATCACCATGGACGTGGAGTGGACGGGCCTGCCGGCCGAGGCGGACGCGGATCCCGCGCTTCCCGCCTGCGCCTGGCGCGCGGCCGGCGAGGTACTCGAAGACATGCGCACCTACGCGGACGCGCTCCCGCTGGTGCGCGGCGAACTCGGCTTCAGCTACACCGGCACCTACACCTCGGACACGCACACCAAGCGTTTCCAGCGCCGGCTCGAGGCCCTTCTGCTCACCGCCGAGAAGGCCGCGTGCCTGGCCGCGCAAGCCGGCATGCCCTACCCCGGCGGGCAATTCCGCCAGGCCTGGCAGGCGCTCTCGGTCAATCAGTTCCACGACATCACCTGCGGCTGCTGCTACGGCGAGGCGCACGAGGAGGCATACGAGCTCTTTCGCGAAGTCCAGCGCCGCGGCACCTGGGTGCTGAACCGCGCGCTCGCAACCATCGGTGACGCCGCGTCTCCCGATCCGTCCATCCGGTCCAGACAGGGTTCTCCGGTGCTCGTCTTCAATCCCCTGTCCTGGCCGGTCACCACGCCCGTGCACCTGCCCTGGGCGGACGAGGAACCGGCGGAGGTCGTGACCCAGGACGGAGGCGTGCTGCCGGCCCAGATGGCGGACGGCGAAGACGGCGAACGCACTCTCGTCTTCCTCCCCGAGGACGTGCCGGGCCTGGGCTGCAGCCGCTTCCACCTACGCAAACGCACCCAGTCGTCGTCCGCCATCGCGCTAGCGGCTGACGACCGCTCGATCGAAAACGACCAGGTACGCGTGGAGCTCGATCCAGCGTCCGGCGCGATCGCGCGGCTCCGGGACAAGACCGGCGACACCGAATGCGTAGCCCCGGACGGACAGGCCAACCGCCTGGTCTTCCTGGAGGATCGCTGCCACGTGCCCGGCCCGCCCGAGCACAGCTGGCAGCCGTGGAACATCGGCCTCACGGGCGAGACGTTCGCGCCCGACGCCGTCGACGTGCGCGCCCTCGAAGCCGGACCGGTGCGCGCCGGCGTGCGCGTCACCACCACGATCGCGCTCGCGTCGGACAAGCCGCCCACGCGCATCGAGCAGGACATCGTGCTCTACGCAGGCTCTCCGCTCGTCTGGTTCCTGACGCGGGGCGAGTGGCACGCGCGCGAGGTTCTGCTGCGGGCCGCGTTCGACCTGCCCTTTGCCTGCGACCGCGTGGTCGCCGAAGCCCCCTATGGCGTGGCCGAGCGGCCGCCCCATGCGCACGAAGAGACGCGCGCCCTGGACGCGGACACCCTGGTTGAGGAAAACCGGACCGACCCCCGCAAACCCCAGGAGCCGGACCGGCCCATGCAGAAGTGGCTGGACGTGTCCGACGGCACGCGCGGTCTCGCCCTCCTCAACAACGGCAAGTACGGGTATCACGCCGGGCCCCGCGAGATCGGCCTCAGCCTGCTCCGCGCGCCGCGCATGCGGCTCGACCGGGACGAGGTGGTCGGGCTCGGGCCCTTTGCGTTCAGCTACGCGCTGCTCCCCCATGCCGGCGACTGGCGGGCAGCCGACATCCCCAAGCACGGCTACGCCTTCAACCACCGGCCGGCCGTGTTCCAGACCGCGGCCGCGCCGGCCGACCTGCCGCGCCCGCTCGTCACAGCCAGCGACACGAGCGTGCTCATCACCGCGCTCAAGCAGGCCGAGAGCAGCGCCGGGCTCGTGCTCCGCCTCTTCGAGAGCCTGGGCCAGGAGGCCACGGCCACCCTGCGCTTCAACCGTCCAATCGCGCAGGCGGCGGAATGCGATCTGCTCGAGCGCCCGGCCGGCTCGCCAGGGGCGGCGATCCAACAAGCGGACCCGCTCACCGTAAACAGCGACCGGCTGCAGATCCGCCTCGCGCCGTTCGAACTGAAGACGCTCCGCGTGGAGCTGTCCTGAGAACGGGGCCGCCGGCACGGTGGCCTGTCCCTGGGAGGAGCCCATGACCGACGAACGTCCCCGCATCTACGAAAACCCGGACGCGCCGCCCGCCGAACGCGTGAGCGACCTGGTTGGGCGCATGACCCTGGAGGAGAAGGTCGGGCAGACGCTCCACGACGCGCCCGCCATCGACCGGCTCGGGGTGCCGGCCTACAACTGGTGGAACGAGTGCCTGCACGGCGTGGCCCGGGCGGGCGTGGCCACGGTCTTCCCCCAGGCCATCGGCATGGCCGCGGCCTGGGACCCGGCGCGCCTCGAACGCGTGGCCGCAGCCATCAGCGACGAGGGCCGAGCCAAGCACCACGAATTCGTGCGCCAGGGCGACCGGGGCATCTACAAGGGACTCACCTTCTGGACGCCGAACATCAACATCGTACGCGACCCGCGCTGGGGGCGGGGGCACGAGACCTATGGCGAGTGCCCCTTTCTCACGGGGCGGATGGCCGTGGCGTTTGTGCGTGGCCTGCAGGGAGACGACCCGACGTACCTCAAGAGCGTGGCCACGCCCAAGCACTATGCGGTGCACAGCGGCCCAGAGCCCGAGCGGCACCGGTTCGACGCGCGCGTCAGCCAGAAGGATCTGTATGAAACCTACCTCCCCGCATTCCGGGACGCGGTGGTGGAAGGCGGCGCCTACTCGGTCATGGGCGCGTACAACCGCACCAATGGCGAGCCGTGCTGCGCGAGTCCGACGCTGCTCGGGAAGGTTCTGCGCGAGGCCTGGGACTTCGAAGGGTATGTGGTGAGCGACTGCGGCGCGATCGGCGACATCCACACGTATCATCACGTCACAGAGAACGCGGCTCAGAGCGCAGCGCTCGCGGTCAAGAACGGGTGCGAGCTAGACTGCGGCTCCACCTATCGCGATCTGCTGATCGCCGTGGACACCGGCCTCATCACCGAGGCGGAACTCGACACGGCCGTCAAGCGCCTGTTCACGGCCCGGTTCAAGCTCGGGCTCTTCGACCCGCCCGAACGCGTGCCCTGGGCGCAGATCCCCTACGAGCGGAACGACTGCGAAGCGCATCACGAGCTCGCACGCGACATGGCCCGCGCAACCCTCGTGCTCCTCAAGAACGCAGGCGACCTCCTGCCGCTCTCGCCCGATCTCACGTCCCTGGCCGTGGTCGGCCCGAACGCGGACAGCCTGGACGTGCTGCTCGGCAACTACTTTGGCACGCCCTCGCAGGCCACGACCCTGCGGGACGGCATCCGCGCGGCCGTGGGTCCGGAGACGCGCATCTGGTATGCACAGGGGAGTCCGCTCGTGGGCGGGGAAGCGGCGGACGGCACCCAGCCCCTGCTCGCCGAGGCCGTGGCCGCGGCCGAGCGCGCGGATGCGGCCGTGCTCTGCCTCGGCATCTCCCCGAGCATGGAGGGCGAGGAAGGGGATGTGGCCAACTCCGACGGCGGGGGCGACCGCACGAGCCTGGGCCTGCCGGTCTGCCAGACGCGCCTGCTCAAGGCCGTGGTCGCAACAGGCACGCCCGTGGTCCTGGTGCTCACGGGCGGGAGTTCCACGGAACTCGGCTGGGCGCACGACCACGTGCCCGCCATCCTCCAGGTCTGGTATCCCGGCGGCGAGGGCGGCGGCGCGGTTGCAGACGTGCTCTTCGGCCGGGAGAGCCCGGCCGGTCGCCTGCCGGTCACTTTTTACCGCAGCCTGGAGGATCTGCCGCCCTTCGCCGACTACGCCATGCAGGGACGCACCTACCGGTACTTCGCAGGCGAACCGCTGTATCCGTTCGGGTACGGCCTGAGCTACACGACCTTCGCCTACCGGGACCTCACGCTCAGCACAGACGATCTGCCCGCAGGGGAAGAACTCGAGGTGCGCGTGACCGTAGAGAACACGGGCGACCGCGCGGGCGCGGAAGTGGTCCAGCTCTACCTCACCGACCACGAGGCCTCGGTGCCCGTGCCCATGCGGGAGTTGCGCGGGTTCCGCCGCATCCGGCTCGCTCCTGGTGCGGCCGAGACCGTATCCTTCGCCCTGACCGCCCGCCACATGGCGCTCATCAACGAAGCGGGCGAGGCCCGGGTCGAGCCGGGCGCGTTCACCGTGAGCGTGGGCGGCCATCAGCCAGACGCGCGCAGCCAGGCGCTCGCCGGTTCGGAGGTTCTGAGCGCGCGGTTCACGGTCACGGGCGACACCGTGTCTGTGGCGTACTGAGTACAGCCCATCGCACATAGGTGTTTACCTATGGCGATGGGCTGTACTGAGAGGCATGCATCCTGCGGCGACACGGGAAACACTGGACGCCGGCCACCCGCTCGCGTATGCTGAATCCATGGCCCTTGAGTGCAAAATCTGTGGCGCTGAAATCGATGCGCTCGCCGGCGGACGTTGCCGCAAGTGCCGGACGCTCGTGTGCGGCGAGTGCATCGCCCAGGGGTCGCCACGAGATCCCGAAGGGCTGCTCTGCAAGGAATGCGCTGCCGCTGGCGTGGACGAGGAACCCGCAGCTCCTGCGCCGAACGCCCACCCCCCGAAACGCAGCCGAGACAGACGCCGGTACGCGCCTCTGGCCGCATGGATCGCCTTCGGCCTGCTCCTTTTCCTCCTGTTCGTGACCATCCTCTACTACCCGCTCTTCCGCACCAACCAGCTGACCGAGCGCCTCGCCTCAGACGAGCCGGGGGTGGCAGCCGATGCAGCCGACGCCCTGGTCCGCATGGGGGGGCGTACGGCACGCCAAGCCCTCGCCCGGGTGGCCAGGACCGGCTCCACCCTAGCCGCCCGCACCCGGGCGGTCGACGCGCTGGGCCGCCTGCCCGGTCCCGAGACCGCCCAGGTGCTCCAGCAGATTGCCGACGATCCCAAGACCCCCGCCGCCCTGCGCCTTCGCGCCCAGGATGCACTGGCGCGACAGCAACGATTCGGCGCCTCCCCCTGAGTCGGCCGCCCGGAAATCCGGATATGCCTGCCGGGTTGTCCTCTTTCCGACACGGTTCACCCAAAATCATCGCCATTCCAGGCAACGCCTCGTCCTGCAGTGCATTGCAGCACCAC
>CAZBZG010000279.1:0-6175 GCA_964496245.1 uncultured Planctomycetaceae bacterium | reverse complement strand
CCGTCTCAAATCATAGGGACGCGAGTCTAATCCGATGCGGGACGCGACACTCGGCAGCGCTCCCAACAACACGAGCAAGGACTGGGTCATCCTGATCCGGCTGGCCACGGGCGATCCGGTGGCCGATGCCGGTCCGGACCAGACGGTCCTGGACGCGGACGACAGCGGGAGCGAGTCGATCGCGCTCGACGGGTCGGGGTCTTATGATCCAGGGGGTGCGATCGCGGATTTTTCCTGGCAGGAAGCCGGCACGCAGATCGCCACGGGCGAGAGCCCCACGGTCGACCTGGGTGTGGGCGAGCATACCATCACCCTGATCGTGACCGATGACGAGGGCAACACGGACAGCGATACGGTCGTGATCACGATCAACGCCTACGCCAACCAGGCGCCGCAGGTGGACGCGGGCGTGGATCAGGCCATCACGCTTCCGGACGACACGGTGAATCTGGACGGCACGGTCACGGACGACGGCCTGCCCGAAGGCGCGGCCCTGACCACGGCCTGGAGCAAGGTCTCGGGCCCGGGCACGGTCACCTTCGGCGACGGGTCGGCCGTGGACACGACCGCGGCGTTCAGCGCAGCGGGCAGTTACGTGCTGCGGCTCACCGCCGACGACACCGAGCTCAGCGCAGCGGACGACGTGAGCGTGACCGTGGAAGAGGAGCCGGCGCCGCCGCCTCCGGGCGACGTGGTCTTTGCCACGAACTGCGGCGGCGGAGAGGTCCTGGCGGTCGACGGCACCCTGTACGCAGCTGACACGGACTACAGCGGCGGACGCACCTACACCACGGGCGACCCGATCGCGGACACGGAGGACGATGCGCTCTACCGAAGCGAGCGCTACGGCAACTTCAGCTACAGTGTCCCCGTGCTCAACGGCGACTACGTGGTCACCCTGCACCTGGCCGAGATCTACTGGACGGGCACGCAGAAACGCATCTTCGACGTGCTCATCGAGGATCTGGAGGTCGTGACCGACCTCGATCTTTACGCCACGGTCGGACATGACGCGGCCTACGACGTCGACATTCCCGTGACCGTGGCCGACGGCGTGCTCGAGATCGTGTTCCGCACGGACGTCAACAACGCCAAGGCGAGCGCCATCCGCGTGGCAACTGCGGACGGCACGCCCAACGAGCCGCCGGTTGCCGACGCCTATGCGGATCCGGCGAGCGGCGACACCACGACCTCGTTCACCCTGCACGGATCGGGCAGTTACGACCCGGACGGCACGATCGTGAGCTATGCGTGGGACTTCGGGGATGGCAACACCGCGACCGGCATGGATGTGAGCCACACGTATGCCGAGGCCGGTACCTATACGGCCACCCTGACGGTTACGGATGATGACGGCGCGACCGATGCGGACAGCGTGAGCATAACGGTGGACACGCCCCCCGACACCGAGGCGCCCACCGTGCCCCAAGACCTGACCGCCACGGCCGTG
Organism: uncultured Planctomycetaceae bacterium; assembly: GCA_964496245.1. Taxonomy (GTDB): domain Bacteria; phylum Planctomycetota; class SZUA-567; order SZUA-567; family SZUA-567; genus CAZBZG01. The sequence goes on along the minus strand of CAZBZG010000279.1, from coordinate 4,725 downwards.
TCCACGAGCCGGATCGACCTCGCCTGGAGCGCGTCCACGGACAACGTGGGCGTGACCGGGTACCAGGTCCTCCGGGACGGGACCCTGATCGATGCGGTGGCGGACACCGCCTATGCGGACACGGGTCTCGCAGCGGGCACCACCTACGCGTACACGGTCAAGGCGGTGGACGCGGCCGGCAACGTCAGCGCCGGCGCCACGGCCGAGGCCACGACCGAGTCCGAGGCCGGTGGCGACGTGGTGGCGGCCATCAACTGCGGCGGCGCATCGTACACCGCGATCGACGGAACGGTGTATGCGGCTGACGCGAACTACGCGGGGGGGCGCACCTACAGCAAGTCCGACCCCATCAGCAACACCGAGGACGACGCGCTCTACCGGACCGAGCGGTACGGCGACTTCACCTACAGCCTGCCCGTGGCCAACGCCGACTACACGGTCACGCTGCACCTCGCCGAGATCTACTGGACGGCGGCGGGCAAGCGTGTCTTCGACGTGACGATCGAAGGGGCCGAGGTGGTCACGGATCTCGACCTCTACGCAACCGCGGGCCACGACGCGGCCCACGATATCACGGTGCAGGTGAGCGTCACGGACGGGACGCTCGACATCGTCTACCATACCGATGTGAACAACGCCAAGGCGAGCGCCATCCTCGTGAAGACGGCCGGCACCCCGCCGCCGCCCGAGAACCAGGCGCCCACGGTGGACGCCGGCGCGGACCAGACGATCACGCTTCCCGACGACACGGTGAGCCTCGACGGTACGGTCTCGGACGACGGCCTGCCCGGCACCGGTCTGATCACCGCCTGGAGCAAGGTCGCGGGCCCGGGCACGGTCACCTTCGGAAATGCCGCAGCCGTGGACACGAGCGCCACGTTTGGCGCAGCCGGCACCTACACGCTGCGGCTTGCGGCGGACGACGGCGAGTTGAGCGCGTCGGACGACGTGAGCGTGGTCGTGGAAGAAGCCCCGCCGCCGCCTTCGACCGGGAGCGTGGACAGCTTCACGCTGATCGACGCGAACACCGACCAGGCCGTGGCCACGCTGCAGGACGGGGGCACCATGAATCTCGAAGCCCTGGCGAGCGAGCAGCTCAACATCCGGGCCAACGTCAGCGGCACGGTGGAGAGCGTGCGCTTCGCGCTCGACGGCAACGCCAATTTCCAGACCGAGAACCACGCGCCCTATGCGCTCGTGGGGGACACGAACGGCGACTACAAGGCCTGGACGCCGACCGAGGGCACGCACACGCTCACAGCCACGCCGTATCCACAGGACAACGCGAGCGGCACGGCCGGCACGGCGCGCACCATCACCTTCGAGGTCGTGCGCAGCAGCCTCGGCATCACAGGCTTCACCCTGGTCGACGCGGCTTCGGATCAGGATCTGCGCGCGCTCCCTGACGGCGGCGTGATCGACCGTTCGGCCGACGGCACGGCCCTCAACATCCGGGCCGAGGTCATGGGCACGCTCCAGAGCGTCCGTTTCTTCCTGGACGGCCAAGTCTTTGGCACGGAGAACGTGCCGCCCTACGCGCTCGCGGGCGACACGAGCGGCGACTACAACGGCTGGAATCCGCCGGTGGGCACGCACGTGCTCGAGGCCGTGCCGTACGCGGACGACAATGCCGGCGGCACGGCCGGCCCCGGCTTGACCATCACCTTCGAGGTGGTAGAATAAGATCGGGCGCTTCGGCGGTGGTTCTGTAGCCGCGCCGCGCAGCACGGTCCCATCCGCTCCCCCGCGCGTGCGCCCGGGGGAGCGGCGCACCGTTGCGGAGCCCGGACAGAAGGGAGAACGATGCGCAACCGGAGAGTCACGATCGTCCGCTGGAGTATGATCGCAGCGTTGCTGCTGGCCCTCGCAGCCCCGACCCCTGCCGGCGGCAACGGGCGCGACGCCCCGGTCTTTTCCGAAGAAGACGGCGTGGTGGTCGTGGAGGTGGAGTCGGTCGAGCCTACCGGTCTGTGGGAGGCGGAGACCAAGCTGGAGGGCTTCACGGGCCGCTGCTACTACACGTGGACGGGCAAGGGCATCAACCACAGTGGCCGGGCCGGGCCCCTGGTCTACAAGATCAAGATCACCACGCCGGGCACCTATCAGCTGCGCATCCGCAACCGGCACGATCACAAAGACGCGACCCTGGAGAACGACTGCTTCACCCAGATGGACGACGGCGAGCCCACCAAGACCTACTCCTCACGGCGAGGTTGCTGGACTTGGTGGAGCAATCACGAGCACAAGCACGGCGGCAAGGCGCCCGCGTCCTACGACCTCACGGCAGGGCTGCACACATTCACGATCTGCGGCCGGTCGGGTGGTTTCAGCATCGACCGGTTCGTGCTCTACCGGAAGGACCAGGAACAGGCTGCGCTCGATCCCACGCGCGAAGAGACCGACGGCCTGCCTTCCATGCCGGACCTTGCGGCCCTGGGGCGGGTTGGCAAGTACTGGGAGCGTGGCGAGTTGGGACGGGCCCTCGCCGCAGCGGAACGCGAGACCGACGCGGACGACGCGGCCGAGGCAGCTGCTGCCAGCAAGGCGGTGGAGGCGCTCGAGGCGTTTGCCGCCCAGCGCCAGGAGAAGCTGACCGCGCTCAAGGAGACTGCGCCTGCTGCAGCGGCCAAGGGGCTGGAGGCGCTCGCCAAACGCTTCGGCGGGTCGGACCTCGGCCGGGAGTTCAAAAAGACCGCGCGGGCGTGGTCCAAGGAACCGGCCGTGGTGCGCGCGCGCAAGGCGGCCAAGGTCCTGGCCAAAATCGAAGCCAAGGCCCTGCCGCTCGCCAAGAAGGGCAAGGCCTCGGACCCCAAATTCTTCGCGCGCTTCGAAGACGATCTCAAGTGGATCCGCAAGGGGATCGAGGTGCTGCGCGAGAAATATCCCGACACCCCCGCCTGCAAGCGTGCCGAGGCCCTGGCCGAGAAGCTCGGGATCCCGCTGTCGTAGGGGACTCGAATCCGTCCGAATGGACGAAAGGAACCTCATGGGCAACGAGGGGATCCGGCCCATCGTCCCCCCCCTTGCGGACGAGGCCGACTACCGCCTTCTCACCCCCGCGTTCGTGGAGCGCGATACGTTTCGCGGCCACGAGGTGCTGGTCGTTTGCTCCGAAGCGCTCGAGACGCTGGCCCGAGAGGCGTTTCACGATACGGCATTCTTCATGCGCCGGCGGCACCTGGAACAACTCGCCTCGATTCTCGAATGGGACGAGGCGTCCGAGAACGACCGCTTCGTCGCTGCGAGTCTTTTGCGCAACGCCGTCATTGCGGCCGAAGGCGTTCTTCCGATCTGCCAGGACACGGGTACCGCCACCGTTATCGCCGAGAAGGGCGCGCATGTCTGGACGGACGGCGACGACCGCGACGCCCTTTCCCGCGGCGTTCGGCGCGCGTATCAGGAGAACGCGCTGCGCGATTCCCAGATCGCCCCCCTCGGCCTCTTCGACGAGGCGAACACGGGCGACAACCTGCCCGCGCAGATCGGGATCGAAAGCGCGAAAGGTTTGGACTACCGCTTTCTCTTTCTCGCCAAGGGGGGAGGATCCTCCAACAAGACCGTACTCCACCAGGGCAGCAAGGCGCTTCTCAATCCGGACGCGATGACACGGCTCCTGCAAAAGACGTTCGCGGGGATCGGCGTGGCTGCCTGCCCGCCGTATCATCTCGCTGTCGTCATCGGCGGCACTTCGCCCGAGGCGACGCTGAAGACGGTCAAGCTCGCCACCGCCGGGGCGCTCGATGCGCTGCCCGAAGGCGGGCCGGGGGAGGGCTATGCGTTTCGCGATCCAGCGTATGAAGCGGAGCTTCTCGAGATCACCCGCTCTCTCGGGCTCGGCGCGCAGTTCGGGGGATGCGCCTTTGCGCTCGATGTGCGGGTGGTGCGCCTGCCCCGGCATGCGGGGAGCTGCCCCGTGGGCATCGGGCTGAGTTGTTCGGCCGACCGGAACGCCCGGGGCCGGATCACGCGGAACGGTGTATTTCTGGAATCCCTCGACCGCGATCCGGCGCGCTTTCTTCCCCGGCTCGAGGCCCACTCGGATCGGGCGGGCCTGTCGATCGATCTGCGCGCGGGCATGGACGCCACGCTCGCCAAACTCGCATCCTGCCGTCCCGGGACGTTTCTGCGCCTGAACGGCCCCCTCGTTGTGGCGCGGGACATGGCCCACGCCCGGATCGCGGAAGACCTCGATCGGGGCGAAGGCCTGCCGGAGGATCTGCGGGCGTATCCCGTCTATTACGCCGGCCCGGCCAAGACGCCTCCCGGCTGTCCGACCGGGAGTTTCGGCCCCACGACCGCCGAACGCATGGACGGGTATGTCGGCCGCTTCATGGACGCGGGCGGATCGTTCGTGATGCTCGGAAAGGGAGACCGCGCCCCCGCCGTGGCCGACGCCTGTCGACGCCACGGCGGCGTCTTCCTCGGCACGGTCGGCGGAGCCGCGGCTCTCATGGCCCGGGAGCACATTCGCAAGGCCGAGGTCGTCGCCTTCCCAGAACTCGGGATGGAAGCGTTGCGGCGGATCGAGGTGAAAGACCTTCCGGCCTTTGTCGTGATCGATGCGCGCGGGGAGAGCCTTACCCCGCGGTGATTTGCCCCGCAGGTTCAGACCAGGGCAACGGTCTGAGGGAGTGGTGCCGACCCACCTGGGTGCCATGCCCGCGCTGGGTGCCATGCCCACCCAGTGGGTGGGCATGCTCGCTTCCCGAGTGCTCGAGGATATCC
>CAZBZG010000278.1:0-6249 GCA_964496245.1 uncultured Planctomycetaceae bacterium | reverse complement strand
CCAGCGAGAGTTCGAGATCCACCAAGCGGCGCTCCACAGGGGAGGTCTCGACCTACGGGGGGGGGGCGTCTCGCGAGACACCACATCGATGAGACAGATCCTGACCGTTGGCCGCAGGGGCGGACCCGCATCTACTCGCCTTCGTGATCTCTGCCGCCCTCCTCACCCCCCGCCTCCGCGCAACTCCCGGCCTGCCAGCCGTTCCAGCTCGGCCAGGCGGATCTGCTGGTCTGTGCTGGCGCGTGCGGCCATGAGGCGGAGTTCGAGGAGCGTGCGCTCGGCGTCGATCAGGTCGGTGAACGAGGCCTTGCCCGCGGCAAAGGCGGTGCGGGCCGCGCCCAGGCCCTGTTCGGCCTTGGGCACGAGCGTATCGCGGAAGAGGCTGCGCTTGCGGCCCGCGTCCGCGAACTCCTCCACGCGCAGCACCCGTGCCTCTTGGTCGAGGCTCGCCCGGAGATCCTGCTCCGCACGATCCGCGCAGCCCGCGGCGAGCGCGGCCGTGAAGAGCGTTCCAAGGAACAGCTTCGGTGGGCGGGACATGGACGGCCGCTCCTCTCGGCTGGTTCGGAGCGTACCGCGTTTTGATCGCGCCGTCAATGACAGAGTCGGATGGTCCGGCTTCCGAAACGCCCAGCCGGGAGTTCGGCCATCAGTTCGGTGTTACGGTCACCTTGTTTGCGCCGGGCTCGATGAGAACGCGATGGGTCTGACCGTCCGCCTCCACCTCACATTCGCATGCGGACGGCGAGGTCTTGGTGATGCGCCCGGCGGGGGGAGTCGTCTCGCCCGTGGAGAACGTGGCGAGAAAGGCCGCCGTCTTGGCGTCCGGCCTGCGCACGAACGTGACCTCCGCCGGTCTTGCCTGGTAGCCGGCCACCGTCTTCGCCTTGTAGGCCTCCATAGGGCCGTCCCCAACGACCCGCATCTTCAGGCCGCCGGAGAAGTCGATACGAACCTCGTTGCCGGACGGCCCGCCGGTGATGCCGGAGAACCCGCCGGCCGACGGCAGGCTGCCCAGGTCGTCCACCGGGCCCGCGTCGCACTTCAGCGAGGCACTGCCCTTGCCCCACTGGTAGCGATCGATGTCGTGCTTCTGGTCGCCCCACACGTAGTCGAACACGACGTAGGCACTGCCCAGGATCGCGATGCACCGGATTTGATTGACGCCTTCATAGAAACGCATGCGCGGGTCGGTGGTGACAGCGGCAATTGGCGTCTCTGTGGAAGCATCGAATGCGATCAGGTTGCCTTCCGATCCCCCCGCCTCGCTCTTCCCGTCCACCACGATCGCGTTGTGGGCTGCCGTAGCGTACATCCATTTCGACCGCGGCGAACCGTAGTTGATCCTTCCCACCGTGGAATCCACCTGTTTGCCGTCGAGCTTGAAGAAGGTGGTGAACCGGTCTCTTTCGGTCCGGTCGAACTGCTGGATGTAGTTCAGCCCGATTTCCATCAGGCCGGGAGCCGCCTTCTTTCGCAGGTAGATGTATCCCGAAGTTTCCATCAGCACTGAGGAATCGCCAGACGTGGCCCTTCCCGAACTGGTGAGGATCCGGCGGAACGTTTTGGACGCGAGGTCGATGCCTTCCCTCTTGGCGTAGACGGAGAAGGCTTGCATCGCCTGCTTGATCGCCCGGTCGTAGGCGCCCCCCTCGTGGGCCACCCCGTCGTCGGTGAAACCGTATTTGATGACCTCGTGCCATCCGAAATCGCCGTGAATCGCCTCGGCCACGAACGGCCAGAATCCGATCGCCAGACCGGCCGAACCATAGGCCCGAAAATGCTCCGCCTGCTGGTTGTTGTATTCCACCGTATGCTGGGCGATTCGCGAAGCCGCGTCCTTGAGGAACGGCTCGATGGTCGCGCGACGCTACTCGTGCAGGCACGGGGCGTCCCGCAGATAGGCGTATCCTTCCGCGAAATCCGGCAGAGCATAGCTCGAGTGCAGCGAATTCGCGCCCAGCCGCGTAAAGCCACAGGTCGAACGGGTTCCGCCTGCCAGCGGCATCTTCGGGTACCCCTTCGCATAATCCAGAAGGATCTCTTTGGCCTTCTCGGCGTATTGTTCGTTCCCGGTCGAGATGTACGCCCGCGCGAGCGTCTTGACGTGCGCCCCCAACTTGCGGTTGTACCGCCCCAGCCACGCTCGGTCCATTCGATCGTTGTCCTCCACAATCTTCCCGCACTTGGGGCATTTGTGCTTGTGGAACTCGGTAGGCGTCAGTGGCTTCAGCCATTTGCCGCATTTCTTGCAGCTGTACAGCTGATCGTGCAGGGGCGGCCCGAAATCCGGCACAGGCCACCTGTGTTGCATGATCCGTTCGGCTGCTTGGACCGTCCCGCCCTTCCCCTTGGCCGTCCAGGTCTTCCGGCTGCGCAGCGGAACCACGCCCCACATGGGCCAGCGGCGGTACCCCCGAAGCACATGGACATCGGAATCCGGCACGCCGGCCACGGAAATGACCGGCACGGTCATTTCGGAATAGAGATCGGGAAGCTCTTCGGCCCTTTCCTTCGAGATCCACACGGTCAGGGGTAGAGTCTTCGCCTCGCCGCCGCTCAATTCGACCTTGTCGGGGCCGTCGACCTGGAAACGATTCAAGGTGCGGTGGCCGTTGAGATCGATCTCCGCCGTGACCGGATCGGCCGTCTTGTTCCGTACGTGCAGCTTGTAGAGCGTGCCATACCGGTCCTCCGCTTCGAGGACCTCCGTCTCCATGAGTTTGAACTCCGCCGAGACGATCCGTCTGACCAGGCGCGGGTTGCGGAAGATCGCCTTTCGCCATCTGGGTTCGCCCTTGAAACCGAGGATTCTGCGATAGAGGTTGATCCGAACCGTCGGCTTGCCGGGGTCCACTTTCTTGCGAAGCGCACCATCGTCATCCATGTGAAGATCGAACCGCCCGTGCGACCACTCGTCTTGGAGCGCCTTGAACTTGAGATACCAGCTGCTCACGAGCCCCGGGGCCGGGTGGTTCTGGATCTTCATGTTGAGACCCACCTGGGATCCCAGCGGCTTGAGATCGAACCGAAACTCGTCGTACGCCGATAGGTCGAAACCGAGCTTGGCCGGATCGAATCGGAGGGTCTGGCCCTTTCCCACAGGAAGGCTCCATTCGTATTCGCCCTGCCCAAGCTTCCTCACATCCGCCTCTTTTCCCCCGGCTGCCTCGAGAAAATCCAGTTGGATCACGCGTTCGGCACCCATCGCCGCACAGCCCATCCAGGCCGACAACACGGCTACAGACGATACCCATGCAATCCTTCGCATCAGACGCCTCCCTTGAGTGTTCTCGACAGAGGACGATCGCAGCATGCCACGACAACGGTAGTCCGCAGCTCGAACAAAGTCCGCAAGAACAGAGACAGGCTGGGGTCATTTCAGGGACCCGGCCCGTTCATCCAACACTCGCTCACGCGTCCAGCGAATCCAGGACCTCGCGGATCGAGAGCGTGGCCCCGCAGATCACGGAGTCGGATGCGCCGTAGTAGAGGGTGAGCGTGTCGCCGTCGACCACGTGGCCGTTGGTGAAGACGCAGTTGCCGTAGAAGCCCTCCTGCTCGTAGGGCTGGTTGGGTTCCATGATGGGATCGTGCGAGCGGGCCAGCACGCAGTTCGGGTCGTCGAGCGCAAGGAGGAGCGCGCCCAGGCAGTAGCGGCCCTTGCGGTCCGCTCCGTGGTAGATCTCCAGCCACCCGGCCTCGGTCTTGACGGGCGCCGCGCCCCCGCCCACGCGCTCTTCGTCCCACATGCCCGGCCGGGGCGAGGCGATGCAGGTGTAGTCGCCCCAGTGGCGGAGGTCCGGGCTCGTGGCCGTCCAGATGCGCAGACCCCACTTGGACATGGGGCGGTGGAGACACCAATACCGGCCGCCGACCTTCTCTTCGAAGAGCGCCCCGTCCTTGTTGTCCGGCGGCAGGGCCAGGCCCAGCGGCTCGAAGGTCTCGAAATCCTGCGTGCGACTGAGCCCCACCCCGCAGCCGTTGCGGGACACGGCCGAGCAGGTCACGTAGAACGCGCCCTCCAGGGCGGTGACCCGCCCGTCCTCGAGCCCGAACACTTCGTAAGGCCCCTGCCCTTGGAGCGCGGGAGCCGGCTCGACCTGGAAGCGCGTTTCGTCCTCGCTCCACGCCAGGCGCAGGTGGGACAGGGTGGTGAGGTATTGGATGCCGTTGTAGAAGAAGAGACGCGGATCGTCCTGGGAGAGGCCTGGATCGTCCTTCTGCGCCTCGACCACGCGCACCCCGTCGGCGCTCTCGGGATCGTGAATCAGCGTGCTCACTGCGTCCGGCTTCTGGGGCGGGCGTTCGGCCACCCGCATGAGCAGGCCCGTGCGGCCTTGGAAACGGAAGGCGCCGGGATTCAACACGCACGCAACCTCCAGCCCCTCGCGACTCGGGGGCACGTCCTGCGGCGTGATCAGCGGATTGTCGTCGAAACGTTGCGCCAGGTCTGCCATGCGTGTCTCCTCCAAGCAACAAGAACGCGGGGGCTCATGCCTTGCGTTCCAGGTCGAGCGTGAGATCGGTGAGCCAGGCCCGGCCGCGGCCCGAGAGGACGAACTCGCAGTCGATCAGACTGTCGAACTGCTCCGCAGTGACCGTGAGATCGGGCAGCCGCACCTCGACCCAATCGTCGGTCGTGCCGTTGACGGGATCGCAAGCGAGTTCTGCGAAGGGCTCCAGATGCGGCTCCGGCCGCCAGCAGAAGGTGTAGTGCCGCACGCGCAGCACAGCTCCGCGGCCGGTCGCGCTCTCGGTCCTGAGCCGGGCCGAGATGCGCAGCACAGAGTCCGCGGGAAGTTGGGTGGGCGGAAGGTACCCCCAAACCGTCTCCTCGTCGCGGCCGTGCGTGATCCGAAGCGCGCCTGATGCATTGGGTTCAGCCGGCTTCTCCCAGACCTTCTTGGGCGGATTGGTGACGAATGCGGATCCCTCTTCGGGCCGGTCGATCGCGATCGGTGTCGAGAAGGTATTCCGGCCCGGATCCACGCGGGGATGCTCCTGCTGCGCGCGGTCCTCGTCGGGCACGGGGATGGGCCGGGCCTTGGCCAGCAGGGCCTCGGCGTCCGCCGCATCCAGATATTCCACGCGGTAGCGGATGGTGAAGGATTCGCCCGGCGCAATGGGCCGGCCCGGGCGCACCATGCAGTGCAGGTCGTAGTACATGTCGCAAATCGCCCAGAACGGTTCGAGCGGCGACGCGTCCACCATGACCACCGGGTCGCCCTTGGCCTCGTGGAAGAAGCCCGCCATGGATCCCTCGGCAAAGGCGAGCGTCTGGATCAGATGGCCGTAGTGGAGGCGGTGCTGGTGGGGAAACCGCCAGACCGCTCCGTCCCGGTCGGTCATGAGCGTGGCCTGGTACTCCTTGGTATCCCGGAAGAACATGCACTTGCCCGCCTCGCCCGGGTAGATGTTGTTGTACTCGATCGTGTCGAAGGACCGGGGCTCGTTCGCGTGGCTCGTGCAGCAGGTCTCGAGCGCCCAGCAATAGGCCCCCGTCTCCGGATCGGCAGAGAGACGGGCCAGGGTCTCGGACGAGAACTCCCGGTCCTCGGACGAGGCGCGACCGCGCAGCACGATCGCTGCGCCGTCCTGCTCGCGTTCGTACCCGATCTCCTCCATGGTTTCGCAGAAGTGGGGCATGTGGAGCAGAAGCTTCAACCCCAGCGTGTAACAGAGGTGCGTCTCTTTGCGCAGGGACGTGAGCTGCGGCCCGTCCTCGTCCACGTGCTGCAGCAGCCAGTCCACGTATCCCTGGCTCGTCACGTACGCCACGGTCCGGCCGCGGTCGTTGATCGCAAAGCAGTCCTGCCCCAGGTCCGCCACGGCAAACGCCGGCGTCGTCATCATCTTGCTGCCTCCGCCTGTGAGTCGTGCGCTGCGCACCGGTGCTGTCCGCCTCTCGCTCCCGGCCCGTTCATTGTACCGTCATGTTTACGGATTTCACGTGAATCTTGAACGGGACCTCGGCCCGGAACCGGATCGGCACGAGCCGCCAGGCATTGAGGTCGCGCACCGCGCCGCCGCAGGACTTGACGCGCCAGGCGAGGTGGCCGTTGATCGCTTGCGCCCAGGGGAACGGATCCGCGGTAGCGGCCTCGCCATCCGCGTCGGTCGCACCGTCGCCATTGCCCCTGCCAGCTGCGGCGGCGCAGTCGCCTTCCACGCTCCCGTCCGCCCCGATGTCGATCCCGACCGTTCCTTCGCTCTCCACAGCCAGGTCGACCGTGACGCTCTGGACCT
>CAZBZG010000277.1:0-6253 GCA_964496245.1 uncultured Planctomycetaceae bacterium | reverse complement strand
GCCAACGTGTACGAACGCACCAAGGAGATCGGCATCCGCCGGGCCCTGGGCGCCAAGCGGCGGGACATCCTCTTCCAGTTCCTCACCGAAGCCGTGCTGCTCACCATCATCGGCGGACTGGTCGGCGTAGGCCTGGGCGCGGGCCTCGCGTGGGGCGTGAGCGAGTTCTCCGGCATGCCCACGGCCATGACACCCGTCTCGATCGTCATCAGCCTCACGGTCTCGATGCTCGTCGGCATCGTCTTCGGCACGTACCCCGCCTGGAAAGCCGCCACCCTCGACCCCATCGTGGCCCTGCGGACCGAGTAGGGCGGGGCCGGGCGTTTCGGGGGTGCGTAGGCCTTGACCCACCGAGGCCCGCAATCGCCGAACCGGAAGCCGTTCGGAGGGTCCGGCTCCTTCCGGATCGCGCGCACGTCGAGCGTTGCGGACGCGCAGGAGCGCGTCCCGCCCGCTGGCGGCCGGCGCGCGCCTGGAACTAACCCGTTGCTATATAAGGCCCTCGGTTCCCGGCAGAAATTGCCGGATTTCAGGCCACAGGTTTGCGGCCTTTTCACTTGACAGATCCGGCTGAGGCGCTATGCTCATTAGGCAAGCAGTTGCGGAGTTCCGGTCCGAGAGGCAAGGAGGACTCGAAGAGCAGCGGTTTGACAGTGGAGCTTCCGACAAAGTCCGCTAGCTCCTCACTGCCGGGAACCCTGCTCAGTCCTCCGTACCCGCTGCCTCCATGCCCGCCAGAGCCCTCTGGCGCGTTCGGTCCGACTGGTGGATGCCTCCAGCGCGGTTGATCCAACCCGTTCCCGGAGGCGCCTCCTGACTCCCAACCCGGCGGTGACCCGGCGGTGGGCCGTTAGCAACGGCTCGAGCGGTCTCGTCTTCCGCTTGCGGAAGGCAGGGGCCGGTTGCTGTGCATTGGACAAGGGGGAATCAGCCGGATGCCACAGACCCAGGGAATCGCAGCAGCTCTCGATGAACAGGGGCTCATGGCCAAAGCGGCGGCTCTTGGCGTCATCCTCGAGCAGGAGGAGATCGCCGACCACGTGGAAGCCGAAGCAGGCGAAGGCCTCTCTCCCCGCACCCAGAACAGTTACGAAGAAGCGGCAGCCGAAGTGAGCGACGCCGCCGACCCGCACGCGGCCTACACTTTGTATCCCATGCACAGCGACGACACCGGCGTCCGGCTGGGGGACGTGCTGCTGGCCAGTTCCAAGATCAGCGCAGCCATGCGCCACTGCCACACGGGCATCGTGTTCGCCGTGACTCTGGGCGAGGCTGTGGACGAACGCATCGCCAGCGCCCAGGAAGAGAACGGCTCCTACGGCTACGTGCTGGACGAGGTGGCAAGCCGAACCGTGGAATATGCGGCCGAGCAGACCAGGGCCACCCTCGAAGAGGCTTTGCCGGACGGGAAAACCCTGACCGAGCGGTACAGCCCGGGCTACTGCGACTGGCCCATCCAGGAGCAGGAGAAGGTCTTTCAGCTTCTCCCCGACAACCCGGCCGGGATCGATCTGACCGAGAGCTGCCTGATGTCTCCGCGCAAGAGCATCTCCGGCTTCATGGGCATCGGCCCGTGCGGCCTGGTCGACCGGTACGGGAACGCCTGCCTCTACTGCTCCCGAACGACCTGCCCCCACCGGCGGCTGTAGATCTACCGCAAGAAGGGATGCACGTGTCCCGCTGGCTTTCGCGGGTTCGATCACCACGAAGAGCACGACGGACACAAAGGATAGCGGCGATGGATTTTCGTGAGGTCTCTTACCAGGATCGGCTCCGGGCGCGGGCTTCGTGCGCTTCGTGGCCTTCGTGGTGAGGATCATCTGGAACGCATTCACCAGTGAGGAGTATCTGTCAACATGATCGTGATCGGCGAACGCATCAACGCGTCCCGCAAGACCCCGCGCGAGGCCATCCTGGCCCACGACCGGGCGACCATTGTCGGCGAAATCCGCAAACAGGATGACGCCGGCGCCAAGTACATCGACCTCAATGCCGGCACGGGCGAGGGCGACGCCAGCGAGGAGATCCAGAACCTCTGCTGGCTCATCGACGTGGCCCTGGAGACCACGGAACGGAAGCTGGTGCTCGATGCGGCTGCGCCCGAAATCCTTGCCGCAGCCGCCGAACACCTGGCCGGCCGGCGCCCGTGCATGCTCAACTCCATCAAGGCCGAGAACGCGATCATGGACCGCGGCTTCGCCGTAGCCGCCGAACACGACGCGCCCCTCATCGCCCTGGCCATGGACGAGCACGGCATCCCCCGCGAGCCGGCCAAGCGGGTGGACATCTGCAAGCGCATCACAGAAGCGGCCGGCAAGCACGGCATCCCGGCCAAGCGCCTCTTCTTCGACCCGCTCGTGCTGCCCATTGCCGCGGACGTGCGCCAGGGCATGGTGACCCTGGAAACGCTGGAGCGCATCAAGGCGGCGTTGCCCGAAGCCAAGACCACCATGGGCGTGAGCAACTTCTCCCACGGCCTCAAGAAGCGCGCCGAGATCAACCGCGCGTTCCTCACGGCCGCCCTGACCCACGGACTGGACTCGGCCCTCTGCGATCCCACGCGGCCGAGCATCCGCAAGGGGCTGCTGCTCGGACAACTCATCAGCGGACGCGACCGGCACTGCCGCCGCTTCGGCCGCGCCGTACGCGAAGGACTCTTCGACCCGCCTGAATCCAAGGGCAAGGAAGGACAGACATCATGACAGAAGCGAGCCAGACGGCAACCACAGAGACCTGTCGAGCGGGGGTGGTGGTCGACCCCGTCACCCGCATCGACGCCGGGCAGATCGAGGCCATTCACGCGGCCTCCATGCAGATCCTGCAGGATCCCGGCATCCTCTGCTTCAACGAAGACGCGGCCGGCATCTACGGCGACAACGGCTGCGCGGTCGAACGCTCCGACGACCAGGGCGCCTGGATCGTGCAGATCCCGGAGACGGTCGTGCGGCAGGCGATCGAGAGCGCGCCCTCGCGCGTGGTGCTCGGCGCGCGGGACCCGGCCAGCCGCCTCGTGCTCGACGCCGAAGAGCCGCGCATCTACTTCGGCACGGGCTCGGAGACCAACGTCTTTCTCGAAACCGAGATCAAGGACTTTCAGGCCACGGACGACGCCAGTCTGACCCGCAAGTTTCCGGTCTTCCGCGAGGACCGGGGCAGCATCGCCCGCCTCTGCGACTCGGCCCGGCTCTGCAACGCGCTGGAGAACGTGGATTTCTTCATCCGCAACGTCAACGTCCAGGACGAGCGCATCTGTGCGGACAACAAGGACGTGAACGTCTTTTTCGCCGCACTCATGTACATGCAGAAGCACGTGCAGGCCGGCCTCACCAACATCGAGAAGCTCGACGACGTACTCAAACTGGCCGACCTGATCGCCGGCGGGGAGGAAGCGCGCAAGCAGAACCCCGTGGTCTCGTTCATCGCGTGCCTGGTCAAAAGCCCCCTGCAGATGGTGGACGACACCACGCAGAAGGTGATCGAGATCACCCGCCGGGGCTGCCCGCTCGTGGTCAGCTCTTCGCCCCAGGGCGGCTCGACCGCGCCCATCCAGGAAGAGGGCATGACCGCCCAGATCAACGCCGAGATCCTGGCCGGCATCACCCTGGGCCAGCTCGTCCATCCGGGCACGCCCGTGCTCTACGGCGCCGTGCCCGTGCGCTCGCGCCTGGACACGCTCCACGATCTGTACGGCGCGCCCGAATTCATCCACTACAACATCGACTGCATCCAGATGGCCCGGCACTACAGGATTCCCTGCTACTCCACCGCCGGCGTGGGCGACACCGGCGTGCCCGGTCTCGAAGCCGGCGTGGAGAAGCTGCTCAGCCATCTGGCCATCGCCCAGGCAGGCGCGCAGTACATTCACTACGCCTTCGGTCTGCTCGACCGCACCAGCATCTTCTGCCCGGCGCAGGCTGTGATCGACAACGCGAACGTGGGCATCGTCAAGCAGGTCGTGCGCCAGCCGCGATTCGACGCGACCGATACCGAAGCAGCCGTCAAGGAAGTGCGCAAGGTTCTCAAGTCCAGCAGCCGGCTCTTCGCGCGCCACATCCGCAAGCAGCGGCGGCGCGGCGTGGTCTCCGAGCCCTATCCGCTCGAAAGCGACGGCACGAGCGACGCGGTCATCGCCAACGCGGTGACCGAGCTGGAGCGCATCCGCTCCACGCCCGGCGAACGGCTGGACGACGCCCTTGTCGCGAAGATCTGTCAGGAGATCCCGGGGCTGCTGCCCCAGACGGATTTCGATCTGTAGCCATTCCACCCAACGGAGGCCCACACATGGACCCGGAACAACTGTTGAGCGAGCTCAAACGCAATACGATCCTCGGACACCTCGACGAGGACGACGAAGGCTATGACGGCGACATGGAGGGCGAACCGGGCGTGACCGAACTCGTCGACCGGGCCATGGCCGAGGAGATCCCGGGCAAGCGGATCCTCGCCAGCCTCACCTCCGCCATGACGGAGGTCGGCCAGAAGTACGAGTCGGGCGAGTACATGATCCCGGACATGATCGCAGCCGCCGAGTGCGTGGGCACGGCCATGGACCAGCTCGAGCCCTACCTCAAGGAAGGCGACATCGAGAGCAAGGGCCGCGTGGTCCTGGCCACGGTGGAAGGCGACCTCCACGACATCGGCAAGAACATCGTGGCCACCATGCTGAAAGGGGCCGGGTTCGAAGTCAAGGACATCGGCATCGACGTGCCGGACGACAAGATCGTGGAGGCGGTCAGGGAATTCGACGCGCAGATCCTGGGCCTGTCCGCGCTGCTCACCACCACCATGGTCAAGATGGAGTCCGTCATCCAGAAGCTCAAGGAAGCGGGATTGCGGGACGGCATCAAGGTGGTGATCGGCGGCGCGCCGACCTCGCCCGAATTCGCCGAGCGCATCGGCGCCGACGCCTACGGGAACGACGCCTTCGACGCCATCGAGCAATTGCGCAAGCTGGAGACCGCATCGTGAACACAGCCTATGACCAGGCCGCGACCAGCGGCCGCTACGAGGTGCAAAGCGGGCTGCTCGGCAAATACGACAATGTCCGCACCTACTGGGAGGAGGAGTTCCTCCGGCTCGAGCTCCAGCCGCATGTCCGCGAACTGGCCGCGACCGCGAACGGGGAGGGGCGCAAGCTCCGCCTGCTCGACCTCGGCTGCGGCGCGGGCGACGGATTCGCCACGCTTCAGCACGTGGTCGACCAGGGCGACCGGCTGGCCGATGCCGACGCCCGGCTCCTCACACCCGAGGCCGTCGGCTTCCACAAGGGCGTGGACATCAACGAGACCCTGCTCGAGCAGGCCAAGGACCGGTTCGAGGAGCACGAGAACATGCTCTTCACCCACGGCGACCTCTCCCAGGGGTTGCCGGTCGAGGATGACGAGGACTTCTACGACCTCTACTTCGCCTCCTTCGGGACCCTCTCGCATCTCCACACCGACGAGACGATCCGCCTCTTCGCCGAAGTGGCCGACCACGGGAAGGACGGCGCCATCCTGCTCGCCGACTGGCTGGGCCGCTACACCTACGAGTGGCAGGACCTCTGGGACGCGGACACCAGCGAGGAACAGTGGATGGACTACCGCATCTCCTACATCTACAGCGCCGAGGAGCGAGCCACCAAAGTCATCGAGAGCTTTCCCCTGCGGCTGGTGAGCAGCGAAGAAGTGCACGACATGGTGGAACGCGCCAACCAGGCGGCGAGCGCCCACCTGGAGCTCGTGCGCCTGGCCGACCGGTCGCTCTTCTCAGGCCGGCACATCGACACGGGCGAGTACAACGGCAACCCCATGCCCATCCGCGAGAACCTGAACAGCCTGCACGAACCCCTCGTGCGCACGGACCTGGCGGATCTCCACTTCACCTACCAGCCCAAGGAAGGCTTCGACAAGGCCAACCGGCTGCTCGGCGATCTCGCCGCACAATGGAACGCTCTATTGGAGTACACCCAGACCGTGTGCGAGCAGGCGGATGCGGGCCGCGCCCTGAGCACGCCCCCCAAGGGCATCACCGACTACCTGGCCGAGGGCATGCAGACCATGGCCCGGGTGGTGGAATCCTGCGAGCACTTCCAGGACGCGGACAAG
The DNA here is from genome assembly GCA_964496245.1 of uncultured Planctomycetaceae bacterium. Lineage (GTDB taxonomy): Bacteria > Planctomycetota > SZUA-567 > SZUA-567 > SZUA-567 > CAZBZG01. The sequence continues at coordinate 167 of CAZBZG010000277.1, read as the reverse complement.
CGCGCCAACGTCATCGAGCCGCAGCTCGCCTACTGCCTGCGCAACCTCGAACGCAGCTTCCAGGTCGGCCGCGGCCGCGGCCACGGCCTGGTCGCCATCCTGCGCGTGCGCAAGTAGTCGTCCGCTTCCCTACCCGTACCCGGTGCCATGCCCACCCTTGGGTGGGC
>CAZBZG010000276.1:0-6293 GCA_964496245.1 uncultured Planctomycetaceae bacterium | reverse complement strand
AGCCGGCAGGATTGTCTGCGCCGCGGGAACAGGCCGGCTTGCCACGGAGGCACGCGATGAAGACGATACGGCAAAACGTCACGATTCCCAAGGATCGTCACCTGCACGTGGATATGGACGTGCCGGAGGATGTGCCCGAGGGCGAGGCCGAACTGCTCATCGTCATCTCTCCCAATGGCGCGCGCAAACAGGACGCGTCCCTGGACCGCTTCTGGGGATCGATCCGCCTGCGAGAAGATCCGGCCGCATACCAGCGCAGGATTCGGGACGAGTGGCAGTGACGTATGTGTTGGACACCAACGCCGTCCTCTATGCCCTCGGCGGGCGGGCGATACTTCTGACCAACGATCAGCAGCTTCTCTCCATCCCCGAGATCCCCTCGGAATCTCTGGTCCTGCACGACGCATGACGACCGCGTTTGGCCGCACCGTGTGCAGCAGGGCAACAGCGTTCCGAGACCGTAGCAGGGAAACCGGCGGATGTCGGGTGCCATGCCCACCCAAGGGGGGGCATGCGGTCGCTCTCCCTTGCAGAATCGCGACGGCCCATGGATCATTGCCTCCTACCAAGGAGAAGGCATACCCACCCAAGGGTGGGCATGGCACCCCACATGTCCAGCCAACACTGCATCCGTTGGTTGCGGGAGATTTGCCCGGTGCACGTGCTACAGTCTCAGCGTTCCTCCCAATGAGGCGCCAAGGCGCACAGCCCCGCGCACCGCTCGCAAAGGGGACCGGGCTTCCCCCCCCTGGGAGCGCAGAGCCCCTGCATGCAGATCAACGCGGCCAGCAAGCCTGGCGGCCTTTGCGTCTTGGCGACATGCAGATGTTCCTTCGTTCTGGCGCTAGATAACGCCTTGACACAAGGAAGCGCAGAGTATATACTACCCGTCTATACGCTCAGAGGGCATCCCAGCCATGGCGAACAAACCGCATAAGGCCAGAAACGATAACAAGATCCGCGAACCCGCTCCGCCTGCGCTCCAGGCCGGCCGGGCGCGCGCCAAGCTCTTCCGCAACGGCAGCAGCCAGGCGGTGCGCCTGCCCAAGGCATTCCGGCTTCCCGGCAGGGAGGTCTGGGTGCGGCGCGAGGGCCGGTGCGTGGTGCTCGAGCCTGTGGAGGACGTACCGCGCGACGCCAACGGCTGGCCGCAGGGCCTGTGGGAGGAGCTCGACCGGCTGCGCGCGGGGCTGGATCCAAATGAGTTCGCCGCGCCCGAGGATCCCGTGCCCGAACCCGTTCCGCCCCTGGACGACGCCTGATGCGCTGGCTCGTGGACACCAACATCATCAGCCTGGCCCTGCGCAAGCAGCACGGCACCGAAGACCGGCTGCGCGACCTGCCCATGGACGAGCTCGCCCTGAGCGCGATCGTGCAGGCAGAGGGATGGACGGGCGCGTGGAAGTCGCCCCATCCCGAGCGCTGGCTGGCCCTGTGGCACGCGCTCGTCGGGGGGTGGACCGTGCTTCCGTTCGACGCGCAATGCGCCGACCGGTACGCGCGCCTGCGCGCCGACCTCGAGCGCGCGGGGCGCATGATCGGCATCCACGACTGCCAGATCGCAGCCACCGCCCTTGTGCACGGCCTGGTCCTGGTCACCGCCAACCAGGCCGAGTTCGCCCGCGTGCCGGGATTGCCCGTGGAAAACTGGGCAGAGGGATGAGGGATCCCGCCGGATCGTTCTCGGTCCTTGCGGACGCGCAGGAGCGCGTCCCTCCGACCTTGACGCGCGCGAGCCCGTCAATACCCCTGGGGCTGCCAGTCGCCGGCCTGGTAGTGGGCCCAGGAATGCGGGGCGTCGCCCACGTATTCGTGGGTCTCGAACACGTCGCCGTTACCGAGGATGCGCGGGTCGCCGGTCGCGCGCAGCTCGGCTTCGAGCTCCTGCCGGAGCGACGCCTTGACCTCAGCGTGTTCGGGCTCGCCAGCCAGGTTCTCCATGCAGAACGGGTCGGCGTCGATGTCGTAGAGCTCCTCGGCCGGCCGCTTGCCGAAACACTTCTGCCAGCAGAGCTCCTCACCCTCCTCCTTGCGCGCGAGGATGCGCGTCTTGGTGGGCGAACTGTCGCAGTTGGTGTACCCGGTCTCGGGGTTGCCCGCAGGCCAGCGGTCGGGCGCGAAGTTGCGCACGTACAGCCAGCGCGGGGTGCGGATGCACCGCACCGGATAGCCGAGATCCCCTTCCCGGCCCATGTCGTGCCGCTCGCGGCCCATGAACGCGCGCGTGCGGTCGGCCGTGACCATGCCCGAACCAGAAGCGTCGAAGATGTCGAGCAGGCTTTTGCCCGCCATGTCCGGGGACGGCGGGCACCCGGCCGCCTCCAGAAAGGTAGGCGCCAAATCAATGAAGCTCACCAGGTCCTCGACCGTGCGGCCGGGCGCGATGCGGTCGGGCCACATGGCGACCAGGGGCAGGCGGAAGTCGTCGTCGTACATCTGGCCCTTGACGCGCGGGAAGGGCGCGCCATTGTCCGAGGTGACCACCACGAGCGTGTTCGCGAGCTCGCCCGTGGCCTCCAGCGCTTCGAGCACGGCGCCGAGCTGGCGGTCGAACCACTCGATCTCGAACGCATAGTCGAGCATGTCCGCCTTGACCACGTCCTCCTGGGGCCAGTAGGGCGGGATCACGTCCACCTCCCCGAGCTTCTTGCCGTAGCGCTGGCCCTCGCCGGGCGCGTAGGCCCGGTGCGGCTCGCGCGCGCCGAACCAGAAGCAGAAGGGCGCGCCCTCGGCTCGGGCGTCGAGAAACGCGCGGAAATTGGCCGCATAGTCGCAGTCAGAGATGCGCGTGCCCTCCGGCGGGACGAGCGTGTGTTCGTTGTAGGCCGGGCCGGCCGGGTTGCGCGTGCGGCCCGAACGCTTCCAGTCCCCGGGCGCCCAGGGCTTGCCGGTGTAGCCCACGTGATACCCGGCCGCTTCGATCGCGTCGGGATACACGGCGAGGTCGTCGGGCCAGTGGTTCCAGTGGAGACACGCAGCCCCGTTCTGCCAGGTGTGCCGGCCGGTCAGGATGCTCGCGCGCGAGGGCGCGCACTTGGGATTGGTGGTGAACGCGCGCGTGAAGAGAATGCCGTCCCGCGCCACGCGGTCGATGTTCGGGGTCTGGACGAACCGGTGCCCGTACGCGCCGAAGTGCGACGCATCGTCGGCAAGGACGAAGAGGATGTTGGGTTGCTTCGGGTGTTGGGGCATGCGAGAGGCTCCTCGGCCGGACGAATCGAGCGGCTGCGTGTCGCGCCTCTGGAAATGCACCCTATACCTTGCGGCAACGGGGCTGTCAAGGCCGGGGGCCGGGGCGCCCGTCCGCACCACATGCGCCGTCGGTTCCTCGACACGCGCTTGGCAATTGACCGGCCTCCCGATTGTGCTATACTCTGACTGATGGAGGAAACGGGGCAATGAAACGTCTGCGCGTCTATATCGACACGTCCATCGTGGGCGGCTGCCTGGACGAAGAGTTCGCTGTGGAAAGCACGGCGCTCATGCGCATGGCCGAGGAAGGGCAGATCACGCTGCTCGTCTCCGATCTTCTTGCGGAAGAGCTTGCGTCGGCGCCGGAGGAGGTTCGTGCAGTACTCGAGGGACTTCCACCCGAGGCGGTGGAGTTCGTGTCAGAGAGCGAAGAGGCTGAGCACCTTTCCGCAGCATATCTGCAGGACGGCGTGGTCTCCCAGAACGCGGCCAAGGACGCCCTGCACGTGGCCACAGCCACGGTGGCCCGTGCAGATATCATCGCGAGCTGGAATTTCCGGCACATCGTCCACTACGATAAGATCCGCGGATTCAATGGAATCAACATGTCGCTTGGATATCCCCTGGTCGCGATCCACAGTCCGAAGGAGGTGATCTGAATGGGAACCAAGACCAAGGCCTTTGACTGCGTTGCCTTCAAGGATGAGATGCAGCGCAAGGCCGAAGAACGGATGAAGGGCCTTTCTGCCAAAGAACGGCGCGCCAGACGCCTGCAGGACATCGACAATGGCGACATGGGCGAATGGTGGAAACGCATCCACGAGCGTTCCTGTTCGCAAGAGGTGTGAACCGACTGCCAGAGCCACCCTTGCCACCTCTGGCACGTCTACCGATGGGTTCTTCGGAAATGTTGAATCCTTCCGACCACCTTGGACGTCTACAGCATAGTACATCTTTACACGCCTGTTACGCGCAGCGGCTCGGCGCGGCGAAGGATGGTACGAAGAGGGAGTGCTCGCCTGTTCGCCTTTTTCGGAAAGGAGACGCGATGAGACGGTTTCTGACAGTGATCGTGGCACTGGTGCTGCTCGCGGGATCTGCGCGCGGCGGCGAAAGGCAGGCGCAGCCGGCCCCCAAGGGAGAGGCCGGGCCCGCGGTCACGATCTACAACCAGATGTTCGCGGTGGTGCGCGACACCCTGCGCCTCGAGTTGAAGGCCGGGGTGAACCGCGTGCAGTACGACCGGATGACGCGCCACGTGGAGACGGACACGGTCATGCTGCGCGATCCTGCGGGCGCGCACGCCATCCAGATCCTGGAGCAGAACTACCGCGCCGACCCGGTGAGCCAGGCGCTGCTGCTCAACCATTTCGAGGGCGAGGAGATCGTCTTCGAGGTGCGCTACCAGGACCGCGTGGAGCGGGTCAAGGGCAGGATCGTGCGCAGCGGCTACCAGCCGCACCAGCAGGGCCTGCGCCGGTACGGCCATCAGTACCGCGCGCGCCAGATGACGCACGCCTACGGCGGGGGCGGGCAGCCACTCGTGGAGATAAACGGCCGCCTCCGCTTCGGCCTGCCCGGCATTCCCCTCTTCCCCTCGCTCGGCGAAGAGAGCATCCTCAAGCCCACGATCCACTGGCAGATCGAGACGCCCGCGGCGGCCGCATTCGACGCGGAGCTCGCCTATGTCACCGGCGGCATGACCTGGGAAGCGGACTACAACCTCGTGGCGCCCGAGACAAGCGACACCTCCGCCATGACCGGCTGGGTCACGATCGACAACCAGAGCGGCAAGACCTTTGAACACGCGCGCATCAAGCTCATGGCCGGCGATGTGCACAAGATCCAGCCGGGCCGTGAGTTCGACCAGAGCCGATTGATGGGATTCGCCAAGGAGTCCAGAAACAATATGGCCCCGCCCGTGAGCGAGAAGGCGTTCGACGAGTTCCACCTCTACACCCTCAACCGCCGCACGACGCTGCGCGACCGGGAGACCAAGCAGGTCGAGTTCGTGCGCGCGGACGAGGTGACGGCCAAGAAGCTCCTCGTGTACGACGGCGCAGCCATCGACTGGCGCCGCTACCGCGGGTGGAACCGACAGCAGTTGCGCCAGGACCAGTCCTTTGGCACGGAGTGCAATCCCAAGGTCTGGATCATGCGCGAGATCGAGAACACGGCCGCCAACGGCCTGGGCATCCCCCTGCCCCGCGGCATCATGCGCTTCTACCGCCGCGATGCAGACGGCCAGCTCGAGTTCGTGGGCGAGAACTGGATCGATCACACGCCCAAGGACGAGACCTTCCGCGTGTACACGGGCAACGCCTTCGACGTGGTGGGCGAGCGCACGCGCACGGACTTCAAGGCGGACTACGACGACGACTGGATCGACGAGTCCTTTGCGATCAAGGTCCGCAACCACAAGGCCAAGCCCGCGACCGTGCGCGTGGTCGAGCACCTCTTCCGCTGGGTGAACTGGACGATCACCGAGAAGACGCACGACTACAAGAAGGTCGACGCGGACACCGTGGAATGGACCGTGACCATCCCGCGCGACGGCGAGGCGGTGATCCGGTACAAGGTGCATTACGACTGGTAGGATCGCTGCAGGAGCGGAGGGCTCACCCGCTGGAGGTCAAAGGGTCCGGCTCCCGCTGGACCGCTTGTAGCACAGGCACTCCTGCCTGTGCAACGCCGGACGTGCTCCGCCCCAGGCAGGAGTGCCTGGGCTACAAACGCGCAGAAGCGCGTCCCTCCGACTCTCGGAGGGTCCGGCTCCCGCCGGACCGCTTGTAGCACAGGCACTCCTGCCTGTGCAACGCCGGACGTGCTCCGCCCCAGGCAGGAGTGCCTGGGCTACATACGCGCAGGAGCGCGATCCTCACACGACTCACAGGTAGTTGATCTGCCCGAGCCCGTGCAGATGCTTGGGATTGAGCTTGCTGTCGGCGTTGACGCGGTGCTTGTAGCGTTCGCGCGCCTGGTCGCTCGGCGGCACGGCGCAGGGGTGCGTGGTGGTGGGCCGGGTGGTGGTGATGAGCCAGCCCACGAGATCCGCACGCAGCTCGTGCACCTTGTCCGCGCAGTCTGCGTCAAAGAAGCGG
>CAZBZG010000275.1:0-6319 GCA_964496245.1 uncultured Planctomycetaceae bacterium | reverse complement strand
GGGTCGAGCGCCACGTCCGGCTGAACGAACGCGCCGGCGTACAGGGCTTCGAGCGCCTTTTCCCGGGCCTCGGGCGCCAGGCGTTTGATGGCGTCCCGGGCCGGTTCGATGAGCGGCCCGTCGGCCGGATTGCCCGGCTTGAGCGCGTCGGCCACGAGGTGGGCGGCGCGGTATTCGCGCAAGGGGCCGGGATCCGCGGGGAGCGGAATCTGCCAGAAGGCCGTGTGCGCGCTCGCCGGCGCCGTATGGCCGCTCCCAAATACCAGGGCGAGGTCTGCTTCGCCCGAAGCCAGGCGCGCGTCGAGCGCGCGGGCGAGTTCGTCCTCCTCTCCCGTCTCGCAGAAAGCGACCAGGGCCTGCCGCGTGCTCTGGCGCCAGACGACGGGACGTTCGATCGGGCGCTTCAGGAGGTCCGGGCCGGGCCAGGCCATGGACTCGGGGAGTTCTGCGAGCACGGGCCGCAGCAGGCGGGAGTCGCCCTCTGCGAGCTCGTCGGCTGCGTGGCGGATGCGCGCGCGCAGCGTCTTGGACGGGTCTTCGCGCGTGGTCACGCGGAACGTGGCCGCCAGGCGATCGCCGCCTGCGGCGGACTCCCGCACGAGAAAGGCGCTCGCTTCGGCCACCGGCTCGAGGACGGCTTCGGCCACGAACTCCACGCTCAGGTCCGGATCCTGATCGGCCAGCATGCAGGCCGCGAGCTCGGTCAGCCCGCGTACCGAAGGCTCCTCGGCTGTGGGATGGAGCCGAAAGAGTACGAGCATGCGAACGAGCCGCCGGGCGAGGCGCCGGTCTTCGGCGTCTTCCAGCACGCGATCGATGGTGGCGTCCAGGTGCGGGATGACGTGGCGCGGGTAGACGTTGAAGTCGCTGAATTCCTGCAGCCGCAGCTCGAAATGGTCGTAGATGCTGTCCGGCGCCAAGAGCTCGGTGCAGGGCCGGTCGAGGATCCCCGCAATCTGCCGCGCGGGGTCGCCCGCGATCTGGGCGTGCACGAAATCCACAACCCCCCGGTGCTCGCTGAAGAGGTCGCCCAGCCCTTCGAGCAGATGGAGCGTGGCCGGGTGCACGGGGTAGGCATCGCAAAAGGTCTCGAAGTCCCACGTGAACGTGGCGAATTGCTTCTTGGCCTCTTCGTGGATCTGCCGGATGACCTCCGCGGCGCCGGGCTTCCGCTGCACGAGCCGCTGGGCGAGGAGCTGGCGGATGTGCACGGTCGAGAGCGTGAGCTTGATGGGGAACCGGTCCTTGATCTTGCGGAACGTGAGCTGGGCCAGATCGCCCGTGCGTTCGATGCTCTCCTGCACCGCGCCCACGATCCAGAGCGGCGCGTCGGCTGCGAGTTCGCCCAGGAGCTGCAGGGTGCGGGCGTCCTCGTTGAGCCGCTGGGCGCTGGGTTTGGAGCGGAAAAACTCCGAGACTTCGTCGAGCAGGAGCACCAGCCCGTGGAACCCGGCGCGCCGGATCGCGTCGAGCGCCTTGGACAGGGTCTCGTGCCGGTCCTCGACCAGCGCCTCGGGCCGGGGCAGGCCCAGGGACTGGATGAGGCGCGTGCCCGCGGTGTAGGCCTGGCGCGGTTGCGCGTCGATCCAGTCCGCGACCTCGCCGGCGGGCACGTCCGCGGCTTCGGCCAGGGACGCGGCGATCTGCGGGTCGGCGGCCAGCGCCTTGAGATGGGCGAGGAAGTTCGCCAGGGGCGTGAGCGTGACCGGGGCGCCGGCTTCGGACAGAAGCGTTTCGATCCGGCCGATCACCGCGGCCTCGAGCGGGGTGGTGCCCCGGTGGTGAACCAGGGAGACGTCAGCCACGAGGAACCGGCGGTCGCTGGCAGCGAGCGCGGCGAGTTCGGGGTGTCGCTCGCCGAAGGCGTCGGCGCCTTCGGCTCCGGTGAGAAAGGCGGTGAGCGCGGCCAGGAAGTGGCTCTTGCCGGATCCGAAGTCGCCCTGCAGGAAATACCCCTGGCCGGTCTCGCGCAAAAGTGCCTGACCGAGCACCGAGAGGTGGGCTTCGACCTCGGCGGTGAGCACGAACGAGGACGTGAGGCGTGCGGGGTCGCGGCGGCCGTCGTCCAGCCGGATCACGGTCTGCACGGGCGGAACGTCTACGAGATCGCGGATGCGCTGGGCCGGAGTCATCGCGCCTCCTTCGCCCGATTGCGGATTTTGCGCAGGCGCCCGTGGAGGGGCTTGTGCTCGGGGTGCGCGGCGATCAACTCCCGGTAGAAGGCTTCGGCCCGGTCGAGTTCGTCCGCCCGGCCGCAGGCCGCCCCGTAAGCCGCGTGCACGTAGTGGTCCGCAGGGTCGAGGCGCAGGAGTTCCTCCATCAGGGGGATGGCCTCGGTCTCCCGTCCGCTCTTGGCCAGGGTGAAGGCCTGCTTGCGCGTCACGCGGGGGTGGGGGCGTTTTGCAGCGAGCTTGGCGTACTGGTCGAGCGCGTCGTCGGTCCGCCCGGCGCGCCGGCAGAGCGAGGCCGCGATCTCGCGGTAGATGTCCGGCCGCGAGGGGATGCGCGCGAGCCGGCTCATGCGGCCGAGCACGGCCTCCAGGCCGTCGCGTTCGATCTCGAGTTCGGTGAGCAGCCAGAGCGCGGGCGGATGATCGGGCTGGTCGGTGAGCCACGCGTGGCAGGCGGCCAACGCGTCGTCCCTGCGGCCGAGGCCGGCGAGCGCGCGCGCCTGCCATTCGAGCGCCGCAGGCCCGGACAGCCACTCCGGGAGCTTGTCGCGGATGCGCTGCCACGCTTCGAGCGCGGCCAGGCACCGCAGCGCCCCTTGCACGGCGCGGCCGCGCGTGCGGGATTCGTCCAGTCCCAGCACTTCCTCGTAGTCTGCGAGCGCGTCCCGGAAGCGTTTCTCGGCATGGAGGGCGTCGGCGCGGGCGAGCAGGGCGTAGGCGTTCTGCGGCGCTTCCTCCAGGGCGCGCTCCGCCGCTTCGCGCGCCCGCGCGTATTGGCGGTCCTGTTGGAACGCGCGCGCCAGCTGGGTGGGCCAGAACCCGTTGCGATTCCGGCTCTGGAGGCTCTCCCGCTCGGCCAGCGCGATCGCGCCCTTGCAGTCGCCCCGGCTGAGCAGATCCTGGAACTCTCGGTATGGGGCTGTACCCACGGGGTCCTCCGGCGGCCGGACAAACGCCGGCCGGTTCCGAAACTATCCCGGCAAACCGCATTTGTCAAGCGCACCGCGCGGCCGGCGCTGCCGTAGGAAACAACCCAGGGGCACGGTCGGTCCGTGCCCCTGCGCATGAGACGCGTGGCTGGGATGGGCCCTCAGGCTTTCAGGGCATCCGACTTCGGCTGGCTCATCATGGAGACCAGGACGAGCGTGACGAAGCTGAGCGGGATGGAGACGATCCCCGGCTGGCCGAGGGGGATCGGCGCCTTGGCCGCGGCTTCCACGGCCGTGTAGCCGTAGCGCACGAACATTTCGGGCGAGAGCAGGATGATGCCGAGCGCCGAGATCGTGCCCGCGAAGATCGACGCCACGATGCCCTGGGCCGTGGTCTTCTTCCAGAAGAGCAGCATGATGATCGCGGGCAGATTGGCGCTCGCAGCCACGGCGAACGCCCAGCCCACCAGAAAGCTCACGTTCATCCCCCGGAAGACGATGCCGAGAATGATGGCGATCAGGCCCACTGAGAACGCGGAGAGTTTGCCCACGAGCACCTTGGTCTTTTCGGTCATGTTCAAGTTGCAGTAACGGTCGAGGAGGTCGTGCGCGATGGCGCCGGAGGAGGCCACGATCAGGCCCGAGACCGTGCCGAGCACGGTGGCGAAGGCGATGGCCGAGATCACGGCGAAGAGGAGTTCCCCGAAACTGCGCGCCAAGAGCGGGGCGCTCATGTTGCTCGTCTCCGGGTTGACCGCCCCGTTCACGGTGGCGCCCGCGCCCAGGTAGATCGTGAGTACGTAGAAGAAGCCGATGGCCGCGATGGCCACGATCGTGCTCTTGCGCGCCGCTGCCGGGCTCGGCACCGTGTAGTACCGGATCAGGATGTGCGGGAGCGCAGCCGTGCCGAAGAAGAGCGCGAGCATGAGAGAGACGAAGTTGATGCGGTTGAGCCACGTGGTCTCGGGCTTTTCGCCTGGCGCGGGCTCGAGCTTGAACTTCTGGCCGGGGCGCATGTACTTGTTCCCGGCGATGGCCTGGGGATAGAAGACCTTGACCTCCTCGTCGGCCGAGGGGATCTTCATGCTCTTGGGCAGTTCGAGCTCGGTCTCCGGGTTCGACATGATGCTCAGGAACTCGAACGGCCCGACGCTTCCCGTCTTCTTCCCGTATTTGGCCGGCAGCTTGGCCACGCGGCCCATCTGGCGCAGCCGGTTCGTGCCGCGCTTGGGCATGCCGTTGACCCAGACCCCGCCGTCGGGCTTGACGGTCTTGGACTGGACCTCGACCAGGACCGGACCGCCATCCGGGCCCGGCAGTTTCTTCCACCAGTCCTCGACGTGCACCAAGAGCGCGCCGTCATCTTCGATCACCTTGACGCCGCCGACCGAGGCGCTGTTGCCCGTATAGAGCACGAGAACCTTCTCGCCGTCGATGGTCTTGTAGACGTGGGGCACGCCGCCGATATCCACGACCTCTTCGGTCTCCTGGCGCTCGAGGCGGGCGAGTTTGCCGCTGGCGTCGGGGGCGAGGCGGAGCCTGCGGCCCTTGAGCGAGTAGGTGTATCCGTCCGCGGTCTTCTCGAGCGGCACGCGGTGCGCGACCTTGTAGAAGGCGGCCACCTCCTTGCCCGTATCCTTGTCCTTGGCGACGTAGCGGTCGACCACGGAGTAGCCCGGCGCGGCGACCGTGAGCGTGTCGTCGACTGCCTTGGCGGGAAGCGCCTTGTAGGCGTAGTAGGGGAGGGATCCGCCTTCCTCGTTCAGCACCGGCGTGGTATCGAGCCCGCGGTTGCACATGGCGATGGCGAGCACGGTGGAGAAGAGGATGAGCATGGCGCCCTTGAGGAACTGGACGTACGTGGTCGAGGCCATGCCGGCCGTGGCCACGATGAAGATCACGATCGCGCCTACCATGGTCACGCCCCAGTAGTGCGGGATGCCCAACAGCGGCTCTACGAGCACTCCCGCGCCCACCATCTGCGGGATCAGGTAGCAGACCGAGACCACCAGGGTGCTCAGGCCCGCGGCCAGCTGGATGCCGCGGTTGTTGAACTTGCTGTCCAGCGCGTCGGTGAACGTGAACTTGCCCATACGCTTGAGCGGCTCGGCCACCACGAACAGGGCGACGATCCAGCCCGCGAGGTAGCCGATGGAGTAGAGGAACCCGTCGTAGCCCAGGAACGCGATCATGCCGCAGATGCCGAGGAAGCTCGCAGCCGAGAGGTAGTCGCCGGCAAAGGCGATGCCGTTGACCGCCCAGTGGATCTGGCCGCCCGCGGCGAAGTAGCCGCCCGCGCTCTTGGCCATGCGGCCGAGGTAGAAAGAGAGCCCGAGCACGAACGCGACGAAGAGGAGGAAGATGGTGATGGCCATTACTGTCCCTCCTTTCCGTTCGCAGCGGACGACGCGTCACCCGCCGCGTGCTCCGCCTCGCGCTTGGCGCACTTCTTGTCGTAAAAGATCGCCAGAATCAGGGCCATTACGATCAGCCCCACCCCGTAGACCAAGGCCAGGTTGAGGCCGAGCACCACGGTCCGCTCCATGAGCTGCGGCTGGATCACGTTGATGGCTACGAACCCCGCGTAGACCAGTGCGTAGACGACAAACATCTTGACGCCGAGCGAGGACTTGTACCCCGCGGCCGGGTCGTCGCCCGTTGGTTGGTTCCCTCCGTGGAGCATGAAGAATCCCCCTTCTCCCGGCCGGTCCGTGGCCTCGTTGGACCGTCCGCCCGCCCACCGGACTGCGGCCGAGGTTCCAAAGCCACCAGAGCCCGAAAACCGGGAAGTATAGCTGGGCTTTGGGCCGGTTGCAAGCGCGGAAACGCGGCGGCCGGCGAATTGTCCCAGGCCGCGGCCGGCGGCACGAGAGGCACGCCCATGGGCCCCGTCGAGAGGCTGTCCGGTCGATCGCCTCCGATTGCAGGGGCGTAGGGCGCTCCGCCCCAACGGGAAGCTGGCGGGGTGCGGGCGGCGGGCGTCGATGGTGCCAGGACGTCATCCACTGTTCAGACGCGCGAACGTCATATTCGGAGGGACTCGCTCCTGCGCGTCCGCCGGATCGCCTGTGACGTGCTCGTCCTTGCCGCAACGCGCAGGCAGAACCACGAAGGACACGAAGAGCACGAAGGGATTTGGCAATGATCTGCGAGTGCTCTCGACCTCAGGCGCCTGCTTCGTGTTCTTCGTGGTGCTGAAATGCACTGCAGGACAAGGCG
>CAZBZG010000274.1:0-6331 GCA_964496245.1 uncultured Planctomycetaceae bacterium | reverse complement strand
CTCTCGAGCAGGGACGTGCCTGGCTCGTCGGCTTCGGACACGGACTCTCCCTCCTCGACTCTCACCACAAAGGGCGCGGGGCGGGAAAGAGGGGGCTGGACGGGGATCAAGAAGAGCCAGACCACAGCGGTGGCGTGCAGTCCGACGCTCGCCGCATACCAGCAGGATCCCTGGAAGCGCCTGCGGAGCGGACCCGTGAGCGCATTGCCTTGCGCATCGAAGCCCGGCCGGTTGGGCGGCCGGCCTTCCAGCACACTCGCGGCACAGGCTTTGCAGGCCTTCGCAAACCGCCTAGCCGCAGCCGATGCCCACGTCCGCGCGCGCGCTGCGGCGCTCATGGACGCGCGGCTGGCGGCGGCGCTGGCAGCGGCAGCGAACATCTTGTGCAGCAGAGCGTGCTCAACCGCGAGCTCGCAGAAGAGATCCGCGGCTGCGGGTTCGGTGCGGATGCGTTCGTCCAGTTCGCGCAGCCCCTCTTCTGAGAGCGCGTTGTCGAGATAGGCGGAGATCCGTTCGTCCACGTTCTCTGGGCGCATGCGATTCCTCAACACGGCCGACCTGTGAGACGCAGCAACTGGTGGCGCGCCCGGCTGATGGCCACCTGCACGGCCCCTTCGGTGCTGCCCAGCCGCTGGGCGATCTCGCGCTGGGAGAGCCGCTCCTCGTAGAAGAGGCTCAAGAGCAGCCGAAACCGTTCGGGCAGACGTCCCATGCATTCGCGCAGACGCGTGCGGAGCTCCTGTTCCGCCGGGGGCCGGCGCGCCTCCCGACGCGCAAAGGCCGCCTCGATCCCCTCCAGAGCCTCGTCGGAAAGCCGGGCCGGGTGGCTCTTGGCCGTCCGCCAGTGCTGCCGGATGAGGCGGCGAGCGATCTCACGGCTGTAGGCGCGGTAGTTGTCGATCACCATCCCCTGCTGCGTCTTCTCGAGCACGATCACGGCCACATCCTGAAACACATCTTCGGCCACATTCCAGTCTCGTACGTGGGCGAATATGAACCCCAGCAGCTCATCGCGCGTCTCGATGAGCCGACGGATGCACACACCTCCCTGGGGCCCGCTGTCGCCCCCCAATGAGGGCGCTCCGGGCGGTTCCGGCCGATCCATCGCCTCTGCGTCCTCCGCATGTATCCTGTGTCGCCGAGCGGCCATACCATACACGATTTTCCGGCCCCCTGCCAGAAATCTCGCCGCCTGCTGGCCGGAACATTCTGCCAATCAGTGCCTTGGGAGAATCACAGGGCTGCGCCCCCGACTCCAACGCAAGCGCCGCGCATCCGTGGATGCGCGGCGCAGGAAATGCCGGGAACGGTCGACCAGGCAGGCGGCGAACGCCGGAGTCCGCGTCTAGAACCTCGGCGACGCCCAGCCTGCGTCAGGTCACTTGGACGTCTGCTTGGCCTCCTCCTCCTCCAGCAGGATCATCCGCGCATTGGCCATGATCACGAAGCTGCGCTTCTCCTTCTGCCGCGCCCGACGGCTGAAGATGTTGCCGATGAGCGGCAGGTCCTGGACAAGCGGCACGCCGTTGCGACCCTGCATGTTGACGTTGACCGCCAGGCCGCTGATGAGGATCGAGCCGCCGTCCGGCAGGGTGGCGAACGTCTGGGCCGTGTGCTCAAAGACCGTGGGCAGGTCCACGAGGAGTTCGGTCCAGTCGCCGACCAGCCCGGCCTGGGACATGCCCATCAGTTTGATGACGCGGGGCGTCAGATCCAACGTAATGTACTTCTTGTCCGCGCTCACGGTCGGCCGCACGAGCAGCAACGTACCCACGCGCAGCTGATCGATCACAGCTTCCAGGTCGGTGCCGGCCGGGGCGAGCTGGTAGCTCTGGATGTAGTGGATCTCGGTCTCCCAACGGATCCAGCCCTCTCGGTTGTTGTAGACGATGATGTGCGGGGCGAAGAGCTCGTCCGCCTCGGCGCTCTCCTTGACCAACCGCACCAGCCACTGGGTCTGGATCTGGCCGAGCCAGCCCACCTGGCGAACGCTGGCCGCGAGACCGGCAAGCGCACCCACCGAAGTGCCCAGGTTGGCGCCGAGCACCGACTGGAGCGGGCCGATCCGTCGGTGGCGGATGAAGCCGTCCATCTCGTCCAAGTGCTTGCTTGGCGTGTAGGTCGCCTGGGTGGGGTCGCGGTTCTTGACCCCGCCGCCGGCATAGGTCGCCTGCGTGAGGTAGTTGTTGAACCGGGAGAAACTCGAAGAGAACTCCTCCCAGAAGTCGTCGGTCACCTCCAGGAACCGCGCCGTGATCGAGACCTGGATGGCCTGCGCTGCGCGGAGTTTCTTGAGCAGATCCGAGACCTTGGTCTGGAGTTCCCGCACGCCGACCACGGTGAGATTCCCGCGGTCGTCCAGCTCGACCTCGGCCTCGCCCGCCACGAAATGCTCGGCGAGCACCCGGCGGACCACCTCGTCGAGGGTGATGCCGTCTCCCCCGAAATCGTCGTCGTCGCCCCAATCGTCGTCGTCGCCGATCCCGGGCGGGCTGCCGGCGTCCTCGACCGAATAGGCGATGTCGCGCACGTCATACACTTCGGTCCGCACGGCCCCCTCCAGCTCCTCGGCCGTGGTCACGTAGATGGCGTCGCCCTTGATCTGGTAATTGAGGTTCGTAATGTTCATGATCCACCTGAGGATGTTCTCCAGGCGCATGTCCCGCACGGCCAGGTTGATCGGAGGAACCGCCTCGCCCCCGGGCTTGTGGATGATGTTCACGCCGGCCAACGTGCGGAGATAGGCGAGCACGTCCTCGATCGAAGCCTCCACGAACTCGACCGTATGCCGGTCCTCGAGGCGGCGGCGGATCTCGCGCTCGGCCTCGGTCTCTTCCTTGGCGCTGCCCCGGCCGTAGCGGCTGGCCTTGGCCCGCGTCAGCATCTCCCAGTTATCGGGATACTTGATCAGATACTCGGGCCGCACTTCGGGGATCGCACGTTTCTCGATCTTCTCGAGCACCCGCTTGCGCTCCTCGCGCTCCCGGTCCTGAATCTTGCGGGCGCGGTGGTAGCGGCGCGCCTGCAGCACCTGCTGCAGGAGGTCGGCCGCCTCGGCGTCGGAGGGATCGATCTCCACCACCTCCGACACGATCCGCTCGGCCTTGTCGTAATGGCGCATGTCCATGTGCAGCCGCGCTTCCTTGAGAAGCTCGGCCTTCTGGCGCTCGCTGTACTGCTGCGCCTCGTGGAGATGCTCTTTCTGCTTCTTGAGGGCGACCATGTTATTCACTTCGCCCAAGGCTTCGCTCTTCAGCGCTCCCAGCTCGCGCACCCGCGCCTCGAGAAGCGCAACCTTGTCCTTCTCGCTCCGCGTGTCCACGCGCGCGGAGATGCCCTCGAGCAGCAGCCGCGCCCGCAGCAGATGCTCGGACGCCTGGTCCAGGAACTGCTTCTGCTCGACGAACAGTTCCGCGCGGGCCGGCGTAGAGAGACGCGCCTCCGGTTCCAGCCCGGCCTGCTCCACCAAGCTGCGCGCTTTCTCGATGTGGTTCTGCGCCTCCATGAGATTGTGCTGTTCGCTCACCCGGGTGCGTTCCAGCTCCCGCTCGATGGCGCCCGCCATGGTGTTGGTCTGCGCCTGCACGTGGCGGTTGGCCAGATCGCGGCCTTGCCGAGCCTGTTCGTTGGTCGGATCGAAGTGGAGGCCCTGGCGGTAGGCTTCGCGTGCATCCGCGTAACGCCCCACCTTCATCATCCGGTCCCCGCGCGTGACCCAGCGCCGCGCCTGCAGCCGGCGCTCTTCCGCGTTCAACAGGGACTTCTGCACTGCCCGTTCGGCGACATCGCCGACGTTCAGCAGCTGTTCGTCGCTCGCTCCACCGGCGTCAGGGGCGGCCTCGGCTGCCCCCGCGGACGGGCGGGTCATCCGTCCGTTCCCCAGCAGGAATGCGATCAAGAGGAGCGCTATGAGACGCGCACGCATGCGTGGTTCTCCTTCTCTGCCTTATGATTCCAGCTCGATGATTTTGCCCTGGACCATGATCACCAGATTCCGTTTGTTGGTATTGCGTTTTTCGGTGCGGAACGCGCGGCCGACGAACGGGACGCTGGACAACAGGGGGATGCCGCTGATGTTCGTCTCGCGGTCGTCCTTGATCAGCCCCCCCATGAGAACCGTCCCGCCGTCCGGGATGGTGACAAACGACTCGAGCTGTGTGGTCTCCAACACGGGCAGGAGAAACTCCAATTCCACGGGCTCGACCAGCGGCACGGCGACTCCGGCGTCAGCGATCACGACCCACCGCCGGTCGATCTCGGCGCGGGAATTGAACGGATCATAGGAAATGATCCGGGGGCGGACCCGGATGGTGATGTACTTCCGGTCGAAGCTGATTACCGGCCGGACGCTCCACTCGACGCCCTGCTCGTACTGTTCGACCTCGGGTTGGAAAATGCTGCCCTGCTGGGTCCAGTTGGCGATGTAGTTGGTGGTGGTAAAGATTTCGAGATACGCGTTTCGCCCATTGGCCACCAGGAGACGCGGGTTGTGGAGCACCGAGCCCTGCTGCTTCTCCTGGAGGGCGTGCAGGATCGCGTTCAGCTCGAAGTGACGCAACGCGCCCGCCGTGCTCTGAAGGGACTGCATGCTGAGATAGCCCAGGATCGTGCGCAGGCCTTCCCGGGCGGTCTCGCCGCCGGGGGCGGCGCCGCCGGGCTGCAGGCTGGCGCCCATGCGGATCTCGCGGCCGTCGTCGATCCTCCGCAAGTAGGTGCCGCGGCCGTCCCGGATGAGCGGCTGGGACGGGATGCCCCCGCGGTCGTGGGTGGCATCCCACCGGAGGCCGATTTCCTCCAGGAACTTGCCCGTGATGTTGATGAAGCGTCCCTCGACCAGCACCTGCTGCTTGGCGGCCTCGCGCAGCCGCGTGAGGTAGGCGAGCAGCTTGGCGTGCACCTCGGGCGTCTGCATGACGAGGAGGTTGTCCTGCCAGAGTTCGAGCGTGACGCCCTCGCCCGCCCAGCTCTCGGGTGCCACGAAGCGCGTGATGCGGTCGCGGATGTCGGTGATGCCTTCGTCGTCGTCGTCGTCGCCCCCCCAGCCGCCGTCGTCGTCGTCGTCACCGGGATAGTAGTTCGTCACACCGCGCGTCAGGTCGTAGACGGGGTAGAGCTGGAGCATCAGCCGGCGGCGGACTTCCTGCGAGACGTAGATGGCTTCGTTGCGGACCTCGTAGTGGAGATCGGTGAGGTCCATGATCCAGTCGAGGACCTTGTCGAGCGTCATGTTGGTGACCGTGAGGGTCACTTCCGTATCGGGATCCACATCCGTGCTGGCGACGATGTTGACGTTGCCCTTTTCCGAGAGCTCCCGCAGCACGTCCTCGATCGGCGTCGCATTGTAGTCGATCGTAACGCGCACGCCCTCGAGGCGGTCCCGAATCTGCTTCTCCATCATGGACCCGGCTTCGATCTGCCGCTGCTGCGAGACGCGCCGCTTGATTCGCTCCCAGTCTTCCGGATAGACCAGCTCTTCGGAGGGATGGATCGCGGCTCGGGCGACATCGAGCGTCCAGTTCACCTCAGCGTCGTTCATGGCCGCGGCGTTCTCCTGATTGGCCTGGCGGTGCGCCTCTGTCCGTGCGCGCGTGCGCATATCGAGTGCATCCGGGTTGCCCGGATCCATGGCCAGGATCTGGTTCGCCAAATCGCGAGCCTTTTCGAACTCCTTGCGGTTGAAATGGAACTCGGCGCTGTCCAGCAACCGCCGGATGCGTTCGTGATGGATGCTCTCGGCGGCCAGGCGCCGCTCCTGCGCCGCATCCTTGGCCTGCTGGCGTTCGAGCGCTTCGCGTTCGTCCAGCAACGCGGCCTTGGTCTCACGCACCTGGGTCTTGAGGGCCTGCAACTGAAGGCGCATCTCCTTCTGCCGGACCATGGGCATGGGCGAAGAGGTCAAAATCGAATCCACGTGGCTCAGCTTGCGCGTGGCCACCTCCAGGTCGCCCAGGGCGTCCTGAATCTGCTCCTCTCGGGGCTTGAGCTTCTGGATCTCGCTCGGATGCGTGGCCCGCAGCAGCCGCTTGGCCGCAGCCTCCAGATCAGCCCCGGTCTTCATGACCACGGCCTTGAGCTTGGTCTCTTCCCGCTCGGCCAGCTCCTTGATCTTGACGTCTGCACGATCATGCGCGGGCCGCCCGAGGAGCTCGTGGCACATCCGGCGGTGCCGCCGGGCCTCCTTGTGGCCCGGATCCTTGGCCAGAGCCTCCTCGAATGCGTCGAGCGCGTCCTCGTACAGCTGCTTCTTGAAGAGATTGAGGCCGGCGCGGTACTTGGCCTCGGCCTTGGCCTGCAGGGCCGCTTGCTTGAGCTGGGACTCGTGCGCTTCCTT
>CAZBZG010000273.1:0-6351 GCA_964496245.1 uncultured Planctomycetaceae bacterium | reverse complement strand
GTACCGCTCCGTGCCCGGCCGGCGAACACGGCTTCGTCCGGGTGCTGGGCCGCGCCCTCCACTGCTTTGGCCTCCCACTGGATCTCGCCGTCCGGGGTCCTTCCGCGAAGCGTCATGGGACCGGCCAGAACCTCCCGGTCCAGGCTCACCACGCTGTCGAAGAGCCCGAAGGCGTTCACCGCATAGGTGCGGCCGATCACGGAGACCGTGTTGTCTTCGACCTCCACGGGCACAAACGGCGGATAGACCTCGTGGGTCTGGCCGAAGGACGACTCCTCGAAAGGGAAATGGATGCGCTTGAAGGTCTCGGGCGACCGCTCCACGTGCTCGCCGATCACATACTCCACCGCGTACTCGCCGTCCGGGAAGTCCGGCACGTCGAAGGTCGCCTGGCCCCGGGCTTGGCCGTCGAGCGGCACGGTCCCCTTGGCCATCTCCTTGCCGCTTTCGGCGTCGCGCACACGCACGGTCACCGCGTCCGGCGTGGTGCCGGCTTTCGCCAGCAGTTCCGGACTGAGCTCGATCGCGACCTCCATCTGGTCCGTCGACGGATAGTATGCGTAGGGGAGCTTGGGCGCCATGGCGCTGACCAGCTTGCCGCCCAGCTGCCACCGGCTGAAGAGCGCGCGGCCGAGGGTGCGTAGCTCAGTCTGGTCGAGCGCACGGTTGAACGCCAGCGTCTCCAGCATCTCGCCACCGAAGCTCCAGGTCCGGCGTGGTTCGCTCCCTATGGAGAAGGCCAACTGCTCGGCCAACGACTTGGCATGGGTCAGCGTGCCCGCGATCCGGCCGTTCTGGAAGAGAGCGAGCTCGCCCTCCTCCGGGTGGTACCGCGCTACGAGCAGGAGGAATCCCTTGCCTGTAAGCCGGTCGTCCGCGGTCTCCACCTTCCGCTCGCTGGCGATGACCGCCCGGCCCCAGCATCGGCCGTATCGCTTCTGGCCGCGCAGCCCAATGGCCATGGAGCCCTCGGTCTTGTACTGGTTCCCGTAGCACAGGGGGAAGGAGAGATGCCCCTCCTCGGAGACGCGCAGCAGGACCGCGAGCGTCATCCCCTTGGCCGGATCGATGGCAACCGGCGGGCACGCGAGCCCGCCCGCGTTGCGCTGCGCGCCGAAGAAGCGTACGGCCGGTCGGCCGGCGATGACGTTTTGCACCAGGTGCGGCGGTTGCTTGGCACCCGCCAAAGCAGTGAAGTCGTGCCCGTTCGGCGACTGGTCTTCCCACGCCGTGACCGCGCCATCCTCCCCCGTTGTCACGCCCACGTCGCTACGCAGATGGAAGAGGAGCCCCTCGATCTGGTCGAGGCGCTTCTCGACTTCGCCGATGTTCTGATCCTCGCGGAAGTACTCGCCCTGCTGGGCGCCGAAGAGAAGCGGGGACAGCAGAACGGTGAACAGAACGGCCAGCGCGCTGGTCCGACGGTGGGCCTCGTTCAGAGGCGCGCGATTTTGGGCAATACCCGGAAGAGAGAGCCGTGTGTAGCCCAGGCGCTCTTCCCTGGAACGCAACCCATGAGGCGCGGCACAGGCAGGAGTGCCTGTGCTACATACCGCTTCCTCCAGGTGCAACGCGGAACTGACCCAAGCCTCAAAGCGCATAGGAATCCTCCTCAACGGTTGCGGATCTGCTGTTCAGCCCAGGCCCACCAGCCCAGTCCGTACTTGGCCTCGTGGTAGTAGAAGAAGGTGCTGCCGACCTCATAGGGCAGGCAGCCGGGCGCAGCCTCGAGCATGGTAGCGTCCGAGAAGGCATCCTGCAGCGTCACCACGCTGCCGTTCACCTGCAGCACGTTGCCATGGTTGCCGCTCGGGCGGTCGTAGACGGGGCCGCTGCACCCGCCGTACTTCGGATCCACGGCTTCGGCCACCAGGAGCTGGCGGCCGAAGAGTTCGACAAATCCCGTGTCCCGCCAGGTGCGCAGGTTGTACCTGCCGAACGTATCCAGACGCGGCGCCGGCTCGTAGGCAGGATCCTGCCCGCCGCCATCGTGCCAACCCAGCCCATAGTCCGCAGTGCGCCGTTCCACGTTGGAGGACGCGAACGGCGGGTGCTGGCGGCCGGGGCAGCGCCAGAGCTGGACGTCGCTTCCCGTGTACCCCTCCCCCTGCTCGAAGCCGCTCCAGTTGCCGCGAAAGCGCCGGCCGGCCAGGAGCCACCATCCCACGCTCTGCTCGTCCCCGCTCGCGCTGGCATTGCCCCAGGAGTAGCCCACGTTCATGGCCAGATGGCACGTGGCATTGCCGCCGATGTAGGGGAGACGTCCGCCAAATTCGTCCGCGTACAGGTGGATGCCCACATTCACCTGCCGGAGGTTGTTCATGCACGCAACCGCACGTGCGTCATCCACCGCGTTGCGCAGCACGGGCAGGAGCAGCGCTGCGAGCACGGAGATGATGGCCATGACCACCAAGAGCTCCACGAGGGTGAATGCGCTCCGATGTCTCTTTCGATTCTCATGCGTCATGCCTCTGCCTCCTTCTCTTCCTGCGCTGCGGTCTGCAGCATCCGTCCGGCTGCCTGCCGCGTCACGCGCTGACGTGGTCCTCTGCGCCCCTGCGGGACGGCTGAATGCTGCAATCCTTCCGATAGACGGCCTAGAATCCC
Source organism: uncultured Planctomycetaceae bacterium (assembly GCA_964496245.1). Lineage (GTDB taxonomy): Bacteria > Planctomycetota > SZUA-567 > SZUA-567 > SZUA-567 > CAZBZG01. The sequence goes on along the minus strand of CAZBZG010000273.1, from coordinate 3,744 downwards.
GACCCCTTGCCGCCGAGCGGCAGATTCGCGATCAGGACGGCGCGGAAATCCCGCGGTTCAACCTTGAGACGCAGCACATTCGGGATGTGCAGGGTCGCATCCGCGCCTCCGTCCAGCCGCGGCAATCGGTCGTCCGGGAACTCCCGTTCGGTGACCAGGCCCCGGTCGGCATGCCCCAAGGTCTCGAAGTCGAGAATGGCCCGGTGTTGGCGCTTGCCAGGCTTGTCGAGCAGCTTGGCGAAGTCCAGCCACACCCGAGGCCGGGCCGGACGCTTGGCGTAGTTGGCCACCACCACGAGCAGCACGTCCTCACCCTTCCAGATGGCTACGGCTTGGTCTTCGGGCGCGCCCTCGAGCCGAAAGAGCCCGTTCGCGCCCCACTGGGGGAGGAACGTCAGCCGGCCGCCGGCGATCGACTTGATCATCTGGAAGTGATGGCGCAGGAACGGCTGCCACTTGATGCCCTGGAAGAATTCGACCCCGTGGACCAGCATGGTGGCCATGGCCCCGCGATGGACCTTCATGGCTGCATCGAGATCGACCTCGCCGTTCTCGTCTTGGTAGCTGTTCCACCGGAAGTGATAGAGATGGTTCTGCTTGTAACCCCAGAGGGGCTGGTTGTACATGACGTCCATGAAGCCGCGGGGGTACATGTCCATGAAGTCTCCCGCGCCCGGATTGTCGCCGCGCGGGGTGGCCATCTCGCCGCCCATGGCCAGGTCGGCGAAGCCCATGATCGGCGCGAACTGGAAGCGCGTGTTGTGGATGCAGATGCGGAAGGGCTTGCCGTTCTTGCGCTGTTGCAGAATGGTGCGCACGCGTTTGATGTTCTCTCGGTAGCCCCAGAGATTGTAGGACGGCTGCACGCGTCCGTCCGGGAGCTCGTACGCGCCGTTGGCCGTGTTCCGCGTGAGCTTGCACATCACGTTGTCCACGTACAGGCCGTCGACCCCACAGTCCTGGACCCACCGGTCGAAGAGCCAGGAGAGGTAGTCGTTCGCGGTCTCGGTCAGAAAGGGCGCGCCCGGGTGCATGCCCGCACGGCTCCATTCCTCCCGGAAGTAATTGAACACCTCGGGCTCGAAATCGGCCGCGCTCATCTCGGTGTAGGGCGCGTAGATCTTGTGGAAGTGGTGGGAGCGATCGATGTACTTCTTGTTGAGCGCCGGGTTCTCGGGGTACCGCCGGGCGTACACCTTGCCCTTGGATGTCTCGGGGTCCCACCGGCCGGTCTGCGTCAGAAAGCCGAAGGTCATGGACGAACCGCGGTGGTCGCTGTACGGCCGGACCGGGTTGACGTTGAGACCGAAGACGATCTCCCGCGGCGTTGCGAAGGTCACGGGCGCAGAGCAGAGGTTGAGAACCAGGCTCACCCGTCCCTGCTTGTCGCGGAGCATCTCGATGGCCGGTGTCTCGTCCGACGGCCACCAGCCGCAGTCGCTGTCGGCGAACCAGGTGATCCCGCTCCGGCGGTTGCCGAGCCAGAGGAACGGCACGAACGAGCCCACGGTCATCTTCTGGTACACCACGCTGGTCGAACTCCAGACCCGTCCGGTCTCGCCCTCGCCCGGGATTCTCCCGCACTGGTTGGAGAGGCGCATGTTCTCACCGTTGGCGATGTAGTGGAAGGCGCCGTCCGCGCTAAAGGGGATCACCAGGCGCAGCGCCTCGAGTTCGGCCTTGCCGTCCGCGGGCGCCACCGTCAGCCTGACCCGCGCGGTGCTGTCGAATTCCCAGCGGACGTCGGTGGCCACGCGCAACGGCCCGCCCTGGGCCCGGCCCCGGTAGACCGCCTGGGTCGCGGACCCGGCGACGAGCTCCGGTGCGTCGGCGGTCGCCGCAAATGTGAATGCCTGGCCGTCTGCCGCGCCTTCGAGGACCACGGGGCTGCGCAATAGATTCACGCCCGCGGCCTCGATCGCAGCCGGCAGGCCGGTGCCGCTCACGGTGATGGTCTTCTGGAACGCCTCGATCTTGTTTCCGTCGACCGCGAGCGGCGCAAAGGGCTCGACCAGGATGTCGTCCTCGCCCACGGCGTCCTGGTCAAAGAGCCAGGGGAACTCTTTCTCGTGATCCTTGCGCACGAACGTCGCGGTCTCCGCGTCCATGACCGCGCCTTTCGCATCGAGCATTTGGGCTTCGCAGACATAGGTGCCGGGCCCGAGATCGGCCGGGACCGGCACCCGCGTCTCGCCCTTTCCGTAGCGGAAGGTCTCGATCGCGCCGCGGGAGATGACGTCCTCCGCGCCCTGCGGCTTCACGAGGAAGCCACACGCAGCCACCTTGTCGCGCTGTTCGTAATCGTACCGGTCTACGATCACGCGCACGTAATTCGACAGCGGGTTGTAGGCGGCCTTGAGCGGAAATTTTGACGGATCCGGGGTGTAGGCCAGGCCTTCGATGTTCTGGGGATGATTGTAGCGGATCGGATAGCTCCACGTGTAGACCGACTTGTCCCCCTGGCGCACAATGATCGCGATCCTGTAGCTCGCCCGATCCTTGGCCTTGTCGCCGACAACATCGTTGACTTCGAAGCGCGCCTGCTTGCCTACCGCCAGGTCGATGGGGCGCACCTTTTCGAAGAGGACCTGCTTCTGGGCATCCTTCTCCTTGGGGTTGACGAGCCGCGTCACCAGTTCCGCCCGGAACGGGGCGGTCGTAGTGTTCTGGATCTCCATGTCGAACATGATGCCGCGGGCGTCGATCGAACGCTCCGGATGGAACATGCGGATCTGCGGGGTCTCCTCCTTGAAGGTCGCGGGGATGCGCCACTTGTAGAAGCCGCTGAAGCACCAGGGCCGGTGGAGATTCGTAGCCATGCCGATCCACCAAAGATCCCCATCCTTTAGCGGTTCCTCCTGGTAGACGGTGTTGCGCGGGATGGCGATCTCGGCCTCCCAGAACTGGCCGTCCGGCGTGAGGCGCTGCTTGTACTCCCATGCGCCGTCCCAGGCGATGAAGTTCTGGCCGATCTCGTACTGCTCTTCGCGCTCCCACCGGTTGCCCACGGCATTGCCCATGAACTGCCAGCGGCAGCCCGATCCGTGCGACCCGTGACTCTTGCGGTCCACATAGGCCTCCACGCTCGTTTCGCCGCAGTAGACGTTGTCGTGTTTGGGCTCGCGGTTGAGGCGCAGCGGCTTCTCGCCCTCGCGCATGGGCAGCCGCTGGCCGAAGTAGAGATGCTCCTCATCCCAGCCCACGAAGAAGTACGAGCTGGGACGCTTGAACATGCCGTAGATGCCGGTGGTGAGCGGCACGCCGATCGCGCCCGCCCATTCGTCTTCCTCGACCTTGCCGTCGATGGTCGGGGCGGTCTTCAGCTTCGGCAGATGGAACTGGGTGCTGTTGATGCTGACCGATCCCTTGCGCTTGAGCTCCAGCATCCGCTTGCGCATATCGCGCAGCTTGGCCTTGACGGCCTGGACCTGCTGTTCCTTTTGCTGCAGCGCCTTGGAGAGCGCCTTCTCCTCGCGTTTGAGGTCCTGCAGCTCTCCGGCAGCGCCTTGCCCCACGAACGCTAGACAGAGCCCAATGACGAAGCGCCCTAGGGTCATGAATCCTGTGCGCATTCTTGTCGCTCCTTTTTCACGAGTTGCGGATGCAACGATCTTGCGTCCAACAGGCCCCTTCGCGATCTTTGCAGGGCCATGAAAGCGCATCTTCGCGCGGCCGGCTATTCCTTCTCCAACAGGAACAGCCGGTAGTCGTGCCGCCGCACCGGGCAGGAGAGCACGCCATCCT
>CAZBZG010000272.1:0-6406 GCA_964496245.1 uncultured Planctomycetaceae bacterium | reverse complement strand
CAAAGCCGCCGGCAGGACCTGAGAGATGCTGCGAGAGCGAAGTGGATACCCCCTATAGAACGTAATTGAAGGTGCAGAACAAGATGCCTGGACCATATTGCTGAAAGCTGCGCTTTCATCAAATGGTCAGACAGGACGTTAGCGCCACAAGAGAGAATGTGTATGAATATGAAGAAGACAAACTCAAGCAACTGGATCAATCAAACCTGTCCCCACTGTCACAATAAAGTGCAAGCCAGCAAGGCACCACGTGGAAGTCGGCTTATAGCAGGCTTGCTCATTGGCATGGGAGTCATTCCTGGCATTATGTATCTCGCATTAAGAACAGGTTATGTTTGTCATTGTCCACAGTGTAATGGAAGTTGGAATATTCAGTAGGCAACGCTAACAAGCCGGATGCAGGCGACAGCAGATAGCCGCGCCTGATCCGCGACGTTATGCTTGAAGAAAAAGGCTTACTGATGACCGCAGAAAAGGATCAAGCTCGCCTCAAGAACTACGCTCGTCATCCCATCACCAGAGGTCATTTGGTGTTGTCTATCGCAAGTCTGTTAATTGCAGGAGCAGTGGCAATCGTATCAGCGGTCACGGGGTCTTCAACCACTGTATTGTTCTTCGTATTGACGTGCATCCTTCTGAGTACGCTGATCCTTTCACTACGATACATGATCATCGATCCCCTCGTCCGAGAGACAGAACGATTGCGCAGGGCGCTTGACGAGCCGCAATCCGCAAAAGAAGATGATTTACAGGATGACTTGAAAGCATAACAAAGCCTTCGAGAAGGCGTCCCAAAGGATGCTTCTCAAGGCTGACGTTCTGAGAACGTGAGCAAGCGAACCAAGCTGTTGCTGACTCGGGCGTTGGGAGGACCGGGAAGGGCAGGCTGGGGTGGGCGGTAGCGCCTCTGAGGAGCCAAACATGCCGATTCGCGTCAAATGCCGTTGCGGAAAGACCTTGAAGACGCCGAATGGGTTGGCCGGCAAGCGGGTCAATTGCCCGGCCTGCGGCGCGTCCGTGGATGTGCCGGGCCAGACGCAACAGACAGACAAGCCCAGCGAGAGCACGCGCCGGCAGGTCAAGGGCCGGCGGTGCAAGGGATGCGGCAAGGTCTATCCGCTGGACGTAGTGATCTGCACGGACTGCGGCATCAACCTGCAGACCGGCACCCACGTCATGCAGGCGGTCGGGAGCGACAGCCCCGGCAGCAGGATGAGCGATCGGGACAAGAAAGTGGTGGCCGGCGCGGTCGCCGGGGGCGTGTTGGTTCTGGTGCTGCTGTATTCCGTTTTCTCCGGCGGCGGGGCGGTTTCCGACAACGCCCTGGCCCTGCTTCCCGCCAACGCGAGCGTGCTCGGCCGCGTGCGCGTGAAACGCTTGCTCGACATCCCCGCGATCAAGGAGGGGATGACCGAGATCAAAAACGAGGAGGAATACCAGCTCTTTCAAAAAGCGGGGCTCACCCCCGGGAACATCGAGCAGGTCTACTTTGCCGTGGATCCCAGCCAAACCATCGGAGGCAGCGGCGAACCCGAGGCCGTCGGGCTGCTCGAGCTCTCCGCGCCCGTGGACAAGGGACGACTCGTTGAAGCCTTCCGCAAGACGGGCGTTCTGAAGCGCGAGACCTCGGTGCAAGGCTTTGACGGCGTTGTGCTCAAGGCCGAGGGCCAGGGCGTTTCGCCCCTGCTGGTCGTGCTCGACGAGAAACGTCTGCTGGTGGGCACCAAGCGGATGGCGGAGAGAAGTGCGGCTCTGGCGGCCGGTGGCGGCGCGGGCATCACGGACAACAGCGAACTCATGGCGGTGTGTGAAGGCGGCGCGCTCGAGGACATCTTCTGGCTGGCCCTCTGCCTGCCCGAGAAGGACCTGCGCAAGCTCGGCAACAAGCCCGGCGCGCATCCGCCCATTCCCTTGGAAGAGATCGAAAGCGTTCTGATCCGCGCGGACTACACGGCGGGAACGGGCCTCTCCTTCGGCACGGCCATGGCGTGCGCGTCCGAAGGCGCCGCGGCCAAAGCGAAGCCCGAATTCGAAAAGATGGCCAAGGGCATGGGCGCATTCTTCCTGGGCGTCGCCAAGGACGCGGTCCGGGTCAGACAGGACGGCGCCCGGGTCGCGCTGGACGTACGCATCTCCGACAAGGTCCTGGCCGAGCTCGGCGCATCGGTCAAGGACCAGGCCAAACTGGCGGCCATGCCGCCCGAGGAGAAGCAGCGCTTCCGGGCGCGCAAGGCGGTGCGCGATCAGATCTCCAACCTCAGAGATGGCAGCAAAATGGAGAAGCAGTGGGCCATCCAGTTCTTTGCCATGAACGACTTGGTCGAGCGAGTGGGTCTCTCAAACGACCAGAAGCAGGAGATCGCGACTCTGCTCGCCAAGGCCAAGGAGGATCCCGACCTCCGACCGTGGATCGACAAGGCGCTCCAGAAGGTGCAGGGCAGCGCAGCCCCCACGGCTGGCGCAGGAGGGATGCCGGCCCCGGGTTCGCCCCGCACAACGCCCGCGCCCGCAGACACGGCAACCAAGCCGGACCCCCTGCAGGAACACCTGGCCCGGCTCACAGCTGGCGGCAGGCGACAGCGCGAGGCCCTCTCGTTCTTCGCGAACTACGACGAGCCGCTGCGCAAACACAAAGGAGCGGTGCTCGCCGGAATCGCCAAGATCGCCCGGGAGGCGGATGGCTTTGCCCGCAAGCGAGACGGAGGGCTGCGCTACCAGGCGGTGGTTGCCCTGCGCAAGCTGGAGCCGCGCGCCCTGCAAGCCGCGTTTCCCACGCTCGGGGCGTACACCAAGGTCGCCTACATGCCCACCAAGAAGCCGGCCTTTCGCGACGGCGTACTCTACCTCCACACGTGGGAGGAGCGGCCGGCCACGCTGATCGCGCTGGACACGGAAACCTGGGAAGAGAAGTGGCGCTACGAGGACGCGCCTGACGGTCCGGTCACCTTCCACAAAGGCACGGTCTTCTGCGGCGGCGGCGCGTACGATCCCGAGACCGGCGAGCGCAAATGGCTGATCGATGCCGAGAACAGCGGCTTGCCGGTCTTCGCGGACGGCGTGGTCTACTTCGGTCTGTACAAACGTTATGTCTGCGCCGTGGACATGGCGACCGGCGAGGAGAGATGGCGGTTCGACTCGGGCAACAAAGACGCAAAGTTCGACTACCTGGCGCCTGCGCTGGCTGGCGACACGCTGTGCATCATCGGACATTTCCCCCGCGAGCAGAAGATCTTCGGCCTGGACGCGGCCACAGGCGAGAAGAAGTGGACCGCTGATTTCGCGAGCAGTCGATCTTCCCTGCACCACCATCAGGGGAAGGTCTACTTCTCCGACAGGATCCGAACGTATGGCCTGAATGCCGCAACCGGCGAGAAGATCAGCGCAACCGAAGAGGTACAGGCCAGCCTGCTGATGGCTGGCGCTACGCTCTACGGCGTTCGCGAGGAGCGGATCCAGGCGGACCCCAGGAACCGGATGGTTCTGGTGGCCCTCGACCTGGCTTCCGGTTCAAGCCGGTGGGAGAGCAAACTGCCCGGTGATCGCAGATACAGTTTCACCAGGTTTCCGCCCGTCGCCAGCGACAAGATGATCTGCGTCTTCCTCAACACGGACTTGGCCAAATTGCCGGCCAAAGTCTTCGGCGTGGAACGGACCTCCGGCAAGCCCCTCTGGAGCACTGATGTCGAACCGGCCCGCCGGTCCGCCATCGGGGGCGGCCGACTCTTTGTCCTCGGCCACGCCAAGGTCCGGGAGTTCGACCTTCACACCGGCCGGGAGGTCGTCCACGAGCCGCCGGCCTGCATGGAAGGGAAGGCTGCCGACGAAGAGCCGCCGCAAGACGCGGCGCTCGAGATCGGCATGCGGGTGGAAGCCAAGTCGGTCGGCCGATGGTGGCCGGCGAACATCATCGGCAAGCGCAAGGGCCTGCGGCCCATCCAGGTGCGGTACGACCGGGGCGACCACGAGGAATGGGTGCCGCGTGACAAGGTGCGTCTGTCTGCCGCCAAACCCGAACGCGAAGCGCTCAACCTCGCCGAGCACGTGCCGGACGCAGCGGCGAAGCTGATCCGCAACGCCGAGCCTGCGTTCAGCCAGAAGCACGCGAACGTCTTCTCCAACATGTACGCAGCCGAGTACAAGACCTGCTTCAACGGGCTCAACGATCTGTGCAGGATGCCTCACCCCTCCGCCCCCGGCGTGCTGGAGCATTACCTCGCCTGGACGGCGGACAAGGAAGCGAAGCACCGGGCCCACGCCCTACACTGCTGGCGATTCGCCGTCCAGAAGAAGGCGGGCACGGGCTACGGCCGGGACACCGTGGACGAGATCGTCTCCATGGTGGAGAATCCGGCCACGTTCGGCATGGCCGTCGAGGCCCTCCGCAAGATCGGCTGGGCGGACGAGGCATGCATCCGCAACCTGATGGAGATGCAGAAGAGCGGCTCGCACAAACGCGAGGATTTCCTGATGCAAAGTCACTGGGGCGACAGCATCCGGAAAGGCGACACCACGGTCGCCGCAGCGGCGGTGCAGAACGAGGAAGCGCTGGTCAAGCTCATTCGGGATCTCGCGGTCGCGTGCGCCATGCAGCCTGCCGACAAGATCGAGGACAAAGAGATCCGGGCCCTCGCCCAAGCCGTCCGTTTCCACGCCTTCGGCCGCCTGAAGCATCTGGACAAGCTCGCGGCCAAGGGCGCGGCTGCCAAGCCGGCCCTTCCGTGCCTGGCCGCAGCCGTAGCTGTGCTGGAAAGCAAGCACGAGCGCGAAGCGATCAAGAAGGCCATGCGTGCGATCGTCCAGGCAGCAGGCCTGGACAAATCGTCCGTGGACAAAGGCCTCGAGTGGGGAGAGCGGAAGACCAAGGGGCTGCAAGACTTGCTGGCCCCGTTGCCGTCGCTGCGCGACGTGGTTGGGCGCAAGCAGGAGCTGATGAAGTAGGCGGCATCCAGAAAGGGCCCATCGGGTTGTTGCTCACCGACCGGGCGTGCCCTTTCCGTCGCCATCGGGCCGGCCATCCTCTCGCTCCCGCATCGCCTCCCGGATCGCCGGGTTCTCCGGGTCGAGCCGTTCGGCCTGTTTGAGCGCGTTGCGCGCTTCTTCCTTCTGCCCGGCCACCGCCAGCGCCCTGGCCAGGGCGTACCACGCCAGGCCCACGTCCGGCTCGCACCGGACCGCCTTGTAGGCGGTCTCGAGCGCCGCACGATTCTGGCCCACGTCCAGGGCCATGAGCGCCACCAGGGTCCGCGCTTCGGGCAGGCCGCGGTGCATATGCAGCGCCCGGATGAGGGTATTCCGCGCGTGCAGGATCTCGTTCCGCCGGTAGAGGATCTTCCCCTTGTGGAGCAGCGACTCAGCCACCAGAATGCGGATCAGGCCGCGCTGCACGGCCCGCGGATCGGGCGGCCCATGGCGGTCCACCCCGAAAAACGAGGGGTCAAAGAGCGGCTGGTACGGCTCGTTTACGTTGGCGGCTGGCGCACGCGGGGTCGCGAGCACGCGATAGACGCGGTGGCGGGAATTCTGGTAGGCGAGCTCGAAGGACTGCAGATCCTCCGGGAAGAAGTGGAGCGCGTACGCAACCGAATCCGCCGGAACCTGCTGGTGGCCGGCGATCCAGGCCGGAAAGCCGGGCCCCTGCTTGAGCGCGGCCTCGAGCGGGAGCACGAAGTACCGCGCCCCGTGCGCCACGCACCACGCGTGGAACGAAGTTTCGTCCGCGAACAACGCGTCAAAATAGCCCCGCACCTTGTCGCGGATGCCCGCGGTTTCGAACTTGGGCTGGAGGAGAATGGGCCGGCCCGTTGCGAGCAGGAGCGTGGGCGAGAAGCCGAACTCGGCGAGCACGGCGGCGTCGGGGCCGGTCTCCCGCTCGATCCATTGGAGGAGGCGCGTGAGTTCGTATCCGTTGCCGGGGATGTGCGAGAGCCGGAGCGGCTGGGCCACCTTGCGCACCAGGCGGGCATACTTGTCCGGGCCCGCGCGGTAATGCACGGTCTTGCTCCCGTCCCAGACCAGGGCGAGCGCCAGCAGGGCGGCGAGCGCCACCTGCCCCCGCCCCAGGACACGCTCCCCGCGCGCCGGCAGCAGTTGGCGAAGCGGACACGCCAGACGTCCGGCTGCGAGCGCCAGGAAGAAGCTGAGGAGCACACCCAACCGGGTGATGAACACGAACCCCGCCCCCGTGACCGCAAGCGCGAAGAGGAGCCACACCCCGCCCGCCCTGCCCTGCTCCGCCTGCGCGCCGCGGCCCGGCCGCGCCTTCCACGCATCCCGCCCCACGAGCACCGCGCCCGCGACCCCGAGCGGCAGCAGGGGCACGTACGCGTAGAGCAGGACATAGAGGTTGGGCGCGAGAAACGCCTCGTTCCAGAGCACGCGCGCGGCAAACGGCAATGGCGAAGGATCA
>CAZBZG010000271.1:0-6414 GCA_964496245.1 uncultured Planctomycetaceae bacterium | reverse complement strand
AAAGTCATGGTCAGGTGTGATCCGGCCTTGAATCAGGGTCGGTCACGCGCGAGCAGATCCAACTCATCGCCACGTTCGACAAGGCTGCGGTGCTGGCGGAGCGCGTGGTGCCCCAGCAGGAACTCGCGCCCGTGCTCGAAGCAATCGAGGCCGATCCCGTGCTCCAGGACCGGATCCTCGACTACAAGCTCGAGGGGCTCAATCCCATGAAGAGCCTGCTCGGCACCGCGGGCGGGGACATCCTGCTCAAGGTGCACGGGCCCGAGCTCGCCACGCTCAAGCAAATCGCCGTAGGCGCAGACGGGGCCGGCGGCCTCTGCGGAGACCTGGCGCAGAACAAGCGGGCGCTCGGCATCCTGTCCGTGGGACGGATCTCGGGCGCGGGCGTGCCCGAGTGGGTGCTGCGCGTACGGCGGGACGAGGCCGCGGACCGCGGGCTCACGCTGAAAGAGATCGCCGAGCAGGTGGAGACGGCCGTGGCCGGGAGCGAAGCCACGGACATGACCGTGAACGACCAGACCTACGACATCGTGCTCTCGGCCGGCGGCAAGCTCGCCAGCAAGGAGGACCTGCTGGGGCTGGACATCATGCCTCCGCCCGGCAGCGGCCACACCGGGCCCGTGGACCTGAGTGAGGTCGTCACCCTCGAAGCCGTTGAGGGGCCGCTCGCCATCTTTCGCGAGGAGCGCGAGCGCACGTTGACCGTGCCGCTCTTCATCGACAAGCAGCGGACCACGCTGGGTGAGGTGGTCGCCCGCTTGCGCGTAGCCGGCGGGCCGGTGGAGCAGGCGCTGGGCGCGTTCCGGTCGGAGGGCTACCGCGTGACCCTGGGCGGCGCGTCCGAAGCCATGGACGAGTCGCTGGGGTACATGCTCTATGCGTTCGTGGTCGCCGTGGTGCTCGTCTACATGGTCATGGCGAGCCAGTTCGAGAGCCTAATCCACCCGTTCACCATCATGTTCAGCGTGCCGCTCTCGCTCATCGGCGCCGTGCTCGGGCTCAAGGCGAGCGGAGACCCCTTGAGCCTGACCGCGGCCATCGGCGTGATCATGCTGGCCGGGATCGTGGTCAACAACGCCATCATCCTGATCGATTACATCAACATCCTGCGCGCCCGCGGCCTGCCCCGCAACGAAGCCATCCGGGAGGCGGGAAGCGCGCGGTTGCGGCCCATTTTCATGACCACGCTCACCACGGTCCTGGGCATGGGCCCCTTGGCTTTGGGCATGGGCACGGGTGCCGAGCTCTACAAGCCGCTCGCCGTGGTGGTGGTCGGGGGCCTGAGCCTGTCCACGCTGCTCACCCTCGTCTTCATCCCCGCGCTCTATTGCCTGTTCGACGACGTCTCGGATCTGCTGGGCTTCGCGTTCTTCCGGATTTCGGTGCTGTTCGGGAAACGCGGTTGAACGAGACGGTGAGGCGGTTATAATCCGGTCGGAGCCGCGGAACGAGGGGGATGGAGCCCAGACACTGCTGTCTGGGACGGATTGCCAAGGACGCACAGGCAGGAATGTCTGTGCCACATCTCTGCCGGAGTCGCCCCATGGACATCGACATCCGACCGGCCAAGGAGGCCCCCTCGATCACGCGGGTGACCATCACAGGCCGCATCGACAGCTACACGCTCGAGCGCGTGAGCGAGGAGATCGAGAGCCTGATCCGCATCGGCAGCAACAGGCTCGTCTGCAGCCTCGCGGGCGTGGACTTCGTCTCGGGCGCCGGGCTCAAGACCTTTCTCAAGATCATCCAGCAGGCGCGCAAAGGCGGGGGCGACTTCAAGCTCTGCGGCCTGCAGCCGCCCGTGGCCAAGATCTTCGACCTCGCCGGGTTCACGGCCATTGCCGAGATCTACCCGAGCGAAGCCGCGGCGCTCGCCGCATTCGGCGTGGGCGGAGGCGACCAGGCGTTCGAGAAGACCATGGTGGCGGGCGACAGGCCAGGCGGCGATCCGTACGACCAGACCATGGTCGCGCCCGGCACGCCGGGGCAGGGGTTCGAGGCCACCCTGATCGCCCCCCCGCAGGGCGACAAGGGATTCGAGGCCACGCTCGTAGACGAGGGCCTGTCGAACAAGGGCGCATCGGACAAGGGTGCGCCGGACAAGGGATTCGAGGCCACCCTGCTCGAGGAGGGGCTGAAACGCGGGGATCAGGGCGCGGCGGCGGGCTTTGAGAAGACCTTGGTCGAGACGCCGGGCACAGGACCGGGCAAGGCGGGCGATGCCCGGCAACCGCCCGCTGACAAGGGGGCTTCCGGCGCGCAGGACGCGAAGCGGGACCAAGAGGCGCCACGCCCGGGCCAGGCGGACGAACAGACCTTCCAGACCGTGATGACCCGCATTGATGAGATCGAGGAGACGATCGTGGCGCCCGGGGGCGTGGGGGCTGGTGCTGAAGAACCGCCCCTGCCGCGCATCGAGCCGATTTGCGTCTGCATCCCAGCCGAACTCGCAGCGATCGAACCGGTCAGCCACCTGGTGGGCGCGGTCGGTGCGCTTGTGGGGCTCGCCAAGATGCAGGTGGTCAAGTTCGGTATGGCTACGACCGAGGTGCTGCGCGCCATTGTCCGCCACGGTCCGCAGGCCACGCGCGTGGACTGCTCGATCGAAGCGAAGCAGGGGAAGGTCTCGGTCACGCTCCAGCCGGACGGCCAGGCCTTCGAGCTCTTTCACGTGCTCCGCCCGCAGATGGAGAGCCAGATCAACACGCCCGCCGAAGCCAAGGAATGGCTCGAGAAACTCGCCACCCGCGTCGACGTCCAGCGCACCGGCGGCGCCCCCAGGATCGTGCTGACGAAGAGCACCTAGGGCGCATCCGATTCGCGCTACGCAATTTCTGCCGGGATCGTTGGTTCAGTGTCTCAGCCGATCCTGAGGAAGGACACGCCTCACTTGGCCAAAAAGTTGGCCTCGGTCAGCTCTTCTCTGGTTACGCTCTTCAGATGGCCGTCCACGAAGACTGCGTTGGCCTTGCCCCCGTGCCGCGTGGACACGCCCGAAGGAACCGGGGAGGAGGGGGGATTCCACCAGCTTCCCCAATTGCAGCCCATGCCGCCGCTGTCCACGAAGACGAGCAAGCGATTGTTGGTCTGGTTGCCCAGCCGCCGCCAGCGACAGTTCCGGTAGTAGCCGCCGTTGCTGTAGGCGTGCATGAAGGTCCGGTTGTAGGCAATCCCGGGCGTTACAAAGCCATACTGGTTCACGGTGTTGTAGACCGGACAATTCATGGGGTTGTCTTCCTTGACCCAGGGCAGCTTGTGGTTCTTGGCGGGCCCGTTTGTGTGGAACTCGATGTCTAGGTAGCGGGTGCCCATATAATAGACGCCGTAATGCTTGGGGCGTGGGTAGTAGTTTGGCGAGCCCGGGTTGACGTGCTGCGCTTTTTGGTGGGGACAGTAGGTGAAGTCATGCGCGTATTCGGTAAACGCCAGATGCAGCTGCTTCATGTTGTTGGCGCACACGATCCCTTGCGCGGCGGCGCGCGCCTGGGCGAGCACGGGCAGCAGCAAAGCGGCCAGAATGCTGATGATGGCGATGACCACCAAAAGCTCCACCAGGGTGAAGCCGTCTCGGCTGCGAGCGTCCATGACCTTCCTCCTCGTCGTCCTGCATCGCATGTCGCGTCTGCACCGCGCGCCGATGCTCCGCCCTTTCGGTGCCCACACATCTATTGTACTGCGACTTCTGCGGATTTCACGTGGATTTTGGAGGGAACCTCGGCCCGGAACCGGATCGGCACGAGCCGCCAGGCATTGAGGTCCCGCACCGGGCCCCCGCAGGCCTCGTCGCGCCAGGCCAGATGGGCGCGGATCGCCTCCGCCCAGGGGATGGACCGCGGTCCGTCGGCCTCGGCCTCCGCGCCGGCAGGGGCGTCCGCGGCGGTGCTGTCGGGCGCCTCAGCCGCAGCGTCCGCTTTCGGGTCATCTACCTGCGCGTCTTCGTCATCGCCCTCGGCGGCCGCGGGCGCCATGGTGCCGTCCACGCTGCCGTCCGCACCCACGTCGATCTGCACCGTTCCTTCGCTCTCCACAGCCAGGTCGATGGTGACGCTCTGCACATCGCCCGTGGGCGGCAGACGGAGCACGAAGACCGGGCCGGTGGTGTGGCTCTTGGGATCGAAGCCCCGCTTCCACGCACTTTGCCAACGTGGTTCTTGCTTGGTCACTTGCTCCCAGCCGTGGGTCCACTCGACAGTGCGCGTTCCCTTGACGAGCGCGGCCTCGCCGCGGAGCCAGCGCCGGAGCGCCCGCGCATCCGGCGCCGGGATCTCGGGATGGGCGGGGTCTGTGGCAAGCGTCTTCTGGAAGCGCTCCAGCCAGAAGCGCGCGTGCCCGACGGACGAGCTCGCACCGTCCGGCGTGAGGCGGCTGAGCACCAGACTGCCGCGGCCGAGTCGTGCGCGTACGATTTCGCCGTCGGCCGAGAGGCCCGACCAGGTTGCGCCCGCCATGGCCTCGACCACGGCCTGGATCTGCGTGGGCTCCTGGTACGGACAGATGCCCACCCCGCCGGCCGGGTCCAGACCCAGGTCCTCGCCCACCAGGATGAGGTCGGCGCCCCCGCGCACCGCCTGTCGAAGCGCATCGGCGTAGTCCCGCCAATCCACGCGCGCGAGTTCGCGCAGCAGAGCGTGCCGATTGTCGCCGAAGTAGCAGTAGTGCGCGCCCACCCGTTGCTTGATCATCCAGGTCTCCTCGCCTGGTTCGCGGCGGTAGACCTCGGCCAGTTGCTCGAGTTCGTCCACGAATTCCCGGGCGGGCGTCCGGTCCGGTTCCCACAGCTCCGACGGCTGGCCCCAGGCCGCGAACCCCGGCGAGGCTGGGGACGCGGCCGGACCGATTGCGTCCACCGTGGTCGTGCCCACTCGGCGGCTGATCCCGTCGCGCACCGCCATGGTCCAGCGGCCGTCCGGGTCGTCCAGCGCGGTCGCCAGCGTCAGGCTCTGGCCGCTTTCGAGGGAGAGATCCCGCCGGAGCGCGGGAATCTCGCCGTCGGCCGTGCGCACGCGCACGTCGAGCGGGAACGCGCCGGGTACGGGCCGGCCCTCTGCGTCCAGGATGTTCACCGTGACCTGGAGGGGGTCGCCCACGGTCATCCGTGCGGGCGCGGCGCGCACCTGGATCGTATCCACGGCTGCAGACGTGAACGCGAAGAGCCGCCCCTGCCCGGGCCGCAGGTGCACGGCCGCCTCTTTGCCGTACACGGGCGCCGGCAGCTGCGGATCGCCGCCGTACACGTCGTAGCCGGTGGTCTGCGGGCCCAGCCAATGGAGGGTGCCCCGCGTCCATACGCCCTGGCCCTGCGTGCGCACGAGCGCATACCCGATCCGGCCGGTGGGGTCGGTCCAGTCCAGGGCGGCCATGTGAAGCACCTCGGGGAGGTGTCCGTCGATGCGGTATGCACGCCGCGCGCCCGCCTTTGCGCACAGCGTCTCGATCAGGCGGTAGAATCCTTGCCGCGCCGGGCCGGTGGGCGTGACAAACTGGATGTACTTGTGGCTCTTGTAGGCGGCGTTCAGGTAGACGAGGCGGCCGTCGCCGAGCCCCCGCTCGAGCAGGGCAGGCACGTCGTCCGAGTACTGCGCCAGCCGGGTCCATCCTTCAGCCGCGACCTTCTCGTTCATGACCGTGTGACTCTCGAGCTTCAAGCCGGCGAACCCCGCATCGAGGCCGTCCAGCGCCGCCCTCGTGGTCTGCTGCCACGCCCGGCCCTTGCGCGGGACCCGGTCGTTCTTCTCGGTCACGGTCAGATCCCATGCCGCCGCCAGGCCGAAGCCGGGCGCGGTCTCCAGGGGAATACGATGCTCGTTCTGCGCGGCAAAACGCGGACCGAACACGAGCGTGCCGCCGCCTTGCACGTAGCGTTGCAGGGCCTGAGCCTTCTCTTTCGAGATTGCGCTGCGGAACACGGCGAACATGATCTTGTGCCTGGCCAGGTCGTCCCAGTCGGGGTGCGTGAACCCGAAGCCCGCCTGGTTGAGCGCGACCTTGATCGAATTGCGCATATTCCCGGCCAGGCGCCTCACCCACGGCATGTGCGTGCCGGACGGGCCCAGCACCACGGCCTCGGAACCGGTGGGCCTGGCGTCCAGGAGCAGCCGCTCGGCGTGAGCCGTGCGAAGGCGCCACCGGCGAATGGCAAGCGTTGCGCGGGTGTGGGTCATGTCCGCGTTGAACGTGAGCGGCACGTCGACCCAGTAGTCGTTGTGCCCGCTGCGGGTGATGACGAATCCCCAGAGGGAATTCTCCGTGGCCCTCGGCCAGTCGAAATGCCCCCACGTCATACCGAAGCCGGGCTCCTTGGCATTGGCGTCCAGAGTCCAATACTGGACGTCGCGCCAGCCGCTGGTGCCGACCTTGCGCACGTCCAGACAGGACGGATTGAAGGTCCCGCTCGACGGCGCCGAAGCAAAGGTC
>CAZBZG010000270.1:0-6424 GCA_964496245.1 uncultured Planctomycetaceae bacterium | reverse complement strand
GAGCTTCCTGGGCGGGGTCTTCGTGACCCTGGCCCTGGCTGCGGGCCTGGCGGGCGAGACCGTCTTTTGGATCAGCGCTCTTTTCACGGCGCTTGCGGTCTGCGGGGTGGCTCTGGGCCGCGGCGCGCTCAAACGGCCGGCCGTCAGCGCGGTGCCCCTGCTCGCGGCCGTGGGCCTGGCTGGCGGGCTCGCCGCGGGCGTGCCGCAGGCGTGGGCGCAAGCCAACCGCGAGCAGGCCTGGTCCTGGGTGCTGCCGGATGCGTCCTACGCGGGGAGTTTCTCGACCGCTCAGGGGACGTACCTCGTGGGCGAACGCCGGGGGCAGCTCAATGTAGTGGCCTGGGGAGGCGTCGTCGAATCGTTTCCCGATGCGGACGCAGCCGGCCGGCTGGTAGCGATTCATCTCGCGCAGAAGCCGGACGCCCGTCGCGTATTGGTGCTGGGACCCGGGTCGCTGGCCGTGTGCGAACGGTTTCTGGCGCTCCCGCAGATCGAGCGCGTGGTCTGGTTCCACCCGGACCCTGCGTATCCCCAAACCCTGCTCGAACACATCGGCGCCCGCAACCGGCTGTTGGGGGCCGGGGCCGAGCGGCTCGAGGTGCCGGGGGGCGACGTGCGCCGCTTCCTCGCAAAGGCGGACGAACGGTTCGACCTCGTCATGCTCAACCTGCCCGAGACCACCACGCTCGTGCTCAACCGGTACTCCACGCGCGCGTTCTTCTCGCTCGTGGACGAGGCCCTTGCGCCGGCGGGCGTGGTGTCGCTCGCCATCCCCGGAGGCGAGAATGTCCTGGGCCGGGAGCTCGCCGTGCTCGGAGCGTCCGCCCTCGCCACCCTGCGGACCGTGTTCGAGCACACGGCGCTCAAGCCCGACGACGAGAGCTGGTGGTTCGCGTCCCACGGGGAGGGCCTGAGCGAATCGGCCCAGGCGCTGGCTGCGCGTTTCGCTTCCCGCGAGGGGGCGACCGCGATCTGCGCGCCGGAATACGTACACGCTCAGTATCCAGCCGATCGCATCCGGTTCCAGAGGGACAAGTACGAACAAGCGGAAGCCGCAGTCCCCCCGCGTCTCCTCCTCAACCGGGACGCAAACCCCAAGGCCATGCTGCACGGACTCCTGCTGGCGGCGCACCGGGCCGGGTTCTCCCTGGGCGCCTTTCTGCCGACGGCCGTGCGTGCGATTCTCTGGGTCTTGGCCGGCGCGCTGGGGCTGTACGGCCTCCTCCGCGCCCTGGTCCTGGTGCACGGCCCGGCCCGGCCGAAGGGTGCGCCGGGTCGGTTGTCTGCCTTCGACGCCCGGCTGCTCGTGCTTCTGGCCGGCCTGGGCGGCATGTCGGTCAGCCTGGTGCTCATGTTCTTCTACCAGTCGCGCTTCGGCAGTTTGTTCCTGCACGTGGGTCTGATCACCAGCCTCTTCATGCTGGGTTCGTTCGGCGGCTGCGTCTTGGTGGAACGGCTTCTGGCGCGGCTGGCGCGCGAGCCTCTCTGGCTGCTCTTGGCGATCGTGGCCGCGCATGTCTGCCTGCTCGCCGTGGTTGCTGAGGCGCCTGGCTTCCGCTCGCCCACTGCGTTTGCGCTGCTCTTCTTCCTGGCAGGCGTCTGCACGGGCGCGTACTTCCCCCTTGGCGCGTATCGCCTTGCGCATGCGGGCCTTGCAGCGGATCGCGCGGGCGGGGCGCTCGAAGCCTCGGACCACCTGGGTGCGGCCCTCGGCGCGCTCGTGACAGGCGTCCTGCTGATGCCCCTGCTGGGCGGTCTCCTCACCCTGGGATTGGTCGCGCTCGCGCTCGTCGTGAATCTGCCGCCGCACCTCGTCAGCCGGCTCAGCCGCCGGAGCCCGCCCGGCGGGCGCGACCGTTTCGACCGGATGGCCCCGGTGGCGGGGCACGCGCTCGCGGGTGCGGGTGCGCTCTGCCTGCTCGTCAGCCACCTGACAGCCGGCGCTGGACAGGGGCAAGTCCAGGGCGCGCCCATGGTGATGCCGGCGACCGGCGGGCAAGGTCCGGCGGCGGCCACACCAGCGTCCGAAGAGCGCGAGACGGACGATCGGCTGACGCCGGAGGACGAGGCGCTCCGGAAAGCCGCGCGTGCGCTCGCGGATGCGGAGACGGTGACCTTCCGCACGGGTGCGACAGACGAGGGGCGTTCCATCGGCTACTTCGTGGTGCCCGGCTCCGACGGGCCGGCCGGGTACGTGTTCAGCACCGCGCACCTGGACGGCGGCGCGACCGGCTACTACGGCCCCATTGTCATGGCCGCGTACGTGGACGCCGCGGGCGTGCTCCAGGACCTCGCGGTGCTCCGCCACCGGGAGTCTCCCGACTACTTCAAGCGCGTGCGCGCCTGGCAGTCGCTTCTCAAGGGCAAGCGTCTCTTCGCGCCCCAGGCGTTCGCGGGCGTGGATGCGGTGAGCGGCGCCACCTACAGCGCACAATGCATGATGCAGTCGCTGCAGCACGCCGGACTCGTGTTCGGCCGGGAGGTGCTGGATCAAAGGCCGGACGACGCCGGGGCTCCGGCTCCGGACGGCGAAGGGGCGGGGGAGGCGCGGCCCACCCCGCTGTTGCAGGCCCCGGCAGAGGAACGCCCCTTTGACTGGCCGGCGGCAGCGCTTCTCGGGCTTCTCGTGGCCGCGGTCGGCGCGCGCTTCGTAGCCGGTCGATGGACGCGCCGGGGGTTGCTGGTCGCAGCGCTCCTGATCGGCGCGGGCTGGAATGTCCAGTACAGCAGTGAACAGGTCCTGAACCTGCTGGCCGGCAAGTGGCCGGCCCTCGGCTTCAGCGTACCGTTCGTGCTGGTCGTGGCCGTGCCGGCGGTCGTGCTCCTCGCGGGCAACGTCTACTGCGGGTACGTCTGCCCGTTCGGTGCGTTGCAGGAACTGGTGGGCGAACTCCGTCCGCGCAAGCTCGCGACCGATCCGGACAAGCGCGTCTGGCGCTACGGGCGGGCGGTCAAGTACGGTCTGCTCTTTGTGCTGGTGGCGGTCTCTGCCTGGGTCCGCACCGCAGCCGTTGCCCAGGTCGATCCCCTTCTGACCGTGTTCAGCGAGCGGGCGACAGGCAACGTGCTCTTGGCCGCTGCCGCGATCCTCCTGTTGTCCTTCTTCTTCCGGCGCTTCTGGTGCCGGAACCTCTGCCCGGTGGGGGCGTTCCTCTCGCTCTGCAACCGCGCGCGTCTCTTGCGCCGCCTGTTCCCGCGTACCCGGCCCGGTTCGTGCGACCTGGGGGTGCGTACGGTGCGCGAGCTCGACTGTCTCTACTGCGATCGGTGCAGGCATGAAAATCGGTGAATGGGTCTATCTCTTCGGGGTCAGCATCGCGGCGGCCGTGTTCGCGGGGCAGATTCTGCGGCTCCCGGTCGTGGCCGAAGCGTCCGGGGCGCCTGGTTCTCCGCTGGCAGCAAAGGTCCAGCTGCCGGCAGTTTCGGGGGACGTGCCTGGACCGGCTGAGGATGGAGTGCCGACCGCGCCGGATCGGCCGGACACGTCCGTGCCGGACACTCTGCGCGGAACGCCGCGGGACGTGGACGCAAACCGGATCCGCGAGCTCATTCGGTCCGGCCGCCTCTCGGACCGCGAGGCCGCCCATTACCGCAGGCTCGGTGCGCCTCCGGAACTTGACAAGCGCGAGGCGGACGCTGCAAAGCATCAGCCGAGCGGGAAATCCGAGGAAGGTCCGTAGTGAGCGCCCGGGCTGGCGAGGCACATATGGACGCTGCCGTGAGGACCGCTGGGCGCACGTGGCGCTCGCCAGGGCCCTCCGGGCTGCCGGGCAGTCTGACGAAGCGCGCGCAGTGCTCGTGAAGGGGCGGGAAGCCCACCCGGAGAACGCAGACATCGCAGCGATGCTCAGAGAGGACGAGTAGGCGGCCGCGTCCGGCGCGTTGCCGCGCGAAGGACGCCGGCCTTCTCATCGACACGTATTGCTGCAAGGTTCCCAGGACCACTTCCGTCTCGGGCTTGCTTGCATGTGGACGTCACCGCCCGTATACTCCGAAGCAGGGATACGGGATTTTCGGGGAGGCGTCAAGCCGATAGGGGTCCACACGTGCGATCCTTGACGACGTCAAGCCTGTTTGCCTGCCTTCTGCTGCTGAGGGCCCCCGCGGCGTGCGGGGGGGGAGCCGTCGAGGACTGGGAGAAGGATCTCCAGCGGGAAGTGAAGCTGCGCATCGCCAGGCACATCCAGGGACTGGATGCCCCCACCCAGTACCGCGAAAAGCAGATGCGTGCGCTGGTCGAAGCGGGGCGGGGCGAGCATGCCGAACTGGTCCTCGACATGCTGCACAACGCTTTTTCGTACGACAACCCGCAGATCCGGGAAGGGGTGGTGGACGTGCTCGCGCGCATCGGCAGGCCCGCGAGCGTGCCTGTGCTGGCCCGGCAACTTCGGTACGAGACATTCTTGGACATCCGCCTTCGCATTCTCGGCATTCTACCGATCTTCCTGCTTCCTCACCGACCCAACGTCCAGGCTGAACTGCTCGTAATCTCCGAAAACGAAAATTACGCCATGACCGATCGCCTGCGTTCGATTCTGCGGCGCGGCCCGGTCCGCGTCACGGGCGGCGTCTACGACCCCGTCCTGCACCACCTGCGTCAGAGCATTGTCGCTGCTGTGGCCGAACAGCTGGATCCGATCGGCGCGGCCATCCGCGGAGTGGACTCCAAGCGGGACGATCCGCAGGCGCGGGAGACCCTGCGCATCCTCTGCGGGACATCGATGGGGCGGACCCGGGAGGACTGGTTGCAGGCATGGGAGGCGCAGCGGGTCAAGTTCCATTCGCCCCTGGACGTCCAGCTCGCGACGGTTCAGACGAGAGCGTGCCGAGTATTGGCCGATATCGGTGCGGAGGGAACCGAAGCCGTGCTGGCCGAGCTCGAGGGATTGCTGCGTCTGCCGCGTCCGACCGCCAATGAGGCGGCCTTGCGGATGACGGCCGCATTGGCGGCTGTGGCCTGGCAGCGGCTGGACCGGCGTGCGGCAGCATCCGAGCAGCCCCGGCGGGAGACCGCCGACGAAGCGGAGCAGAAATGGCGGGAGGACATGGTTGCCGCCGCAAAGCGAACGACCGCTTTCGCCCTGCGTGTGGGGCTGCGCAAGGCCGACGCCGAGCACGAGTCCGTGCGCGCGGCCGCGTATGCCTGTCTGGGCGCGTGCCGTCAACGCGAGGCGGTGGAGGCGCTGCGTCGACGCTGGGTGCAGGGAGGCGAGTCGCCCGGTCTGCAGGTCTCCATTGCCCGTGCGCTGGGCGAGATCGGTGGGGAGCGGGCCCTGGAGATCCTGTCCGTCCTCGTGGAACGGAAGCCGTACGCGGACACCGACCAGGCCTTGGCGGACGAGTATCGGCTTGTCGTGGCCTGCCTCAAAGCGATCGGCCGCATGGCGGGTCGCTACGATCCGGAGACCGGCCGTTTCCGCCTGGAGGATCGGGGCACCGGCCGGCTGGCCTTTGGACACCTCCTGGCGCTTCTGAAAGAGGACCGTGTGCTGGCTGGCGGACCGCGACGGGAAAGCGGCCAGCCTCTGCGGATTCGGGATCTGGCGCTCCATCAGATCCAGCTCGTCACCGGTCTGGCGGAGCGGGCGTTCTCCACCAAAGTCTGGCAAGGTCGGTACGAGAGCCTTTTGAAGGTACACATGGCCGTGGAGGAGGAGTAGGGATCGCCCGTACGGTCCCGGCGGTGTGCGCATGCCCTCGGGCAGGGAATTCGCTTGCCCTGCCAACAGGATTCGCTAGAGTGAGCCGCGGTCGGCCAGGGCCGAACGATCGGCGAGGGGGAGGACGCGGAACGATGACGCTCAGTGCGAAACGTGCGGGCCCGATTCTGCTGGTGGCCTTTGCAGGGGAGGTTTCACAAAAGGATTTCGAAGGGTGGCTGCAGGGACTCGAGCTGCCCGGCCAGGACGACTTGACGACCGTGGTGGCTTCGCTCCGAGATGCACGGTCCCTGGACAGCGAAGGAATCCGGTGCCTCGTCCTGCTTCGAGACCATGTCGCGCAGAACGAGAAGGCGTTTCACGTGACCGAGCTCCCGCCCAACATCCGCTATACCCTGCAGGTGGCCGACCTGCTCGATTTTCTCCACTACCTGCCCGAACTCCCCCCCCTGCTCGAGGGGCATTCCCTTACGCGCTCGGATTTCGAGTCATGACCCCAACGGCCTGACGACCCGTCCTGCAGTCGTTCGCGGACCGGCGTGGCTACGCACCGGAGCGGTTCCTCTCGACCTCCGGCGACCATTGATCCTTCTGCAGGAGGTGCTTCCCGTCCGAGAAGCCGTCGTCGCGGTCGGCGAGAAGCCCGATGAGGCGCCGCCGCCACAAGACGAGCTTGTCCTGCCACGTCGGGTGGTTGGAGAGGTCGTGCAGCTCGGCGCGGTCGTTCATGAGGTCGAAGAGCTGTTCGGTGTCGCTCTTGGGAA
>CAZBZG010000269.1:0-6463 GCA_964496245.1 uncultured Planctomycetaceae bacterium | reverse complement strand
AAGTATACAGATTTTCGGTCTAAGTTGTAACACTTATTTCCTCGCGGCCCCTAAGTATGCAGCGCACTGAGAAAGGCCTCCCGGGTGGCGGCCTCGGTCGTTTCTTCGTACTGATGCCCGATGGGGAACAGCCCCCAGAGCGGCCCCACCGAGGCCCGCGGCTCGGTGGCCAGAGGAAAGCCCTCGAACTGGACCACGCTTCCGGTCTCCGGGTCGCTGGGAAAGAAGAGGTGGTCGGCGATCTCCTCCCACACGGCTGGCACGGGTTCGCCCAGCGCCCGCCCCCAGTGCGCGGCCGCGCGCAGCGCGCCGATCATGAACAGGTGCATCTGGCTGTCGTTGTCCACGTCATGGAACCGCTCGTTGGAGCTCGCCAGGTGCCGGGTCTCATACCCGCGCTCCGTACGCACCACGAAGTGCGCGCACCACTCGGCCACCCCGCGCAGAATGGGCCACCCGTGCTCGCGCAGGAAGAGCCGGTCGTCCGTGGCTGCCAAGTACTGGCCCACGGCAAACCCCACGGCCGGGGTGATGTGAAACTCCCGCGCGCTGGTGTAGAAGGTGCAGACCTCTGCGCCCGTATTCCCGCTCTGCCAGGGAAACTGCGCGCCCGCCAGCCCGTGGAGCGCGGCGTTGTGCCGGGCCATCTCCAGGCACCGGCCGCGGTAGACCATGCCCGCCCGGGCCGCATGGGGTGCGGTCAGCAGCACGCCGGGGAACATGAAGCTCTCGTAATCCCAGAAGACGTGTCCCTTGTAGTTGCGGTGGCTCAGGCCGAACGGCGGGATGCCGGTGTACGCGCTCGCGTGCGTGGAGCTGTGCGTATAGAAGAAGCACGCGTCGCTCAGGTCCTGCCAGCGCGGCTCCGCGCCCTGGAAGACGGGCCGCCCGCGCCAGAGGTCGGCCCAGGCGGCGCGGTTGTCCTCCTGCAGCCGGTCGAAGCCGTGCCAGCGGGCGTGGGCCACCATGCGGCCCGCCTGCCAGTGCGGTTCGGGATGGCGCACGCTCGGCACCAGCGAAGCGACCTGTTCGAGGGTGCAGGTCTCGCCCGGCTGCGCCTCGAGGATGTACTGGGTCTCGGCCTTGTCGACTTCGTGCCCGTAGTCGTTGCGCATGCGGCGCGCTTCCTCCGCCCCGGTCAGGACCGAGTCGTACGCGAGCCCGAGCGTGCTGA
Source organism: uncultured Planctomycetaceae bacterium (assembly GCA_964496245.1). Classification (GTDB taxonomy): domain Bacteria; phylum Planctomycetota; class SZUA-567; order SZUA-567; family SZUA-567; genus CAZBZG01. The sequence goes on along the minus strand of CAZBZG010000269.1, from coordinate 5,289 downwards.
GCTCGCCCGGCCCGGTCCAGAGCGCGATGGCGTCGCGGTCGCCGTAGCCGGCGCGCGGCGCATTGTGGCGGCCGGTCATGACCCGCTTGCAGAGCCGGCCCGTGTGCCCGCGCCAGTCGATCTGCGCCCGCAGCACCAGCCGGCACGGCTTGTCCGCGCGCACCGAGGTCCGCTGCAGGGCCACAAACGGCTGCGTCCGGCTGACGAACGTGAGCACCTCCACCTCGAGCGTGGCCGCGGGCGCGCGCACGTCGAAACGGCTCACGAGCTCGCCGGTGGCAAAGTCGAGCGTCTGCTCGCGGAAGACGGCCAGGCTCGGATACTCGCTCACCCACCAGCCGTTCACGGCCAGGTCGAGCCCCAGCGGATAGGGCGCGGGGAACTGCTCTTCGCCCTCGGCTTCCGGGCCGAGGGCCACAAAACCGGAGACGAAAGCGCGGCGCGCGAAGCACGGCACCTCGGGCACGAGAAGCCCGATCACGCCGTTGGCCACATAGGCGTCGTTGCGATCCGGGATGGAGGCGGTCTGTCGTTGCTGCTGCATGGTTCGTCCTCTGCAAGAGAAACGGCGTCAGGATACGTCGACGAAGAACGGGGAGGTGTGGCCGAGCACAGGCCGCGCGAGATCGGGCGCGCGCTCGGCCTCAGCGGCGAACCAGCCGTTGCTGCCGCGACCGAGCGATGCCTCGAATCCTTCCGAAATACTTGCCAATGGCGCACGCATGGGAATCCTTTTCCGATAGAAGTTGACGGCCGTTTCGCCGCCGGATGTCGTGCAGGCTGCCGCCGCAGACAGCACAAGACCGTCTACGCTGGCGCATCGGTATAGACCGGGCTGGACCAGGCCATCTCGCTGTCCTGCTGGCGCACGTCCACATAGTAATAATGGGGCTGGTCGCCCGGTGCGGGGTCCAGCCAGTCGAGTGCGGCGTCGAGACCGGTTTCGTCCTGCTCGTACGCGACCTCGCCGTCGCGGATGATGCGCAGGCGCGCGAGCGGCGCAGCGGCGTGGACAATGGCGCGACAGCGGTGCTCGCCGGGCCGGCCTTCCTGCCCCATGGCCAGCTGGCCGACGCTGAAGTCCAGCAGGATGCGCGCGCCGGTGGTGGCATAGGTCTGCCGGTTGCGGATGCCCTGGATCAGCGCGTTGCGATCCAGCCGGTTGAGCACGGCGCCGGTCATGCCGTCCTTGTAGAGGTGCAGGTAGTATTGATCGTGCGGCATGGTTCCCTGGCGGTCGGGGTCTTCGTTGGAGAAGCCGGCGCGGCCGCAGTGGATGTCGCCGCCGCCGGTGAAGCCCAGGCGCGCGCCGGTGCGCAGGATGTCGTTGATGGTCAGCCCCTCGTCGGGCCCGATCCAATCCGGGGCACGGGGGTTGTCGCGGAAATCGTTCACGCCCCAGGTGGCGCTCATTTCCACGAAGCGTTGTACCCCGGGGTCGTGGTGCTGCCAGTCCAGCCGGTGGCCCAGCGGGGCGTGCGGTCCGAGCACCACCTCCGGGTCGCCGCGGTAGAAGGTCATCAGGCCGGCGAGCTCGCTCTGGGTGGGCTCGCGATAGGAACGCAGACGCCGGCGGCTGGTGTAGACGCAGCGGGCCTGCCACTCGTAGCCGATGAGCGCGCAGAAGCGCTCCGGATCGTCGAAGCGGTTGGCGATGTCCTGCATGTGCAGCCACTCGGTCTCGCAGAAGCTCATCAGGTGGTCGGCCGCGGAGACGAAGTCCATGGCGCCTTGGTCGCGCGCATGCCGGTAGAGCTCGGCAAAGTCCCCGTAGCCGTCGCTCATCTCGGAATGGGTGTGCAGCTCGCCCCAGTAGATGCGCGGCGTCTCTTGGTCCTTTGCCGGCAGCACCTCCAGCGGGTTGCTGCGGGCGATCACCTCGCCTGTCTCCCGCTTCCGGGCGCAGGCGCGGTAGACGCCCGGCTCCAGGTCGGGCAGGGGAATGGCGAACCGGTGCGGCGCTTCGAGGCTGGAGCCGTCGAGCGCGAGATCCATGACGTTGCCGGCGGTGTCTTCCAGCTGCAGGTCGTAGGCGAAGTCCAGGGGCTGGTCGAAGGCGGGGGGATTGCGGTAGCGGTCGGTGATCGTGCCACGCAGGTGCAGGGGCTCGTCGGCGCGCCGCCGGCCGGGCAGGAAGAGGTGCAGCCGCTCGGCCGGTCCCGGCGTGAACGCCACGCTGTGGCCGGCGCCATCGGCCAGCCAGATCCAGGTGCGCACCGAGCCGGTGGAGACGCTGACCGTCAGCGGCGCGACCAGCGAATACCAGTCCGGCATGCGCTCGCCCTCCCAGCGGGAGGTGAATAGGAACGCGACGTCCGTGTGGTACTGCAGCCGCACGACGCCGAAAGCCGCTAGGTCCGACTGCAGGCGGTAGACGATGTCCACCTTTTCGTGGGACATGTAGGAGAGGTCGATGGAGACCAACGCCAGTTGGGCGTCGCTGCGCAGGACCTGCAGGTAGCCCGACGCAGCGGGGTCGTCGGTCTGCGGGCGGGAGAACATGCGCGGCAGGGTGAACCGGAGCAGGCTACCGGCGGCGAGTCCCTTGGCGCCGGCCGCGTAATCCACGGTGAACGTGGCGGGCTGGCCGACCGGCGTGCGCGCGGGCGAGATGCCGGACGTGCCGGCGTCGGCCCGGCGCAGGCCGTAGAGCAGTACTTCGGCTTCCTCCAGCGTCTTGCCGGCCAGGGACAGGTCCGTCTTGTCGGTCACCACCAGGTGCGCTCCGTGGGCATGGACGGCGGAGCAGCCGCGCACCTCCAGCGGCGGATGGTGGGCGATGAGGCGCTCGCTCGTGCCATAGTCGATCCAGCGCGCGCCGCCTGTTTCGCACACCTCGACCGGCGCGTAATCGCTCCCGGTAATGCTCAGCGTGGGGCTGCCCTCGGCCACGAGCAGCCAGAGGCGGTGGGGCGCGTCGTTCTCCTCCTCTCGCTCCAGCGGCGGATAGCGTAGCAGCATCTCCAGGCAGTCGGCGTCGGGATGGCTGAACAGGTCTTTCAACGGGATGGCGATGTTCATTGGATGCGCCTTTGCGATTGGCTTCTGGTCTGAATGGCGTTTGCGCGCTGACGATCGGCCGCGCTCAGACGACCTCCTCGCCGTTCACGTGCACGGTCTCGCGGTTGAAATCGGCGTGCACGTCCGTGCCGTCGGCGAACGCGGTGCATTCCACGCCCTCGGCTTCGCGCTGCCAGCGGGTGATGGGCTGCTGCTGGAGATGGGCGAACCGCTTGCAGCACAGGTCGTAGATGCGGCGGAAGGCGCACCCGTTGCGCGGGGGTGTGCAACAGCGCGGGATCGGTGCGGAAGGGAATGTAGGCCAGCTCCCGGTCCGCCTCGTCGAGCGTGAGCGTCAAGCCGACCACGATCTGGTGCAGGCGATCCCGCAGCTCCAGGTGCACGCCGCCGGCGATGGGGGTGGATGCATACACCTTGGGGGGCTCCGGCGGGTCGAGGCGCTGATCCATGGCGTTGAAGACGTCCATGTGCACCAGCGGCGCCGGACCCCACTGCACCTCGGTGTCGGCGTGCTGCAGCGAGAGGCGCGGCAGGTCGTCGTCCAGAACCAACCGGGCGCATAGTTGATCGGAGTCGAATTGCATACAGGTGTCCTTTCAGAACAAGACTGGGGTGGCCGCAGGCATACCGTCAAGCAGATCATGCGTTGCAACGCCTCCCGCTCGCGGACGCGGCCGGATCAAAGCTGCGCCGGCAGCCCCCACTGGACGGAGTCGCGCGGTTCGCGGGCGCGGGCGTACTGGTAGAGGTACTTGTATTCCGACGCGCGGCGGGCCAAGCGGGCGCGGATCGCTTCCGGGTCCCAGCCGTCTGCGAAGAGCCGTTCGTGCAGGCGACGGCGCGTGTCAGCGTGCTGCGGGTCCTCCGCGAGGTTGCGGCATTCATTCGGATCGTCGTCCAGATGGTAGAGTTCCGCTTCGTTGCCGGTGTAGTGGATGTACTTCCACGGTCCCTGGCGCACCATGCGACTGGCTTCGTCGGCGGCGGGCTTCGCCTGCTCGCTGTAGACGCACTCCGGCCACGCGTTTGTGTCGCCCTGCAAGGCCGGCCAGACGGAGCGGCCGGACGCCTGCGGCAGGGGCGGTGCGCCGGCCAGATCCAGGAGCGTGGGGCCGAGATCGATGAGGCTGAGCGGTCGATCCACAACACGTCCGGCTTCCAGCCGACCGGGCGCGCTCAAGAGCAGCGGCACCCGCGCCGAACCCTCGTAGTACGACCCCTTGGCCCAGAGCCCGTGCTCGCCCTGCAGGTCGCCATGATCCGAGGTGTAGACCGTCACCGTGTTCTCCGCCAGCGGGCTCTCGCGCCAGGCCACCACCACCTTCTCCATGAGTTCGTCCACGAACTGGGTCTTGGCCCGGTAGGCGGCGCGCGCCCGGCGGCGGGTGTCAGCGTCCCAGCCGAAGTTCTGCAGGCGTTTCTGCGAATAGCTGGGCAGTGTCTCGGGCGCGGCGTCGACGGGTTCGTCGTCGCAGTCCAGGTACGGCGCCAGGCGATCGGCGGGCATCACGTACGGGTCGTGGGGCGAGTAGAAGGAGACCATGAGAAAGAGCGGCCGGGGATCGCCCGACACCTCGTGGTCGCGAATGATGCGGCAGGCCTCCATGGCCACGGTGGTGTCGTAGCACAGGTCGAAGGAATTGCCCTCCCCGACGCAGGAGAGGTCGCCGTAGTAGCCGCGGAAGCGGTGCTCGGCGCGGTTCATGCCCACATAGCCGCTGGTCACATCGCCCACCACGCGCTCCTCGAACCCGTGGTGCTGGTCCCCGCCGACGAAGTGCATGCGCCCGGTCAGCACGGTCCGGTAACCGGCGATGGCCATGCCGTGGGCCAGCGTGGGTACGGTGGAGTCGAGCGAATCATTGTTCGTCCAGATCTGCAACCGATGGCCGCACTGGCCGGTCAGCATGGCCATGCGGGAGGGCACGCAGAGCGGATTGTCGCAGTAGCAGGCGTCGAAGCGCACGCCTTCCCGCGCCAGGCGATCCAGCGTAGGCGTATGCACGTAGGCGTCGCCGTAGCACCCGGCCACGTGCGGGCTGTGCTGATCGGACAGGAAGAAGAGGATGTGCGGTTTGCTCACGGCCAAAGCCTTTCCTTTCAGCGCGGCGTTGTTGTCTCACGAGGTCGAACAGCCGCGGAGCGGCCGCGATCCGGCCGAACGGCAACGCCTCCCGTCCGGTCGGGTGTTCGTCTCCGGCGCCTACTCGATCCGCAGGGTGCGCACGCCGAAGCCTTCCAGGTCGATCGTGAAGGAGCGGTCCTCGT
>CAZBZG010000268.1:0-6472 GCA_964496245.1 uncultured Planctomycetaceae bacterium | reverse complement strand
CCGCTGGGTCACGTGATGCGGTAGGTTCGGTACGACCACCCGTGCGATACGCGCCCTGGAGACAGTATCACGACCGCTGCGTCGTACGTCAAGTTCACTATACTGTCCCCGGAATGTACTGCAGCGCTTCCAGCATGGGCCCGCGGGCCTTCAAAACATCCTTCCAGCCCGCGCGCTTTCCCTTGGGCAGCTTGAGATGACGCAGATTGCGAATCTGCTTGTCCAGCTTCTTGCGAACATCCTTGTCCAGGCCCCAGCACGGTCCGGATCCCAGCAAGGCCAGAATCCCCGCAGCGATCATGAGCGGCTTGGGTTGGACCCCCCATCCCGTCTCCCCTCTGCCCCGCCTTCCGAAGTCCGTCCTCCGGGCCTCTCTCACATGGGCAGACCCGCCCGAATGCGCCGCAGACGGCTTAAAGCGACGCACCGCCATGGGCCGAGTCGTGGCTTCGCGCCTCAACTGCTGATCGTCTCGTGCGCGTCGGATTTCTCGCCGTACTCCAAAATGACCAGGCACACCTTGTCGGTGGCGCACATGGCCTTGAGCGTCCAGCCCTTCTCCAGATAGGAGTTGAGGTTGGCCAAGTCGCTCGCCTGCTCCGGACGCACCGCCATGGCCTTCTCCATCGGCGTCTCCTTGTTGTCGATCGGCAACCTGTTGTACCGCTGTCTATTCGCCGGACGCCTCCACAAGCTTCACGTCAGAGAACCCCGCGTCCTTGCAAAGCGTCTGCACCTTGGTGACCTTGGCGAGGACCGTACCCGGTTCATACCCGATGCGCACCGGCCGGTCGGCGTCCTTCTCCGCCAAGGCCCGCAGGCGGAACTTGAGGAAGTAGGTGCGCATGGGCTTTCCCTCCAGCTCCACGTTGCCGGAGGCCGGGACCCGGATCCGCAAGGCTTGGCCGGCAACCGCGGGTTCCGGCTTCGCGGGCTCCGTCCTCTTGGCCTGGCGTGGCTTCGGTTCGGTCTTCTTCGGTTCGGGCTTCTTTGCTTCGGGCTTCTTCGGCTTGTCGGGCTTGGGCTTGGCCGGCTTCTTGGGTTTCGGCACCGGCATGGCCCGTGCCACCAGGTCGCTCTCAGCCGCTTTCGACACGACGCGGGCGATGCGCTGGGCCTCTTCCGCCCGCCCAGCCCGCTGCAGGCTCGCGGCGTACGAATTGAGCGTCTCACAGACATACGCCCGGATCTGATCCGCCCGGGTCAGATCGACCGTCTCCTGCTTGCGGGTTTCCACGGCGGGCAGGCGTCCCGCCTCGCCCGCGAGCGCGGCATCCTCAGGCACCTTGGCCTCGCCCTCCGCGAGCGCCAGGCGCAGGTTGTCCAGGACCACGGATTCCTGGTAGTCGAGGCCGTGGACCAGAAGATAGACGTGTCCGGGCTTGCCCTTGCCGAGCGGTGTGGTCTTGTAGGTCCACTTCGTGGCCTTGCTCTTCCACGCGGGCTCGTACAAATCGAATGCGATGCCCTCGTTCCACCCCTGTTCGAGCAGGCGCGGCGGGCTCTCCACCCAACCGGCGTCGCCGGGAAGCTGAAACGCGAGGGTGAGCAGCGCGGGACAGGAGCGTTCCTGTTCCACAAGCACATCGACCGTTGCTCTGGAAAAGTCTTCCAGGTGCAGATCCTTGACCGCCCGTCCCAACACCAGCTTGCCCTGCTTGGGCCGCTTGGCCACCATGCGCAGGCCGGCTTCTCCTTCGGTCTTGCTCGTCTTGGCTGGCGCGAGCGCACCCCCGTCGCACCAGTTCGGAATGCTCCAGGGCTTGGGCTTGTCCATGGAGAAATGCACGGGTTCTCTCACGCGGACGGCCGGCTTCTTCTCCGGTTGCTTCTCGACCTGCTTCTTTGGCTGCTTCTCGGACTCCTTCGCCGGCATCTTCTCAGCTTCAGGCTTCTGGCCGCCGGGATCCTTCTTCTCCTTTTCAGCGCCGGCCTCGGGCGTTGGATGTTCCGCAGCCGCTTCTGCATGCGCGTCGTCCTGCGCGGCGTCTGCCCGCACAGCTTCTGCTTGCGCGTCCGCGTCTTCGGCCGCGCGTGCCTCTGCGTCCGCGTCTTCCGCTTCGGCTGGTTCTCCGTTCTCAGCGGCCGCCCGGGCGGCCTCTTCGCGAGCGGGCTCCATCTCTTCTTCACCTGCTTCGGCTCGCGCTTCCGCCTCCTCGCCCGCCCGGACGGGCGGGACAGCATGGAGCGCAAGCCAGACGCCGATCAGTGCGCATGCGATGTTCCCGGTCCGCAACTGCGTTGTCATGGGACTCCTCCTTGTTTCGGTGCGTGATCTTCTTCGACCTACGGGAATGGTCCCGCCTTTTCGCGGCCGTGCAAAGACAAGCTAAGACGTCCTTGTCCGACAGCGCCTCGCGCTCCATTTTCAGGCCGAGCGGACGGATTTGTCAAGGGGCAAATCAGCCGCCGCCGCACGGGACCCGAATGGCGCTCTCGAGAGAGCGGCGAACGCTCTCCATGTGCCCGGCGAAGGCGGTGGACAGGCGGTCGCGCAGGCGGTTTTCGGCCAGGTCCAGCGTGTGGATGACCCGGCCGGGTCCCGGACTGAGGAGTACGATGCGGTCGGCCAGGAACACGGCCTCTTCGATGCTGTGGGTCACGAAGAGGATCGAGAGATCCCGATCCCGGCGCAGCTCCAGCAGGAGATGCTGAAGGTGATGCCGCGTGCGTTCGTCCAGCGAAGCAAAGGGCTCGTCCAGCAGCCAGTGCGTGGCGCCGGTGGCGAGCTGCCGGGCCAGCATGACCCGCTGCTGCATGCCGCCGGAGCACTCGTGGGGATGGGCCCGGCCGCGACCTGCGAGCCCCACGCGCGCGAGGAGCTCATCGGCTTGCCGCCGTCGTTCGGCCCGGCCGACGCCCCGCATGCGCAGAGGGAATGCCACGTTGTCCTGGATGCGCAGCCAGGGAAAGAGCGTGTGCTGCTGCGGGATGTAGCCGAGCGTCCGGCAGGCGTCCACCGGCGAGATCCCGTGCACGCGCACGCGTCCCTCGTCCGGAGCCGCGAGACCGGCCGCCATGCGCAGGGCCGTGGTCTTGCCGCAGCCCGTGGGCCCGACCAGGCACGTGATCGCGCCTGTGGCGCCCCGGCAGGTCAACCCGTCCAGCGCTCGCACCGTCTGGCCAGCTGCAACGCGGAACGCCTTGACCGCTTTTGCGAAGTCGAATGCGGGTTCCGTCATCGCTGCTCCGCCTGCCAGTGCCCCACACGGATCTCCACCGCATAGAGGATGCCATTCGCCACCACGCCGATGCCCATGATGTAGAGGATGGCCGCGAACGCATACTCGTATTGTGCGGCCTCGTGGCTCACCCAGATGGTGTAGCCCAGGCCGCTGAGCGTTCCGGGGTAGAGCTCGGCGGCCACGATCACCATCCACGCGATGCCCAGTCCCACGCGCATGCCGTTGACGATGGACGGCAGGGCGTGGGGGAGGGTGACGTGCCAGAAGGTCTGCCAGGCGCTCGCGCCCATCAGGCCGGCGCTCTCGAGGAGCGCGGTCCGCACCGCGCGGGCCCCGCCCGCGGCCGCGAGCAGCACGGGAAAGAACGCCCCCAGGGCGATGATCGCGATCATGGCCAGCTGAACGTGGTGCAGGACCTCGTGCTTCCAGGCGTCGGCCTCGCCCCAGACGACGCGACTCACCGAAACGTCGCCGATGAGCACAATGGCCACGGGCAGCCACGCGATGGGGCAGACCACCCGCAGCATGGTGAAGCCGGGCGCCAGGAGTTCGTGCACCGCGCGCACGCGCCCCATGACGACCCCGAGCGGCACGGCGAGGACGGCCGCCAGCGCGAATCCGATCAGCACGCGCAGCACGCTCGTGAGTGCGGAAAAGCCGAGCGACGGGGCGTCGATGACGTTCGGTTCGGCGGCCGGATGCGCAACCACGTCCCACACCGCGCCGAGCGGGGGGAAGACGATCTCCCCCGCGCGGCTGGCGAGCGCGTGCCAGACCATCACCACGAGCGCCGGGGCGATAAGCCCCAGCAGGATTCGTCGCATCCATCGCGCCATGCGCGTTCTCCGCTGCGGGCCGAAGGGGACCTCGGCCCTCGCAGCCGCCGATGCCTACTCCGCCACCGCCGCGGCCGCCCGTTCGATCAGGGTGTAGTCGCTGACGAGCGCATGCATCTCTTCGGGCGTCTTGTCCTTGAGCCGCTTCGTAAACTGGCCGAGGTCCTTCATCATGGCGAACCACGTACGCATGCCCTGGCGCCATTCCGTGCCGGGCACGGTCACGTAGGTCACGGTCGGAATGCTTTTCTGCTCCACGGCCAGCGGCTTCTTGGTCCACGCGGCCGCAATCTGGATGGCCTGTTTCGGGTCGGACGCGATGAAGCGTCCCCCCGCGACAATGGCTTGCAACAACGCCTCGACCGCCTCCGCCTTGTCGGCGAGCGCCTCGGCCGAGGCCACCACGCAACAGCAGGGGTGATTCGCCCACTGGCCTTCGGGCGGCAGGTCGCAGAGGTCGGCGATCACGCGTCCGAGCTTCTTGTGCGCGGCCACGGCCACGACCGGCTGGTTCATGACGATCCCGTCGACCAGGTCGGCCTGCAGACTCGGCGCCATGTTGGAGCCCTTCTGCAGGTTGACGAGCACGACCTGCACGGGCTGGCCCGCCTCGTCCACCGCCTTGGGGCCGTACGTGACGCCCGAGGCCTTGAGCGCGGCCATGAAGATCAGGTAGGCCACGGCGCGCGGCGCCTTGTACCCGATCTTGACGGGCGCCTCGGCGTCGCGCACGGCCGCGAGGAACGTTGGCCAGTCCTTGGCCGGGAAGTCGGGCCGCACCAGGAGCATGTCGCCATCGCAGTTGCAGGGCGCGATGATCTTGAAGGTCGCCCCCTTGTCGATGGCCGCCACCGTGGCCGCCACCCCGCCGAGACCCACCTCGATCTCGTTCCGTGCGAGACCCGCGGGCATGTTGGCCCCGCCGCCCACCTTCTTCAGCATGACCTGGGCGAGCACGTTCCCGTCTTTGCGGAGTTCGTAGACCTGGAAACGCTTGAGCTCCTTGAACCAGACGCCGCCCGACGCGTCCCTGAGCTTCTCACCCCGATCCGCGGCGATGAAGAGCGCGATATGATGATCGTGACCCACGTGCCCCACGCGCAAGAGCGTCCGCTCCCCGGCTTGGCCGGCGGACAGGCCCGTTAGCGCCACCCATACCCATGCGACGATTCGTCTTTTCATTGCCTGCTCTCTCCTCTGCTGCTCTCGGTCCTCTGCCGAACCTGGAGCAATGGGCTGTACTCAGTGCCCGGGACGCCCCGGCCCCTATCCACACCCGCCGGCCGCCGGGCGTCCAATGGCGGCTGCCGATTGCGTATGCCGGATGGGATGCAGGTGGGTCAAGCGGAGCGGATGCAAAGCTGAGCCTGTATTCCCCCGGAATACGCGAAGGAGACGGCTCAGCCGTATTCGAACTGCAGGGCGGCGGGGACGCTACCCGGCGGGAAACGGAGCCGCCACCGGTCGCTAGGGCCGGCGCGGGTTTCGATTCGTCCGCGTGCAAAGGTGCCGTCCATGGGTTCCCCGCGCGCGCGGCTCCCGAGCCCTGCCCCGCCAGCCGCGCTGTCCGAGCACGGCGCACGATCCTAGCGCCCAAGCCAAATGTCGTCAAGGCGGTTCTTGGCGGGCCCCGTCTACGGCAGGCCAAAGACTTCGGGGGCGTACACGAGCCGCAACAGTAGGGTCACGCCCAAGCCGAACGCAGCACTCGCAAGGGAGAGAGGCAGCCACCGGTTGGCGTCAGGCCCGACCGTGCGGGGAAAGCCCTTGCCCGCGCGGGGCACGCCAGCAACGGGCGCTCGCATCCCCTCTGCATCCCTTTCGCAGCCTATACCGCGCATGCGAAGACCGCGAGGGAAATGTGGCCGCGCGATCCAATCCGCGACGCGCCGGGGCTGTCGCCCGGCTACCACGCAAGTCTCCCGCAACCAACGGATGCAGCGTTGGGTGGATGTGTAAGGTGCCCTGCCCACCCTTGGGTGGGCATGCGGTCCCTCTCCGTCGCAGAACCGCGATCGCTCATGGATCCTTGCCTCCTGCCAGGGAGGAGGCAGGCCCACCAAAGGGTGGGCATGGCACCCGCATCCGCCGGTGTCGATCCGCAAACGTGGCGGCGGACGGGATCCGCTTCTCACCCCTTCGCGCGAAACCGCCGGGCATCGATGCCGTGCTTCTGCACGCGCAGCCCCATGATCCGTTCGGTTACGCCCAGCGCCCGCGCCGCCCGTGCGCGGTTGCCGCGGGCGCTCTTCAACGCGTCGAGCAGGATCTCCCGTTCGTAGTTGTCGAGCATTTCCTGGAGCGTGCCCCGTGGCCTGGTGTCGCTCTCCTCCGCGGTCTGGAGACTGGGGGGCAGATGATGCCCGTGGATCACGTGGTCGGTGGTGACGAGTACCGCCCGCTCGATGCAGTTCTCGAGCTCGCGCACGTTGCCCGGCCAGTGGTAGGCCA
>CAZBZG010000267.1:0-6516 GCA_964496245.1 uncultured Planctomycetaceae bacterium | reverse complement strand
CTTGACGGGCAAAAGATCGGCCAGTCCGCCCAGACTGTAGTTGGCCGGCATCCCGCGGGGCCCGGACAGGAGCACGAGGAATCCGCCCCGCCGCGCCACGAACTCCACCAGCCGCTGCTGATCTTCGGGCGCGAGCTCCTTGGGCCGCAGATCGCCGAAGACCACCATGTCGAACGCGTCCAGCGCCTCCTGGCTCGCCGGGAGCAACGCGGGCTCTCCCCGGGGCAGGCGTACCGAGCGGAAACGCCGCACCAGTTCGACCCGGCGATCCCGCTCGAGCAGCGTCATGAGATAACGGCTCTCCCAACGGGGGAAGGCATCCACGAGCAGCACGCGCAAGGGATCCTCGTTCACCGAAACCATGAGATCCGCCTGGTTGTTGTCGCGGGTGGCCTCTTCCAGCTCGGACGGCGAGGCGAGGGCCCGCAGCGCGCGTCCGTTTTCGTACATGAGCAGCCGCGAGGCCGGGATGGGCCGCTCCACCTGGCCGTTCGGCAGCTTCCAGCCCACGGCCGCGTGGTCGCCGCCCACGCTCTCCTTGTGGAGGACCTCCACATAATAGCGCTGGCCCGCGCGCAGGGGGATCGGCTTGGACTGCTGCGTCTGGTCCTTGTCCCACCCCTGCGGCCGGGTCCACGACGCCACGTTCGCGATCAGGGTCCGCTGCTTGGGGCTGGCGGACGTGCTCAACCAGAGCTCGGCCTTGTCGTCCGCTGCGATCCAGAAGGTGTAAGGCCCACTCTGGGGCGGCACCACGTACCCCCGGATGCGCGCGCCATAACGCGCGCCCGCGTCCCGGGGCGAAGCGAAGCGCGTCAACCGGCTCGTCCGGTCGGGCGGTTCCTGAAAACGCGGACTGCCGGTCAGGTCGGCCACGTCGTACCCGTCGATGCCCGACCACACCTCGCGCACCAGCCCCGCGCGGGCGCGCGCCTGCTTCTCGTCCGACGCTTCCTCCCGACGCTCCAGACGGGCTTGGATCTGAAGCAATCCCGGTTCTGCGGCCGGGAACGCAAAGCGCTCGACCTGCCAGGAACCGCTGCCCTGCACGATACGCCTGTCGCGTTCCCTGCCGTCGCAGGTCAGGATCAGATTCCAGGGCACGCCTTCGAAGCCGGTGATGCGGAAGCGCACGTCCAGTCGCACGGTCTCCCCGCGAAAGACCTCGCTGTTGCCGCGGATTCCGCCCACGGACGCGTCGCGGGGCACGTCGGGGTCGCCCACCCAGATGCCGCCGAGGCGCACCCCGCGGGCGCGCAGGGCCCGCACAGCCGGCATGGGATCCCCGCCCGCTGTCTGCCGGCCGTCCGAGAGGAGCAGCACAGCCCCGAGCTGCTCCTCGCCCGTGCTGCGCGCAAGCGCGGTCAAGGGCGCGCCAAAGTCGGTCTCCTGGAGAAAGGCCGTGTGCGCCTCCTCCCCTGCGCCGTCTGTCCGCAGGTCCGCATCTTTCGACGGGAGCCGGAACGGCGCCAGATCCTGGGAGAGCGTCAGAAAGACAGGCCGCGCTCGACCGGCAAACAGCGGCTTGAGCCTGCGCGACACGAGACGCTCGACGCGTTCGAGACGACTGAGCCGGTCGAAGGCGGCCAGCCCCCTGCCCACAGCCGAATCCGCTTCCACGGCGCCGACCAGCGCGGCGTCCGCCGCCTTCTGCGCTTCGCGGCAGTATCCGATGAGGAGCTTGGCCTCCTGCCGCAGGCTCCGAAGCGACTGGGGCACGGCCTCGGGCGCAGGGGACGGTACCGGTCGCCCCTCTTCCTCCGGCAGCGATGCGTCTTCGTCCAGCACGGCGCGCGCCTGCCGGAGCACGGCCAGGACCGACCGGAAGCGCTGTCCGATCTCGGGCTGCCCCGCGAGGCGGGGCGCGATCGCTTCGCATGCGCGCACACGCGCACGCACGAGGCACAGGGCTTGTTCGCGAACGCGTTCGGCTGCTTCGCGCTCGGCCGTGCCCAGACGCGAATGCGCCAGGGCGTTGGCGATCGTCCCGAGTTCGGGCAACAGATCGTCCAGCGCTTCGCCCGCCCGGCGGAAGGACGTGTCGCGCACCTCCGGCGGCACCAATCCCAACGCGATGGCCTCGTTCAGCCGGCGGAAGCCGGACATGGTCCTGTCGCAGGCAGCCATGGAGCTCGAAGTATCCACGAGCACGGCCACGCGCGGGAGCGTCTCGCGCACGCGCCGGCGGCTGAGGGTGGGCTCCAGGAAGAGCAGCACGAAGAATCCCACCGCTGCACCGCGCAGCAACAGAAGCCCCTTCCGCACGTGGCGCGGTCTGGGCTGGAGCTCCGATCGGCCCAGCCGGACCACGCCCCAGACCGCCAGGCCCGCCAGCAGCGCGACCATCCAAAACGGCCACCCGACCAAAGAGAACTGCCAGAAGCGCTCGATCGTTTCGCCAGCCGGGTTCATGCCGCCTCCGTCGCACTGCCGGCCGCCTGCGCTTCGGAACGGTCCGCATGCGCGCTTCGCTGCTCCCGGACCGCCTGACGCCGCGTGAGCAGCGTCTCCACGAAGAGCAGGCCCAGGGCGGCTGCCAAGAACCATTGCCAGAGCTCCCGCGGCTGGCGCCGGCCCGCTTCGAGCATTGCCACCAACGCCTCCTCCCGCCTCAGAACCGCGGGGCGCACCCGCCCGAGCAGCCGCTTACGCTCGGCCGCGTCCAGCGGCGCGAGTCGGCTCTCGGCTGCGTCGAGCGCCACGGAGTAGTACACGGGCCGGCTCCGGCCCTGTTCGCGCACGCGATACACGCCCGTGGCCGCGAGCGGCTCGCTCACGTACGCCTGCTTGCCTTCCCATGCGCCCGGACGCAGAGGCAGACTTTCGCCGCCCGCCGTCTCGGCCTGGGGAACGCCTGTGCGCGCGATGTGGCTGAGCCGCGCCCCGGGCACCAGGTGACGCAGCGGCTGGACCTGGCCGGCGAGGCAGGAAACGAGTCCGCGCACCAGGGGCACGTACGCCGCCTGGAGCGGAAGATCGGACCAGCTCACGTCCAGCGCCGTGGTCACGAGGATCACCCGCCCCTGGCCCCGCGCGCGTTCCACGACCAGGGGAGCGCCGTTGGACAGGCCCATGAGCACCTGCAGTTCGTCCGGCGCTACCGGACGGGTGTCCAGGCCGAAGTAGCGCTCGATGCGTGCCGCCTTCCAGGCCTCGGCCGCGTCCCCGGAGAATGCGATGAACGCCGGATGGCCGGCCCGATAGGTCGACGGATGCAGGGGGGCGCCAGGCGCCTCCACTGCAGCCAGGGGGCACGGCAGGAAGCCGTCGCCCTGGCGCGCCCAGAAGCGGTTGACGAGCTCCGGATCGGCTCCCTCGCCCAATCCGATGAGAAGCCCGCCGCCGGCTGCCACGAATCGCTCCACGGCCGCCACCGACGCTGCGTCCAGCGCGGATAGATCCCCGAACACGACCACGCGGAACGCGCTCAGGTCCGTCCTGGAAAGCGCGCCCGCCCCCACGCGTTGCATTTGGAAGAGACCCGGCCCCCGCTCCTCGGGCTGAAGCGCCAGGCGCAGGAAGCCGAGGGCGCCGCCGAGCCCCTGCACCGGACGCTGCTCCACGAGCAGGACGGGGATGTCGTGTTGAGCCTCGACGGCGAGCGCGCGGCGATCGTCCCGCTTGAGAGCATCGTGGGCGCCCAGGATCTGCGCCTCGATCGCGTGACTGCCGGGCTCGCGGAATGTGTGGTGGAAGACGATGTCCTGACGAGCGCCGGGCGCAAGGGCGAGAGCCCGTTCGGCCACAGCCCGTTCATCGACCAGCAGGCGGATCCGCATCCCCCGGGGCACATGGGTGCCCGTGTGGTTCACCACGACGCGCACGCCCAGCGGCTGATCCACCGGTACGACCGACCGGTCGAGCCGGAGGTCCGGCACGGAGATGTTCTCAAAGGCCGCCTCGCGTTCGGGCATGAGGCAGACGAGGCGCAACCCCTGGCGCCCGGCTTCTTCTTCCTCCGGAGCCATCCGGGCTACCAGATCGGCCCACCGCGCCCGGGCGTCCGGATGCCAGCCTTCGACACCGCCGTCGGTGACGAGCACCAGTTCGGCTTCCGGATTGAGATGCCGCGTGAGCTGGACGAGACCGGCTTCCAGCAGCGCCGGGATGTCGCTCGTCAACCCGGTGGGTGCGACGTTCCGGATGAGGGCGCGCGCGGCTTCATGGTCGAACAGCGGATCGGACTCGCCGCCGTCGAGCTCCGAGAGACGCAGCACGCTGATCTCGTCGCCCTTCTCCAGGGTATCGACGTAGGCCAGAGCCAGGCGCTTCATGCCTTCCAGCAGGGTCTCCCCGCGGCCCGCGGCCGTGGAGGCGCTGTCGTCGATCAAGAGGACCGCGGCGACCCGCCCGCGGCGCACGAAGCCGCCAGCGCCCGCCTGCAGGGACGGCGGCGCCAGAGCCGGCCGCATGAGGGCCAGGACCAGGCAGACGAGCACGGCCATGCGCACGGCCAGGAGCAACCAGTGCTCGAGGAAGAGCTGCCGCCGGCTCCGGCGGATCATCTCCACCAGAAAGCGCATGGCGCCCCAGTCCACCATCCGGATCTTCCGGCGGTGCACGATGTGGATGATGATGGGCGCCAGAGCGGCCGCCAGACCGCCGGCAATGGCTGCGTTCAGAAACATGCGCTCCGCCTCGATTCCTCGACCCGTCTCCTCCCGGGTGGCTCTCTGCCCAAGGGGGACAGGTTCAGCGACGAACGCCTCTCCGCATGCCCATCCGGGGATGGGCATGGCACACCTTTCATCGCCGTCGGCCGGCCAGGAGCGGGCCGCACAGCGCCCGCACGAGGACCATGGCCAGGTCCTCGTCCGTGGTGCAGGTCTCCAAAGCCACATGGCTGCCGTGGCAGCCCGCAGCCAGGCGCCGGTTGTGCCGCTCGAGCATCTCCCGGTAGCGATGGCGCACGCGGTCAGCGTCCAGCTTGAGCCGCGGCTCCGCCTCCAGTCCGACGAACTCGTGCATGCCCTGGAAGGGGAAGCCCTCTTCGTGCGGGTCCAGGATCTGGAAGAGCCGCACGTCCTGCTTGCAGTGGCGCAGATGCTGCAACGCGAGGAGGAGCCGATCCACGTCGTCGAACGTGTCGCTGATGAGGATCACGAGCCCCCGCCGGTGCAGCCGTTCGGCCAGCCGGTGGAGCACGGGAGCCAGCCCGGTCTCGCCCCCGGCGTCGGCCGTCTCCAGCCGTTCGAGCAGGCCCAACAGGTGCCCCATGGTCGCGCGCGGCGGATGCAGCTCGCGCACGGCCTGATCCACGAGCGCCAGGCCCACGGCATCGGTCTGGCGCACCATCAGGAATCCCAGCGCACCGGCCAGCATGCGCGCATAGTCGAGCTTGGTCGCGCCCGGCCGCCCGTAGGCCATGGACCCGGAGCAATCCACAACGATCGTGGCGCGCAGGTGCGTCTCCTCCTCATACACCCGCACGTTGTAGCGGTCGGTGCGCGCGTACACGAACCAGTCGAGGTGCCGCAGGTCGTCGCCGGCCTGGTACGGCCGGTGACCGGCGAACTCCACGGACAGGCCGTGGCGGATGGAACGGTGCTGGCCGGCCAGGATGCTCTCCACCGCCTGCCGCGCGGCCACGCCCACCCGGCCCAGGCGTTCGAGCACCTCTTCCTGGATCTGTTCGGACAGCGGCATGCGATCAGTTCCGTCTGTGGGGTGAACGCCGAAGCACTCCCACCCGGTCGCACCGCGTGCGGAGGGACGCGCTTCTGCGCGTCCGCCTACGCCTTACGCCTCCGCGCTCGTCTCGCGGGCGTGGGCGACCAGCCGTTCGGTGATGGTGTCGGTTTCGAGCCCGGCCGCCTGGGCGGCGAACGTGGGGATGAGCCGGTGACGCAGCACGGGCTTGGCCAACGCCACGATGTCTTCGGTGGTGACGTGGAACCGTCCGTGCAGGAGCGCGCGCGCCTTGCCGCCGAGAAGGAGCTGCTGGCCCGCACGGGGCCCGGCCCCCCACTGCAGCCACTTGGTGGCGTCCGGCACGTCGCGCACGCCGCGCCGCGTGCTGTGCACCAAGTCCACGGCAAAGGCGAAGACGTGGTCGGCCGCTGGCACCTGCCGTACGAGATCCTGCAGCTCGATGAGTTCCTCGGCGTTGAAGAAGCGCTTGAGCGCCGGCTCCTCCGTACCCGTGGTGCGCCGGAGGATCTCGATCTCCTCGTCCCGGTTCGGATAGGCCACCTTGACCATGAACATGAAACGATCGAGCTGCGCTTCCGGGAGGGTGTAGGTCCCCTCCTGCTCGATCGGGTTCTGGGTGGCCAGCACGAAGAACGGGTCCGGCAATTCGAACGTCCGGCCGCGGCAGGTGACGCATCGCTCCTGCATGGCCTCCAGCAGCGCGGCCTGCGTCTTGGGGGGCGTACGGTTGACCTCGTCGGCGAGCACCAGATGGCTGAAGAGCGGACCGGGCAGGAACTCCATCTGCCGCTTGCCGGTCTCCGGGTCCTCCTGGATGATGTCCGTGCCCGTGATGTCCGACGGCATCAGGTCGGGCGTAAACTG
>CAZBZG010000266.1:0-6525 GCA_964496245.1 uncultured Planctomycetaceae bacterium | reverse complement strand
CCGGAGCATGTCATGCCTTGAAAACCTCGGGGTGTGGGGCAGAGCCCCACATCGGCAACGCAACGTGTCGTTTCAACGGACGGCGGAGGCACCGGGGCTTCCGGACTGTCCAACGATTTGAGGCCTGTACACATGCAATGTTTCAATTGCGCCAAGCCCGTTCCCAAGGGGGCGAAGCGGTGCCTCCACTGCGAGGCCGACCTGTCGGACATGGCCGATCTGACCGCAGAGGACATGCACGCGGCGGCAAAGGCACTGGAGCAGGCATTGCCCGGTGGCCTGGAGGCGCTCCGCGCGATGGCGGAAGGCTTCGACACGGCCGAGGACTTCGCCAACGCCATCTTCGTCGGCACGTGCCCCGCATGCGACTGCGCGGAGGTCGGCACCTTCGAGGAGGTGGCCCGCATCGAGGATCCCACCGTGGCCCGGTGCTTCGGTTGCGGCCATATGTGGTGCACCGAGTGCCTGCAGCCCGTGGCCGACCCGAAGGTCAACTGCGGCCACTGGGCCGTCTGCGAGGCCTGCGGGAAGGATGAGGACTGCGAGTTCCTCGGCGACTGCACGGAGTGCCCCGAGGTGAAAGAGTGGCTTGAGCAACGGGATGGAGCCGGAATGGCCGCAAAGAAACAGAAGAGGCCCGCGAAAGTCGTGAAGGACGACCGCCTCTTCACGCTGGACGTTTCCATCATTGACGGCCCCATCATTAGGCGTTTCGGCAAGGAGAACACATCCATCGGCCGCACCATCGAGATCCGGGGCGACCAGACGCTCGAAGACCTGCATGATGCCATCTTCGATGCCTTTGACCGGGACGACCCGCACATGTACGAGTTCCAGATCGGCGGCAAGGGGCCGATGGATCCCAACGCCAGAAAGTATGTGCTGCCCATGGAACTGGAGAGCCCCTTCGGCGATTCGAATCCTGCCGGAACCGTAGACGAGCCCATCGGCACGCTCGGCCTCAAGAAGGACGACGCCTTCGCTTACTGGTTCGACTTCGGCGATGACTGGTGGCACCAGATCAACGTGATCGAGATCGCCGACAAGGCCGGCAAGGGAAAGTACCCCAAGATCACCAAGCGCATCGGTGACAGCCCGCCGCAATACCCGGACGGGGAAGGTATGGAGTGACGGCGATGAAGCAACGTGGCCCGTCTCTGAGGCGTATATTCAGGAGCGCAGCCAATGCTCTGAACAGGCCAGTTGATAAGGAAAACTCATCTGGGTGACATCAGCCCGTAGGGCGGATGAAGGAGCAAAGCGACGAACAAGATACGCGACGGACGCGAGGTCGCTTTCCAGGGCCCTTCCAAGCACGGACTGGTACAACGGAAGCAGGGCGACGAGGTGCGGGGGCTCTACGAGCCGTTCGTCTCGCAAGCCCCCTCCGATCCGAGCGTCACCTCGACCGTCTGTTCGAAACAGCAGGGCGATCCGTTTACGCGGTCGCCCGTTCCGTGTACAATCTGCTGCCAGATTCCGGGGCTGCCGATACACCGGCGGCGGTTCGGTGAACGTTGCCTTCCAGGAGGCGGCATCATGGTTCGAATCAACGGTCTTCTCGTCGAATGCGTGCAGGGGGACATCGCCCGGCAGCTCGACATGGACGCCATCGTCAACGCCGCGAATGCCGAGTTGCGCATCGGCGGCGGCGTGGCCGGCGCGATTCACAGAGCCGCTGGCCCGGAACTGGAAGCGGAATGCCGGCCGCTCGCTCCCATTCGACCGGGACAGGCCGTGATCACCGGCGGGCACAATCTGCCCAATCCCTACGTCATCCACTGCCTCGGGCCGGTGTACGGGATGGACGAGCCGTCCGCCGATCTGCTAACCTCTTGTTACCGCAACGCCCTACGCTTGGCGGAACAGGAGGGCATTCGCTCCATCGCCTTCCCCGCCATCTCGACCGGAGCCTTCGGCTACCCCATGGAGCCCGCTGCGCGGGTCGCCTTCCGGACGATCCTCAAGGAAGCGCCCAAGCTCAAGACGGTCCGGCACATTCGCTTCGTGCTCTTCAGCGACGCGGATCTTCGCCTGCACCAACGAGTCAGCACAGACGTCGCAAAGATCGCTGAAGGCCATCAAGATGATGATACGTCCCCTCAATGAACGTGGAGCTTCGCTCTTCCGGGTCTTCGAAAAGAGCGCACTCCGCATTCCAATGCTGCTCGTCCTATTGTCAGTTGTTCTAGCGGGTTGTCGCTTTTCCACTGCTCTGCCCAACCGAATGCGGCCGGCGATGGAGCCAGTGGAGGAAGGCGTCTATCTCCTGCGCAGATTGCCAGACTTGCGGGACCTTCCTTCCCGGGTCCGCCAGGGGCATGTGTTGATCCTGGTGCCAGGCGTCAGCAGCGGAGACGTGCAAACCCAAGGCCGCTTTCTAGCGCAATTGCGGGTGCGCACCGCAGCGCAGGTCGCGGTCTTCCACCACTGGGGCGGATCCGACCCGACCCGGCGCATGGCCGCACCCATGGCCACCACCAACGCGGCCGAGACCCTGGCGGCCTTCTGCCAAGCGGTCTCGCGCGAATCCGCAGACGGCCCGCACATCGATGTAATGGCACACAGCGCCGGAACGATTGTGGTCAACAAGATGGCACTGCACCTGGCGGCAACCAACTCCCCTGTACGCCTGCGGCACGTGCTCTTCCTGGGCACGCCCCACGATCCGTCAGTTGATCTGCGCGCGCTCAAAGAACGCTGCGATGCGCTCGTGAACGTGCATTCCGCATTTGACAAGATCAACCGCAACGTCAGCGGCGATGGGGGGGCGTTGGCCGCTCTGCCCACGCCGCCCTTCTGGAACCGTTCCATGGATACCTCGCTGGGCGGACGTCGGATGCGCCATTACACGTTTCTGGAGAATACACCCGAGAACCGGGTGCAATACAGCGGCTTTCTCCGCACGGGGCGCTGGCTATCGCCCGCAGCCCTGTCCGCCGCAACTTCCCTCACAGCCCTGGGCTTGCACCGCCACGCCATGCAGATAAAGATGGCCGACCCGGCGGCACGCCAAGAGATGGTTACGCTGCCTCTCTTGCAGCGCTGCCTGCCCCATCCGCACGAGGAGATTCGCTATTACGGGGCGTTGCTGGCTGGACTTTCCCGGAACAATGACGCGCGTCCGCTGCTCAAAGCGAGCCTGGAAGCGCCAGGCCAACCCGCTGCAGTCCGGCGGGAACTCTATCAGGCACTGGGCAGGATCGCAAACCCGCGCGACCTCCGCTACCTGCAACAGCGCCGCAAGAGTGATCCCGCGGCCGGGGATGTGTTGCGCGACGTGCTTCGCGACTGGAAGCGGAAGCGCATCCGCCCCCGCCGCGAACCCCGCCGCCGTTGACGTCGCGCGTTCACTGGCGAATCAGCGGCCTGTGGATTTGCTCCCGGCCTGTGCTCGACGACGGCGACGAGGTTGTCGGGCCTTGCGGCGTCCATTGGCCGTAGTGCGTGCCTTCTGCTTGCGCTTGTCGACACCCCTTTGGCCATCGATCAAACCGTTTTCAGCCTCCTGCGAGTGGCAGGGGTGCGTCCGCACCACCTTGATCCGGCAACCCATGGTCTTCTCGATATCGCAAAGATAATCCCGTTCGTCGCCGGCGCAGAAACTGATCGCGCTGCCCTCGCTCCCGGCGCGAGCCGTGCGCCCGATCCGGTGGATGTAACTCTCCGGTTCGTTGGGCAATTCATAATTGATGACGTGGGTGATGTCGTCGATGTCGATGCCCCGGGCGGCGATGTCGGTAGCCACGAGTATCCGTGTTTGACCGTTGCGAAAAGCGTTCATGGCTCGGGTGCGTGCGTTTTGCGCCTTGTTGCCATGAATGACATCGGCGGTGATGTCAACCCGCGAGAGCTTGCGGGCCACCCGGTCTGCCCGATGCTTCGTCCGCGTGAAGACCAGCACCCGCTCGAATCGCGGCTCGCTGAGAATTGTCTGCAGCAGGTCATCCTTGCGCCGTTGATCCACGAAGAGCACCGATTGTCGAATGCGCGATGCCGGAGTGGCCTGCGGCGCGACCTCCACTTTGACCGGCCGGGTCAGCAGACTGCCGGCCAATGCGGACACCGCCGGGGGCATGGTGGCGGAGAAAAACAGGGACTGCCGCTTTGGCGGCAGCGCCGCGATGATACGCTTGACATCGTGAATGAATCCCATGTCGAGCATGCGGTCGGCCTCGTCCAATACGAACACCTCGAGTCGCTTCAGGTCTACCTCGTTGGTGCTCATCAGGTCCAGCAGACGGCCCGGCGTGGCGACCAGAATGTCGATGCCGCCCCGGATCTTCTGTGCCTGGGGGCGACGGCCCACTCCACCGAAGACGGCCAGAGCCTTCAGCCCGGTATGTCTACCGTAGGTGCGAAAGCTCTCCAAGATCTGGGCGGCCAATTCGCGGGTCGGCGTGAGGATCAGGGCTCGGACGTGCCTGCGCTTGCCCTCTCCGACAACACCGTTGAGTTGCTGCAGAACAGGCAAGGCGAAAGCGGCGGTCTTTCCCGTGCCGGTCTGGGCGCAGCCCAGCAGATCCCGTCCCTGCAACAGTGGCGGAATGGCCTGTGCCTGAATGGGCGTGGGGCAACTGTACCCCGAGGCGGCGACCGCACGGCGCAATGGCGCGATCAGCGCCAACTCGTCAAAACTGTTCATACACTCGCTTTCCTGTGTCGATTGACACATCTACACGGTCCGGATTCCCCGGACGGAATCGTCCAATACAGCCGCGCAACGTGCACGGCCCTATCAGCCGGATCAAATCGATTGCGGGGAATACCACGGGGCGAGAAATACGGCGTCGCGCAATGATATCTGATCAGCCTCGGCTGACCCCCTTGCGGCCTTCTCGTTGGTTTCCAAGCGGGCCGATGGTCGTCCCAGCAGCCTCCGTGCTGCTCGGGGCCACATGACTCTACACCGGCACGCACGCGAAAACAAGGACCAAATCCGCAATCGCCATATTTTCGTTGCGGGCAACGGGGAAGGTACCGCGCCCCGTAGGCCCGTACGCCTGACAGGATCATTGCGGTCTTCTACGCACTTGTGGCTGATGAATATGCGGATCATGCGGAGCGGAAGCAGATAGGAAGGGATGGTTCGTTCTTCAGGGCCAAGTGTGGCGCCAACCGGTTTGGCACCAAGCAGTTGCGAGAGAACGCCTCGAAGTCCGCGAAGCAGTATCAGCCCCCCTATACCCTCCCTGTCATGCTCCGGCTTCATCTTCTTCGTGCCCTTCGTGGGGAAGCATGATTTCCAGATGCGCGACGATGTACGATGATGGCAATCTCCCGTGAGCCGCGTCGATAGGAAAGCGAGCGAAGACAGCTGCGTGAAGGCGGATTCAAGTGCTGGGGGACGTGACCGGATCGTTCACCTTGACGCGGGCGCGCTGTGGATGGTAGGCTGGTTGTTCGCAATCCACAGCAAGTGACCTTTTCCAGGTCCGCCGAACCCTCAAAGGACTGCACCCGATGTGCGCGCACTGCAACCGCATCCGGAATGAACAAGGAAACTGGGAAGAGGTGGCCAGCTACATCTCGCGGCGGTCCGAAGCCGTATTTTCGCATACCGTCTGCGAGACGTGCCTGCGGGCGCACTACCCGGACACCGCAGAGCGTCTGGGCATTTGAACGCGCCTGGACAGAAGGGATCGGCTGGCCGTCCAGCCGCGATCCTCACCCGTTCTCGCCCCCCTCCCCCAACAGCGCGTGCGCTTCCTGGAGCTGCTTGCGGATGGGGATGTGCTGCGGACACGTCTCCTCGCACTGCCCGCAGTCGACGCACGCGTCGGCCTGCCTGCCCTCGTCACGCGGATTGCGGCCAATGTGGCGGTAAGCCCGCCGGGCATGCTCCACCAGGCCGTAGACGCGCGCCTTGTTGACCTGGTCGAAGATGCGCGGGATGGCTACACCCTCGGGACACGGCATGCAGTAGCCACACCCCGTGCAGTAGAGCTTGGCGAGTTCACTCAGGCGCTCCAAGTGCCCGGCGATCGCGGACCGGTCGTCTTTCGTCAGGCTCACGGGATCCGCAGCGGTGCGGAGATTCTCCTCCACCTGCTGCAGGGTACTCATGCCGGAGAGCGCGACCGTGACATGGGGGTTGGCGAGCACGAACCGCAGGGCGAGCTCCGGCACGCGATCGATGCCGGGCACCAGCTGTTGGAGCACCTCGCTCGTGGCCCCCAGCCGGCCGCCAGCCACCGGTCCCATCACGACAACGCCCATGCCGCTGGCGTGGGCGTGGGCGATGCCCTCCTCGAGCGACCGGTCGAGCAGGTTGTACTGGAGCGTCACGGATTCGTAGAAGCCTGTGTTTACGATCTTCACCAGCGCCTCGTTGTTGTCGTGAAAGCTCGTGCAGATGTGCCGGATCAGCCCCTGGTCCCTGGCCTTCGTGAGCCAACCGGCCACGCGCGGCGCAACCGCCTCGGTGTAGCGCTTCCAGTTCACCCCGTGCGTGTTGTAGATGTCGATCGACTCGACCCCGAGGCGCTCCAGCGCCTGGAGTCGCTGGAACTCGTGGCCCGCCAG
>CAZBZG010000265.1:0-6535 GCA_964496245.1 uncultured Planctomycetaceae bacterium | reverse complement strand
TCGACCTCGCCAGAATGGCTCATGTGTTCACCTATTTGCGATGGGCTGTACTAAGGTCTAAAAACGCCCCAGGACCCTTGACATGCGTATTTGCGCAGTGTATAGTGGAACTGCGCCACACGCAGACACCCGGGGCACCGGCTGTGGCGCATCCGCAGACCGAGAGGCTCTGGATCTCGTTGCAGGAGAAGACCATGCAGGAACTCACCCCGCGACAGCAGGAGGTGGTGGCCTACATCGCCGAGGAGATCCAGACCCAGGGCCGGCCGCCCACGCTGCGGGAGATGGCCGCGCATTTCGGGTGGCAGTCGGACAATGCCGCGCGCCAGCACCTGCGGCTGCTGGAGAAGAAGGGTGCGCTCGAGCTAAATGCGCACCGCTCGCGCGGCATCCGGCTCCTGCACGCACCGGGCGGGGGCGTGCCGCTCGTGGGCAAGGTGTCGGCCGGCCAGCCGCTGGAAGCCATCGAGAACGTCGAGGGCCACATCCACCTCGACCCCGAGCTCTTTCCGGAAGAGGACGTCTTCGCCCTGCGCGTGCGCGGCGATTCCATGATCCAGCAGGGCATCCACGACGGCGACATCGCGATCATCCGCAAGCAGGAAACAGCCGTGCACAACGAGATCGTGATCGCTCTGCTCAACGGCGAGGCCACGCTCAAGCGCTACCGGCAGTACGGCCGGCAGGCGCTGCTCCACGCGGAGAACCCGGCCTACAAGGACATCCGCATCAAGAAGACCGATGCGTTCGAGATCCTGGGCGTGGCCATCGGCATCCTGCGGAGGTTCTGACATGGCCCCGTCCGTCCAGATCGGCACCGCGGGCTACTCCTACAAGGACTGGAAGGGCCCCTTCTATCCCGAGGACTGCAAGCCCGGCGACATGCTCGGCGTGTATGCGAGCCGTTTTGCGACCACCGAGCTCAACTTCACCTACTACCGCCAGCCCGAGACGCGCCAGCTCGCCCGCATGGCAGCCACGGCCGGCGCGCAGAACGAGGCGTTCACCTTCTCCATCAAGGCCTTCCGCGGCCTCACCCACGAGATCACGCCCGCCTGGGAGGACGAAGCCCAGCGCTTCCGGGACGCGGTCCAGACCCTGGCCGATACAGGGCGCCTGGGCGCGGTGCTCGTGCAATTTCCCTACGCCTTCCACTACACCGTGCAGAACCGCCAGCACATGGACCGGCTCCTCCGCCGGCTCGAGGGGTTGCCGCTCGCGTGCGAGTTCCGCTCGCGCGAATGGC
Organism: uncultured Planctomycetaceae bacterium; assembly: GCA_964496245.1. Classification (GTDB taxonomy): domain Bacteria; phylum Planctomycetota; class SZUA-567; order SZUA-567; family SZUA-567; genus CAZBZG01. The sequence continues at coordinate 5,289 of CAZBZG010000265.1, read as the reverse complement.
TGGGCGACCGGGTCTACGAGGGCCTGCGCGCGCGCAACGTGGCGCTCGTGGCCGTGGACGAGCCGCAGCTGCGGGGGCTGCTCCCGCCCGTGGCCGTGCCCACGGCCGACATCGGCTACGTCCGTCTCCACGGCCGCAACCAAAACAACTGGTGGCAGGGCGACAACGCCAGCCGGTACGACTATCTCTATTCCGAAGACGAATTGGGCGAGTGGCTCCCGCGCATCGAGACGATTTGCGAGAGCGCCCGGACCGTGTTCGTCTACTTCAACAACCACTGGCGCGGCCAGGCAGCCGAGAACGCCGAGCAGTTCCGGCGGCTGATCGTGGACACGCGCGACGCGCCGCAGACGGAGGGCGGGTGAGACGCCGCCATACGTGTACCGTCTGGTCATCCCGGGCCGGCGGGGGCCGGCCCCTGCGCTGCGGAGGGGCGCGCTCCTGCGCGCCCGTGGACAACGCTGCTGGCCTCGATTCTGGGGCATGGTTCAGAGATGCCTCGTGTGGGGTGACACACAGGAGACGAAGCGGTATGTAGCCCAGGCGCTCTTGCCTGGGACGGAACCCGTGAAGCGCTGCACAGGCAGGAGCCTGTGCTACAAACCGCGCCCGCCGCGTGTGTACCCGGCACTGAACTCTGCGGATTCTGGAACCGGAGCGCGCAGCGCAGGGAAACCGCCCCATGCCCCATATCCTCTCCATCCAGATCCCGGACTTCCCGGTCGCGGTCTACCGGGCGCATACGCCGGCGCTGCGCAGCCGGCCGGTGATCGTGGCTTCCTCCCGGCGCGCCATGGGCCGGGTGCTCGCCTTGTCGGACGAAGCGCGGCAGGCCGGGCTCCGGGTGGGCATGCGCGCGCCCGCAGCTGCGCGGCTCTGTCCGGACGCGACCGTGCTGCCGCCCCCGCAGGAAGAGGCGCTCCGCGCGGAGCGGACGCTCGTGGCTGCCGCAACCCAGGGCTCGCCGTGCGTGGCCCGCTGCGGGCCGGGCCAGGTGCTGGTGGACCTGCGCGGCACCGAACGCGTGGCCGGCCCGCCCCTGGACGTGGCTGCGCGGCTTCAGCAAAGCATTGCCGAGCGGCTGGACCTCACGAGCGTCCTGGGCCTGGCCCGGCGGAGCATCTGGAGCCGCCTGGCCGGCCGCTTTGTCACGCCCGCGGGGATCTTCGAAGTCCTGCCCGGCCAGGAGCCGCACTTCCTGCGCCTGATCCCGCCCGAGTGGGTGCCCGGCGTCGGCCCCAAGACCAGCGAGCGGCTGCGGGACATGAACATCACCAACCTGGCCATGCTCCAGACGTTCTCGGCCGAAGAACTCGTGACCGCATTCGGCCCGGCCGGCCGATCCCTGGCCAACGCCGTGCGCCTGACCGACCGGGACGATCCGCAGCTGGAGGAGTTTCGGGGACAGTATACTTATCTCCCGGCAAACGACTCCGCCATCGAAAGAAGCAATGCAGAAGAGATAAGTATACTGTCCCCGCAACGCGTGGATGCGGTGGCCGCCCTGCCCCAGGAGACCACGGACCCGGATGCGATCCAGGCCGGGCTCGCCCGCGCGGTGCGCACCTGCGGCCGGGCCCTGCGCGAACGCGGGCGCGTGGCCGGCCGGCTCCAGGTCACCATCGTCTACAGCGACGGCCGGACCCGCACGGCCGGCCAGCGCCTCGTCCCCGCGTCGGCACTCGACTCTACGCTCCGAGACGCAGCCCGGCAGGCGTTCGCCCGCGCCCGCACCCGCCGCATCCGCCTCTGCCGGCTCGCCATCTCGTGCACCGACCTGCGCGCGCCCGCCGGCCAGGCGACCCTGTTCGACGGCCGCGCGCCCCAGCAGGAACGCCGCCGCCTCCGGGCCCTGGACAGTATCCACGCCCGATTCGGCCCGGAGGCCATCATGACCGGTACCGAGTTCTGGGCGCGGGTAGGGTAAGGAACGCTGCGCGCAGCACCACGGAGGGACGCGCGTGTGTGCGGCCGGTCCTGCAGAAGCAGGACCCTCCGTACCCGAGAACCGTTCGTACGTGTACGACAGGCCCTCCTATGCAGACTCTGCTCGACTGTCAGTCGCACTTCTCGCTCCTCTGGGGCACGGCATCGCCCGAAGCCCTGCTGGAGCGCGCGGCCGAACTGGGCTACCGGGCGGTGGCCATCACCGACTGTGCTGGGCTCTACAGCCTGCCCCGGCTGGTCGCGCAAGCCGACGCCCTGCCCTGCCGGCCCATGCTCGGCGCGTCCCTGTCGCTCGGCCGGCCGGGGTCGATGGTCGTCATCCTGGTCGAAGACGAACCAGGCTACCGCCACCTCTGCCGGCTGCTCACGCGCTGGCATGCTGCGCGCACAGACGACCGCTCCCCGCCATTGGCGTCAACGCCCGATCTGAAAACGGTCCTGGGCGAGGACACGGACGGGCTGCTGTTTCTCACCGACCACCAGCCCACGCTCGCCTGGCTCCGGGAGCGCGAGGCAGCCTGCTATTTCCGCGTGGGCCCCGGCCTCGGCCGGCCGCCCGACTGGGTGGGCGCGCTCGACCTGACCCCCGTGTTCGCGCCTGCGGTCTGCATGCGCCGTCCGGGCGAGCACGCCCTCCACCGCCTGCTCAGGGCCATCGCCCTGCGCGTGCCCCTGGCGGACGTACCGGCAGGCGCGTGCGCGCCGCCCGAGGCGTTCCTCCAGCCGCCGGCCGCCTACCGCGAGCGCTACAGCATCTTCCGGCGGGCCATGGCCGCGAGCGAGGGCGTGGCCGAACGCGCCCGCTTCTGGCCCGCCCCCCGGCTCTGCTTTCCCCCTGCGCCCGATCCGGACGCGCCCGCCCTCCAGACCCTGCGCGAACGGGCTTACGCAGGTGCGGAGGAGCGGTTCGGCGAACTGAGCGAGAGCGTGGTCAGCCGGCTCGACTACGAACTCGACCTGATCGCAGCCAAGGGATTCGCCGAATACTTCCTGGTGGTGGCCGACATCGTATCCCTCTCGCCGCGCATCTGCGGCCGCGGCTCGGGCGCGGCGAGCCTGGTCAATTACTGCCTGGGCGTGACCAACGTCGATCCGTTGCGCCACCACCTCATGTTCGAACGGTTCCTCAACCCGGGCCGCGAGGATCCGCCGGACATCGACGTGGACTTTGCCTGGGACGAGCGCGACGACGTGCTCAGAGACGTGTTCGCCCGCTACGGGGCGGACCGGGCCGCCATGGTGGCCAACCACCTCACCTTCCAGCCGCGCATGGCCGTGCGCGAGACCGCGCGCGCCTTCGGCTTGTCGGACGAAGAGATCGGCGCAGGACTCGCGCATCTCCCTGAACTGCGCGACGAGACTACGCCCGCGCCCGTCATCCGCCGGCGGGCGCACGCGTCCGGCCCGCCCCAGCGCGTCCGGCTGGCCGCGCCCTGGCCCGCGATCCTCGGCCTCGCCCGGCAGCTCGTGGGCCTGCCGCGCATGCTCAGCCTCCACTGTGGCGGACTCGTGATCGTACCCGATGCTGTGGCCGACCACGTGCCGGTCGAGCCCTCGGCCAAGGGATTCCCCATGATCCAGTGGGAGAAGGACGGCACCGAGACCATGGGGCTGGTCAAGATCGATCTGTTGGGCAACCGGTCGCTCGCCGTGATCCGCGACGCTGTGGCGGACGTGGCCCGCACCACGGGCGCGCCGGCCGCAGAGGTGCTGCCGGCCGAACCGGCGGACGATCCGGCCACGCAGGCGCTGCTCAGCCGCGGCAGGAGCATGGGCATCTTCTACGTGGAGAGCCCGGCCATGCGGCTCCTGCAGGAGAAGGCGGGCCGGGGCGACTTCGGGCACCTCGTGATCCACTCCTCCATCATCCGGCCGGCAGCCAACCGGTACATCCAGGAGTACCTCGCCCGCCTCCACGGCAAGCCCTGGACACCCCTTCACCCGCGCCTGGCCGGGGTCTTTGACGAGACCTACGGGGTGCCGGTCTTTCAGGAGGATGTCTGCAAGCTCACCATGGCCCTGGCCGGCTTCGATGCTGCGCGCGCGGACCAGCTGCGCAAGTGCCTCGGCAAACGCGATGCCGCCCGCCGCCTGGACGCACACAAGGGCGCGTTCTTCGCCGGCGGCGCGCGCCTGGGCGTGCCCCGGGCCACGCGCGCAACTGCCTGGGACGCGATCCTGTCCATGACCGGCTACTCCTTCTGCAAGCCGCATTCCGCGAGTTACGCCCAGGTCTCGTTCGAAGCCGCCTTCCTCAAGGCCCACTTCCCGGCCCCCTTCCTGGCCGCGGTCCTCGCCAACGGCGGGGGCTACTACGCCCCCCAGGCGTATGTCTCCGAAGCCCTGCGCCTGGGCCTGCGCATCCGCGGGCCCTGCGTCAACCGCTCGGCCTGGCGCTACCAAGCGGAGGACGGCGGCATCCGCGTGGGGCTCATGGCCGTCCGCGACCTGCGCCAGCAGGCAGCCGAAGCCGTGCTCCAGGCCCGCGAACACGGCGGCCCGTTCCGGCATCTCGCCGACTTCTGCAGGCGCACGGGTCTCCCGCCCGAAGACCTCCACCGGCTCGGCGTACTGGGCGCGCTGGACGCGCTGGCGCCCGAGCTCAACCGGCCGCAGATCCTCTGGCTCGTCCATCAGGACAAGCGCCTGCGGGCCCCGCAGGGCGAACTCTTTCCCGCGCCCGTGCGCGTGCCCGATCTGCCGCCCTTCACGCACGCCCAGCGGCAGGAAGTCGAGTACGCGGGCCTCGGCTTTCTGCTCGGGAGCCACCCGCTCGCGCTCTACGAAGACCGGATCCGCCCGCTCCGGACGGACCTCGTCTCCTCTTGCGCGATCGGCAGACACGTGGGCGCGCGCATCACCCTGCTCGGCTGGCCGGTGACCGGCAAGGTGGTGAACACCAGGCACCGCGAGCCCATGGAGTTCTTCTCGTTCGAGGACCAGGAGGGCCTCTACGAGACCATCCTCTTTCCCAAGGCGTACGCCCGCTACGCCCGGCTGCTCGAAGTCGCCCAGCCCTTGCTCGTGACCGGGACCGTGCAGCGCGAATGGGGGGTGTGTTCGGTGTGCGTGGCGCGCGTGGCCGCGCTTCCCAACGAGCCGGCGCGCGCGGTGCGGGTGGCGTGAGCAGGGTGCCATGCCCTTCCTCCAGGTGGGCATGCCTCCTCCCTGCCAGCTGCCAACGATCCGTGAGCCATGGCGATTCCGGGAAGACCAACCGCATGCCCACCCAAGGGTGGGCATGGCACCCACACCCGCCAAGCGGTCCGTGTGGCGTCAGCCATGCCCAGAACACCGCACCGATCTCAAACGTACGTGGACACGACAGCTTGCAGGGGGACT
>CAZBZG010000264.1:0-6681 GCA_964496245.1 uncultured Planctomycetaceae bacterium | reverse complement strand
CGCGAACCGGTCTCACTGGATCGTATACCCTTCTAGCAAGATCACCGGATGGAAGACGCGGCGGTCGTCGGTTTCCTTATTCCCGTCCGGCGCCTGGAAGTTGGCGGTGCCGTCGGGAATGCGGTCGAGCTTCTCGGAGAGTTCGAGAATGCCTTGGCGTACGGCATAGGCATAGCCGCCCGTCTCCAGATCTCCGATGCGGCTCGCCACAAACGTGAGCGTGCCCTGGATCGTGATCGTTCTGGCCCGGCGCGTCTCCTTGGCTTTCTTGATCTCTTCGGCCATGTCGATCTGGCGCTTTCCGGCGTCGATCAGGGCGCCGCTCAGGAAGCCCTTCTGATCGGCCGGCCGCGCCTGGCGCCACACGAGCACGGCGTCGTCCTCGAGCCGCATCCCCCCGGTCAGGGCGTCGGGTCCGTAGGTGCCGTTGAGTTCCTGCATGCGTTCGAGGACGCGAAGCGGATTGACAAGATGGGGGGGGCTGGAGTACGGAAGCCGGCAGACCTGCGCCAGATGGCTCGGGGCCGCGGGGCCGCGGAAGTCTTCCCCGGCCGGCTTGGGGAACTCGTAGACGACCTGCTCGAGCGGCACCTCGAGGTTGACCGACATGCCCACGCAGTACGGATGGAGCCACTTCAGCTGGGTAAGCGGCGCGCCTGCCTCGTGGCCTTCCAGATAGGGCTGCCGGGCGGTTTCGAGCGCCGGGCCGTAGACGGCATAGTAACCGACCACCGTAGCCACCAGGCTGAAGAAGAGCACCAGCACCACGGTCAGCAGGAGCATGCCCCACCGGATCTTCCGGCCCTGCTCCACGCGCTGCTCGGCCTTTTCGGCGCGCGTCACGTACTGCGTGCCGTCGTGACGCACGCCGGGCGCGCGGTCGGTCTTCCTGATCGCGTCCGTGATGGAGAGCCGGCGGCGCAGCTTGACGTTGTATCCGCAGGCCGAGCAGGTGACCTGCTTGGGGCTCATGGCCTTGCCACAGGCCGGGCAGACCGTGGCCCCTTCTGTGGCGGGCTTGCGGCCCCGTGCCACGGGGCTCGGCGTATAGGTGGTCGCATCCGGATCCCCCGGGGGGGGAGTGGGCTTCCCGGGCGCCTTCCGCTTGGGCGGGGCAGCTGCTTTCGGCCGGCCGGACGCTTTCTTGGACGGAGCGGGTTTGGGTGCAGCCTTCTGCCGTGCCGCAGGGCCCGCGGACGCACCCCTGCCCGAAGCGCCCTGGCTTCCCGCCTGTGGCACATGGACTACGCCCCGGCACGCCGGACACCGGATGCGCTTGCCCGCGAGGCTGTCCTTCAGGGAGTAGGCCTTGCCGCAGCTGTCGCATTTGGCCCGAATCGGCACCGCGCATTCTCCTCTTGTTGACGGGAGATCGATCATACAGCCTCGGCCGGTCCATGGCAAGCCCTTGTGGCGCGAGAGCTCCGGCGAAGGTTCTCTGGCCGCGCAGTTTCCCACACACACCGAAAACTCGCATTCTCGGATTGGACAACACCCCCATCTGGACGATATAGTGTATTGCCATGGAAGAGCATGAAGATCTCTGGCGCCGCTTTCGCCAGGGCGACCGGGATGCCTACGAAGCCCTGGTGGAAGCCCATCTGCCGCTCGTCAAGGTGACGGTCGGGCGCATGGCCTTGACCCTGCCGCGGTCCGTGCCCCGGGAAGACCTGTATTCGGCCGGCTGTCTGGGACTGCTGCTGGCCGTGCGACGGTACGATCCCAGCCGCGAGGCCAAGTTTACCACCTACGCAATCACACGCATTCGCGGCGCCATCCTGGACGAACTGCGCCAGCGGGATCTTCTGGGGCGGGTCACGCGGGACCGAGTAACCCGTATCCGAAGGGCAGAGAACGAGTTACAGGGTCGCGGCCAGGAGCCCACCCCCGAAGCCGTGGCCAAAGAAGCGGGCCTCAGCGAGAACGAGTACTGGGAAGCGGAGATGGGAGAGCTCGCCAGTCACCAGGTCAGCCTGTCCGAGGTGACGGAAGACGGCGAGCACGCGCTGGAGGACCTGCTCCAGAACCAGCAGACGCCCGCCATGGGACACAGGATGGAAGTCGATGAGGTGATTCAGGTTGTGCAGGATCTTCTCACGGACAAGGAACGGCTCCTCGTGGTCCTCTACTACAACGAGGAGCTTACCCTGAAAGAGATCGGCGAGATCATGCAAGTGTCTGAGAGCCGGGTCTGCCAGATCCACACGGCCATGGCCAAGCGCGTCCGGAAAAAGTTGGAAAAAATGGGAATTTTGTTTTAGATTGCAGTCTGCGCTTGTCGATACTGGATACGAGGAAGTCTGGCTGGAGCGCAACGGGGGTTGATTCCGGCCGGGGAGCATGCAGAGGAACGCCACACAGGGGGGTATACGATGGTCGAGCAGGTTCCGAACGTGGGACCGGGCGGCACCGCCCAGTCCCGCAAACTCAACAGGAACTACAAATTCGATGAGGCCCAGCGCGGTGCAGATGCGGTGGAGATCTCCTCGGACGTCATGAAGCTCAAGGGCGTCCAAGGGGTCCGCATGGACAAGGTGATGGAAGTGCGCAAAGCCATTGCCGAGGGCACCTACCTGACGCCCGAGAAGCTGGACAAGGCGCTGGACAAGGCCATCGACGACGCGGTCGGGCCGAAGCCAGAGGCGTAGTCCGGTCGCGCTGTCTATCGCCACCAGACCCCGTCCTGAGCGGCTCAATGCGTCCGCCCGGCATATGGGCCGCCGGCTTTCGAAGCGGTGCACTCGCTTCCCTTGCCGTTCATCGATTGAGAGGATCTTCGCAGAAGCGCCGCCGGAGTCCTCGCATGCCCGACCACCCTCGCAAGCTGCTGGTCATCGGCGCGCATCCGGACGATGCCGAGGTCCGCGCGGGCGGGCTCGCGCTCCTCTACCGCCGGCAAGGGCACCGGGTGCGATTCGTCTCCACCACGAACGGCGATGCCGGGCACCACGCGCTCGACCGCGCGGCTCTGGCCAAGCGCCGGGCCGAGGAAGCGCGGCGCGTCACCGAGCGGAGCGGCATCGAATACGAGATCCTGCCCCTGCATGATGGCGAGCTCGAACCCACGCTCGAGAACCGTTTCACCCTGATCCGTCTCATCCGGCGCTATCAGCCGGATCTCGTGCTGACCCACCGGCCGAACGACTACCATCCGGATCACCGATACACGAGCATCCTGGTGCAGGACGCGGCCTTCTCCATCACCGTGCCGCACATCTGCGAAGACACCCCCGCGCTCGCACGCAATCCCGTGATCCTGTATCTCGCGGACCGGTTCACCGACCCCACGCCGTTCCGCCCGGACGTGGCGGTCGGCATCGACGAAATCATCGAAGCCAAGATGGATCTGCTCGACTGCCACGCGTCGCAGTTCTACGAGTGGCTTCCGTATTTGGCCGGCACGCTCGACCAGGTCCCGGAGGATGCGACCGACCGGCGCCAATTCCTCGACGAACACTGGCTGGGCCGCAGCGAAGCCCAACCGTGGCGCGACGCGCTCGTGCGGTTCTATGGACCGGACCGCGGGAAGCGCATCCGTTTCGCCGAAGCCTTCATGGCCAGCGAGTATGGCGCGTCCCTGGACGCAGCCGGGCGACAGACCCTCTTCCCGTTCTTGCCCGCGGTCCGCAGCTGATTACTTCATGGGTCGTTGCGCGAGCGCCAGGGCGGTGAGCGCATACCCCGTGGCGAGCGCCGGGTCGCCCTCCTGCCAGCGGTCGACCGGGTTCACCCAGGAACCATCCTCCTGCTGCAGACTGAGGAGTTCCTCGGTCAGTGCCTGGGACCACTTTTTGCCGGCAAAGGTCTTCTCGCCGTAGGCCGAGAGCGCCTTGGCCAGCGCCCGGTAGTAGCCGAAACGTCCCTGCTGCCCGTCGTCCTTGGTGTTGATGTTCTTTTTGAGCGTGAAGTTCTCTTCCAGGAACCCGACCACCTTCTTGACCGGCAGGGCGTCCTTCTCGAGGCCGATCCACCGGTAGGCCGCGAGCAAGCCGCAGCTCGCCGACCCGTAGCTCTTGCGGATGGTCCGGCCGTCCCGGGTCGTCTCGGTGCCCGCCGGGCTGCCGGCCGAGTGATCGGTCGGCAGGTACTTGGCCCCGCCGTCGTCGCCGATGTAGTCGGCCTCGACGTCGTTCACCTCCGTGCTGTTCTGGCAGCGCTTGAGGAAGGTGAGGGCCTTGTTCCAGACCGGATCGTCGTCGGATACGCCCGCCAGTTTGAGCGCGTTCAGGGCGATCCACGTGTTGTTGAGGTCCGGCCGCGTGGTCGAGCCGTAGCCGAACCCGCCGTAGCCCACGTGCTTTTCCGGGTCGAACTTCCGCGCTTCGTCGGCCTGCACCGTCTTGATCCACTTGACAGCCTTGGCGATCTGGGGTGCGTAGCGCTCGTGGTCGTACTGGATCAGCGCCTGCACCGCGTGCGACGTGCTGTAGTTCTTGGGCGCGTACTCGTCGTGGATGGCGCCGTCTTCCCTCTGCTGTGCGGCGAGGTACGCGGCCGCCTTGCGCATCATGTCCTTGGCTTCCGCCTGGATGTTCTCGGGCGCCAGAGCAAGGGCCTCCAGGTTGACGGCCGTGATGCCGACCTTGCCGCGGCTGTAGCCCCATGCGCCGTCCTCGCCCTGGGCCGTTGCGAGGAATCCGACCGCTTTCTTCCACGCCGCCTGCACGTCGTCGGCCGCCCGGCCGCTCCATCCCGCCATACACAGAATTCCCACCATCAACCATGCGCGTTTCATGTCCGTCTTCCTTTCGTCTGCCGTCACAGGAACGATTCCTACGGCTCCGCGTCGCGCGAGGCGATGGACGGAGCTACCCCTTGTCCTCGAGTCGTTTGTAGTTGTCTTTGACGAGGTCCGCGGCCTTGACCGCCAGGGCGGTCGCCACCACGGAATCCGTTTCCAGGCCTTCCTTGGCCGGACTCGTGCACATGCCGTAGGTGTCGGCCGTGTCGTCGGCCCGGTCCTGCAAGTCCGTCAGGGTCTTGACCGATTCGGTGAGCCACGCGCCGCCCTTGCCCATCCGCACGTTGACGAGGTTCTGAAGGAGGGTGCGGCAGATGGGGCCAGGTGTTTCGGGCCAGACCGATCCCAGTCCGCCCCAGACCTCGTCTTCCGGCTTGTTGCCGCTGGTGCGTGCGAGAAAGGCCAAGCCCTTGTCGATCTCCTTCTGGTAGGTCTTGGATGTCTTCAGAGCCGCGAGGGCCTTGACCGCCAGTGCGGTATTGAACCGTCTCACCGTCTCGTCCTCGCTCTTGCCGAAGGAGCCGTCCTCGTTGGCGCGCTTGAGGAGGAAGGCCACGGCTTCGCTCATGTACGGACCGTCCACCACCTGGTAGCCCCGCTGGCAGCTGGCCAGCGTGTACACGACCAGGCCGGTCGTGCCCACGCGGGCCTCTCCGGCCTTGCCGTACGCGCCGCTCTCCTTGTCCTGGTGCGCCACCAGCCACTTGACGCCCAGCGATCGGACGGCCTTGGCCGCACCGGTAGGGCTGGCGCCCGCAGCCGGGAGTCTGGACGCACAGACCAGCATCAGAGCCCCCGCGACGAACATCACACGGCGTTCCTTCATGTCACTCTCCTCCCAAATGTCACGACCCAGCGCTGACGAACACCACCGGCCCGCTCCGTTGTTGCCGGCCAAGACGCTGGCTTCCTGCTTTGCGTGAGCGTCGGGAACGGTTGCAGGGTTCACTACATCCTCTGCCGCCCTGTTCCGGCGGCCGTTGCGATGTTGCGGCCAGCTACCAGGCGATGTCCGGATCCACCGGGTCGTAGCGGCAGTGGGGCGCCTGCGGCGTGGGGCACCCGCCCGAGCGGTAGAGGCTCGGCCGCTCCCGCGTACGGATGCGCAGTACAACGGGCATGGCCGTATCCCGTTGCGCAGAAATGTCCTGGAGCGTCAGCCGTCCGCCCTCCTGCGCGAATGCGAGCGGCTCGTTTGTCCCCACCTCCTCGACGGCTTCGACCGTGCACTCCAGGCCGTTGAGCGCAAAGCGTTCGCCGGGCCACGACGTGATGTGGAGATACAGGTTGTGGCCAGCCGCAGTGAAACCGCCATGGGCGCACCAGTCGCCCCGGTCGCCTGGCTGGCGCACGCGCGGGCTGAAGCCGAAGCGCTCCGTGTCGTAGATGGCTTCGCCGTTGACCTGGAGCCAGGCGCCGACCCGGTCCAGGACGCGGACCGTTTCCGTGGGGATGGACCCGTCTCCGCGCGGTCCCACGTTCAGCAGGAGATTCCCCCCGCCGGCCGAAGCCCGGCGGAGCATGCCGGCCACGGCTTTGGGCGACTTCCAGTTGTGATCGCCCTGGTGGAAGCCCCAGTGATCGTTGAGCGTCATGCAGGCTTCCCACAGCCCGGCGGACGCAGCCAGACGGCCCTCGGGCGTGTCGAAGTCCCCGGGCAGGCCGCAGCGGCTGTTGACGAGAATTCCGGGCTGGAGTTCGCGCACCATGGCGTTCAGCTTCTCTGCCTGCCAGCCCGCGCCGTCAAAGGGCCACCACCCGTCGTACCACATCGCGTCGATTGTGCCGTACTTGGTCATCAACTCCCGGATCTGCGCGTGCACGAAGTCGAGGAACGGCTGGTAGTGTTCGGCCGCGTGTTCCAGCGCATCCGTGGCATTGGGGCGAACCATCCAGTCGTTCAGCGTGTGGTAGAGGCTGATTCGGAGGCCGTGCCTGCG
>CAZBZG010000263.1:0-6698 GCA_964496245.1 uncultured Planctomycetaceae bacterium | reverse complement strand
GTGAGTCTCAAACATCGTGAGATGTGAGTCTTATCGGATGCGAGACGCGACAGCCAGGGAGGCGGCCCCGGCGGTGAATGCGTCTGTCCAAAATGCGGACAGCGCACTCCGCACGAGCAGGGACAGCCCTGTTACGACAAGAACTGTCCCAAGTGCGGTGAGAAGATGACGCGCGGATAGGCTGCGCGAAGGACGCCAAACGCCACGGCCAAACCGCTGCAAAGGAACGCGCGTGGAAGTGCGTTCCGCGGGGCATTGCGTCAATGGAAGGAAGATGCCCATGACCGCAGACGAATGCTACAATCGCGTGCACTATACCCTGAGCGACGAGAGCGGCCAGCTTCGGTTCAAGAGCTTCCGGATCCAAGGTAGCGCCGAGTGCCGCCCACTGGAGAGGGAACTCCAAGACTACCTGCTCGGCCGTCCGTTCTCCGACCTCGAGCCGGCCCGCATTCGGCACATGACCTGTCCCCGCGGCGGTTTGTGCGCCCGGACGATCGCCGACATCGTGGCCGAGCAGCAGTCCTTGTTCCTGGCAGGGGATCCAGACGCTGAGGCCGGAAACGCAGCCGGCGACAGACGCAACCGCGGCGGAAAGACCGCAAAGGGCGGTTCATGAAGCGGTCCAGAGCCCCTCACATCCTGGTCGTGGACGCTGATGACGCCAGCCGTGCACGCATGCGGAACCAGCTGGCGGCCGCTGGCTATTGCATCTCTTCGTTCTCAAGCGGCCTCGATGCCCTCGCATTCGTGGACACGAAGAAGCCTTCAGTCTCTCTCCTCATCACAGCCTTCGACATGCCCGACATGAGCGGCACCGAACTCTGCACAGCTCTGCAGGCGCGCGGCCAGACCATCCCCGTCGTCCTGACGACCTCAAGCGAAGCGTCGTTCCCGTACGATGATCTCGGCAAGTTCGGCGTGGTCGAAGCGTTTCCCAAACCCCTCGACCCCGCGAAGTTGCTCAAGAGCATCGAGATCCACATCTATGGCTACATCCAGCGAACGGCACCGTCCGACACGCCCGCTGCCGGCGAAGCGACTCGTGCGCTCACCCTTCATACCTACCCCGACCCCGTCCTGCGCGAACGCGCGGCCGAAATCAAGGAGTTCGGCAATGCGCTGTACGTCCTGGGAAATGATATGATGGTCTTCATGCACGCAAACCACGGCGTCGGTCTGGCGGGCCCGCAAGTCGGCATTCCCAGGAAGATCGTCGTCGCGGACACTGGCGAGCAGGCGATGTGTCTGGTCAATCCCCGTGTCGTAAGCGCGTCCGGCTCAGAGACCCGGGGCGAGGGCTGCCTCAGTCTTCCCGATGTGGAAGTCGAGGTCCCGCGCAAGGCCTACATCCGCGTACGCGCCAACAATACCAGCGGAAAGGTTCTGGCCGTAGCGGCGGAGGGACTGCTCGCGCGCGTGTTGCAGCATGAGATCGACCATTTGAATGGCATCCTGATTTGCGACCACCAAGAGGGACGCCCAGGCGCCGGCGAGCCCACCGTCCCGGTTCCCGAGGCGTGAGGAACCGCATATGACGGGAACTCCCAAGCTGCAACACGTGTTCGGCCCCGTGCCTTCCCGCCGCCTCGGACGATCGTTGGGCGTCGACGTCGTACCGTTCAAGACATGCACCTACGACTGCATCTACTGTCAACTCGGGCGGACCACGAACAAGACGATCGAACGAGCGGAGTACGTTCCCCTCGCCGACGTGATCAGAGATGTCAAACGGAGTCTGGACCAGGGGCCTCCGCCCGATTTCGTCACGATCTCCGGATCGGGTGAACCGACCCTCTATTCGCAGATGGGTCGCCTGGTGCGCACGATCAAACAGACGACCGAGATCCCGGTGGCCGTATTGACGAACGGATCGTACTTGTGGCACCCCGACGTCCAATCGGATCTCCTCGACGCCGACCTCGTCATTCCGTCTCTAGATGCCGGAGACGAAAAGCTCTTCCAATACGTGAACCGGCCCTGCAAAGCGATCACCTTCGACCGCATGATCGACGGCCTGCTCGCTTTCCGGAGGCGCTTCCCGGGCCCCATCTGGCTGGAGGTCTTTCTTCTCGGGGGCGTTACCGCAATGGAATCCGAAGTGCGAAAGATCGCTTCGCATGTACGCGAGATCTGTCCCGAACGGCTGCAGCTCAACACGGTCGCCCGTCCCCCTGCCGAAAGCTACGCGCTCCAGGTGCCCGACGACCAGATGGCGCGATTCGCAGAGATGTTCGACCCTCCCGGCGAGGTCGTCGTCGACGTCCGGCAGACCCACGAACAGGAGATCTTCCAGGCCGCGCGCGAGGACGTTCTCCGCCTGCTCAAGCGCCGTCCCTGTTCCCTGCAGGACGTGGCGAGCGGCTTGGGCATCCACGTCAACGAAGCGACCAAGCACCTTGAGCATCTGCTCGGGGAGCGTCAGATCCAGCCCATTCGCAAGGGCGATTCCATGTACTACACGGTCGTGCCGGAGCCCCCAGAGTGAAACGACTTGGGCGGCCTGACCGATGCGCCAACGCGCCCGCCACCTCTTCCGCGCCCTTCCGCATACAGGGGACCTCACATGGACATCACGCCCATCGGCCGAGTGCACGAAGACGAAGCGAAGATGGACTGAAAAGGCCCACGCAACGGCGGACCGGCGGCGGCCCATCCGACAACATGGAATCCTCCGGAGACGCGCATCCCATGAAAACGGAAACGGAATTGGTGCATGTAGCCCGCACGGCTCTTTGTCGCATCGGCATCGAAGCGGGCATGGACGTGCTGGATTTCGGCTGCGGCGAAGGCGATTACACCGTTGCCGCCGCCGACTTGGTACGGCCGGGCGGCACGGTCACCGCCATCGACAAGAACCAAGAGGCGATCCACCGTCTCCGCGAGCGGCTCGGACGGGACACATCCACGCACGTTCGCATCCAGCAAGCCGGCGGTTCCTGCGATATCGATTTGCCCGATTCGTGCATGGACTTCATTCTCCTGTTCGACGTCCTCCACGATCACTTCTTCTCCGCCGACCAACGGCGGGACCTCTTCGATGAAGTCGCGCGCGTGGGCCGGCCGGCGATGACGCTCTCCGTATTTCCCCATCACATCGACCCCGTCACCATCGCCGAAGACATCGTGCCTGCATTGGAACAGAGGGGCTTTCGCGCGTCCGAGACGTACCAGGGCCCGCTCCTCCACGATCACCAACGGATCGAGGACGAACTCGTCACATTCCGACGGCAAACGTAAGGAGCTATAATGCCAGCCATCACTTTACAGCCATCCAAACGCGTCATCCACGTACCCGGCGGAACGAATCTGCTGGAAGCATGCCATCGGGCAGGCGTGGGCATTCCCGCCGCATGCGGCGGCAAAGGCATCTGCGGCAAATGTCGCGTGCGCGTGTTCCGGGGCGAGGTGCCGCCCGACACCGGTCACGAACAGGCCCTCAGCCCGGCGGAAGTGGCGGCGGGCTGGCGTCTGGCCTGCCTGGTCGAGGTAGACGCCGATCTCGAGATCGAGACGCCGACCGACATCGAGGTGCGAAACGTCATCCTCACCGATTTCGAAGGACGCGAAGCCGTTCCCGACGGTGGCGTGCATGCGATCCCGCTGGAGCTCTCCCCGCCCTCCCTCGAAGACCAGATCTGTGATATCGGCCGGATCATGCGCGGGCTTCATATGGAACACTACCCCCGCGCCGCCCTGCCGCTCCTGCAGGAGGTGCCCAAGCGCCTGCGCGAATGCGACTTCAAAATCACGGTGGTCATGGAAGACGGCGAATTGCTGGGTGTAGAGCCCTATTGGGAAACCCCGCACACGTTGGGACTGGCACTGGACATCGGGACGACGACCATCGCGGGCGCCCTATTCGATCTGCTCGTCGGCACGCCCCTAGCGTTCGGCAGCAGTACCAATGCCCAAGCCCTCCGCGGCGACGACGTGGTGACCCGTATCGATCATGCGCGCACCGGCGAGGAAGCGCGCGTGGAGCTGCAGAGACTCGTGGTGAAAGCGGCCGAGGACATCCTGCGCGACACGTGCGCCCAGGCAGGCGTCAAGGTCGAACAGGTCTACATGATCGCCATCGGCGGCAACACCACCATGCATCACCTGTTCATGGGACTGGACCCATCCTTCATCGCCGAGTCCCCGTTCATCCCGTCGGCTCTTCGCGGTCTCACCGTACGCGCGTCGGATCTAGGCCTGCGGGCCGGACATGGAGCGCGCGTCTACGGCATGCCCAACATCAGCGCCTACGTCGGAGGCGACATCGTCGCTGGTCTGCTGGCCCACGAGGTCCACACGAGCGATCAGACCATCCTTCTGATCGATGTGGGGACGAACGGCGAAATGGCGCTCCGGGCCGGCGGCAAGACCTATGCATGCGCCACGGCCGCGGGTCCGGCCTTCGAGGGCGCGCGCATCTCCTGCGGCATGCGTGCCGCCACCGGCGCCATCTGCGCCGTGGATGCGGGCGGCACGGACGTGCTCTGTACCACGGTGGACAATTCTCCCGCACGCGGCCTGTGTGGCACCGGTCTCCTCGACGCCGTGGCCGTGCTTCTCGACCTGGGCATCGTGGACGCACGCGGCCGGATGCTCGCGCAGGAAGAAGCCCGTGAGGAATGCCCCGATCTGTCCGAGGAGATGCTCGCGCGTATCGTCACGGGCGATGACGACCAGACCGCCTTTATGTTGAGCGAGGCCGAGGGCTCATTCCCGCGCATCACTCTGACTCAGAAGGACATCCGAGAGTTTCAGTTGGCCAAAGGGGCAGTGGCCGCAGGCATGTCCGTAATGCTCGAACACGTGGGGCTTGCGGCCAGTGAACTCGAACAGGTATTGCTCGCGGGCGCTTTCGGCGCCTTTCTCCGGCCAGAGAGCGCCCAGCGCGTGGGCCTCCTGCCGCCGGAGGTGCCGGTCGACCGCGTCAGCTTTGTGGGCAACGCCGCCCTGGCCGGTACCCGGCTGTGTCTGCTCAACCATGCATGCCGCGACGAAGCCGAGCAGATCGCGAGCGAGGTCGACTACATCGAACTCTCAGGTCAACCCGGCTTCCAGATGGCTTTCATGGAGGCCATGGTATTTCCGGAAGGCATGGGGGAAGCGACCTAGCGCCCGCTTTCCTCCGACCCATGGATCCCGGCCACGGGAGGCGACAGGACATCATGTTGAAGCAAGGCATGCGAGACTTGTGCGAGCGGCGCTTCCGGGCGGGCAAACGGCTCGTCGCCCCGCTCATGGGATTCCCGGGCGTCCAACTCATCGGCAGCAACATCAAGCTGGCCCAGCAGAACTACGCGGAGCACTACCGCGCCGTCAAGGTGCTCGCCGACCGGTTCCGTCCCGACATCCTGTTTCCCGTCATGGACCTCTCCGTCGAGGCGAACGCCCTGGGACGCTACACCGTCTTTCCGACCAAGGACCCGGCCGCCGTGCCCAAGGAACCGTTCGACATCGGCGAGCTCGACCGCCTGCGGGATGTCAACATCGGCTGCGATACCCGCTTGATCGGCTACGTGGAGACCATCAAGCTCATGAACATCGGATTGCCGGCGAAGATGATTCGCGGCGCGTACGTCACCGGCCCGTATTCCCTGGTCAGCCTGATCCTTGGCGCCGACGAAGCGGCCATGGCCACAGTCATGAACCCGGACGCGCTGGGGCGGATTTGCGCGTTCGCCACCGAGGAGATCGGCGCCTACATCCGTCTGCTCACGGCCGCCGGCGCAGAACTCATCGCCTTTCTGGAACCGAGCGCGCAGATGCTCAGTCCGGATCAGTTCGAGCAGTTCTCCGGCACCTACGTGAAGCACCTGGTCCGCAGCCTCAAATACGGCCGCAACGCCACCATGCTTCACATCTGCGGCAGGAGCCAGCATCTCATGGACCGCATGGTGGCCTCCGGCGTAGACGTCCTCAGCGTGGATTCGCCCCAGATGGGCGTGGACCTGCCCGCCCTGCTCGAGCAGGTGCCGGAAGAGATCATCCTGATGGGCAACATCTGTCCGGCCACGGTCATGTTGCGCGAACCGCCTGAAAAGGTACGGGACGCGGTCGTTGGACTGCTACGCGCCACAGCGGCACACCCCAATTTCATCCTCAGCACGGGCTGCGATCTTCCGCGGGAGACGCCCCCGTCCAACATTGAGACGTTCATGGCGACCGGCCGCGAGTCGCGGTGGAAGCGCGATTGACGCGTTCGCGCTGCACCTGTACCCGATCCCCGCCCGGCGAAACGCCGCATGCAAAGCCTGTTCGGACGCGGTTACCCCAACGCGGCCAACCGCTCCTGCAAGGCTCTCCAGACCGAGCGCATGGCCTCTGCCGCCGGCCCCTGGCCGTGCTCCACAACCGTCTTCCCCGCCATGAGCGCATCGTTGACCGCGGAATCGAACGGGATCCGGCCGATCACCTGCGCGCCGGAGCCTTGGGCGATGGATTCGATGCGCGCGGCCTGTTCCGCGTTCAGATCCGCCTTGTTGATGACCACGACCGCAGGCACATGGAAATGGGCTGCCAGATTGAGCACGCGCTCCATGTCGTGCACGCCCGACACCGTGGGTTCGGTAACGATGGCCACCAGATCGACCCCTGAGACCGAAGCGATCACCGGACAGCCGGTCCCTGGGGGGCCGTCACCGACGATCTTGTCCCATTTGAGGTCCCGGGCGACCTCGGCAGCGCGGTTGCGGACCTGGGTC
>CAZBZG010000262.1:0-6703 GCA_964496245.1 uncultured Planctomycetaceae bacterium | reverse complement strand
AAGTATACAGATTTTCGGTCTAAGTTGTAACACTTATTTCCTCGCGGCCCCTAAGGGCATGCGCGCGTTGCCCGACGCATCGCGCCGTGCATCCGGAGGAGAGAGTGACACGCACCGCATTCCGTCCTGCGACAAGCGCGCACCCGCGCGACAGCGCAGACCTCGCCCGCGTCACCGGAATGAGAGCCGTCATTGCCGCGAAACCTGGAAGAGGGGCAATCGATGCCGCAGAACGCATGGCTGGTGGACATGGGCTTCGTGGTGCAGGCGGCCACGGACGGGGATCGCTTCAAGCTCGACTACATCGCCGCGCGCCACTTCCTCGAGAAGCGCCTGGGCGAGACGGACGCGCACCTCTATAACAGCATCGACTCGTCGATCGGCGTGCCGCGGGGTCTGCAGGCCTTCTATGGCGTGGTCGAGCGCCAGGGCTTCCACGTCCACCTCATCGAAATGACCGGCACGCCGGACGCCGGCACGCACCGGCAGGAGGGGGTGGATGAAGCGCTGATCGCGCAGCTGGCGGCTTCCGCGGGGACGCCGGGGGTGGAGTGCATCGTGCTGACGAGCGGCGATGCGCACTTCCTCCCGGCCGTGGAAGCGGCGCAGGATGAACACGGCACGCGGGTCGTCCTCTTCGGGTACGACGTCAACGTGAGCGGACAGCTCAAGGAGACCGCGGACGAATTCTGGCCCTTCGAAGCGCACGAAGCCGCACTCGCCCGCAGCGAGCGCCGCAGCCCGCCGCCGGGGCGGCGTCCGCACCGATGAAAGCTGAGGGCTGCAAGGGGAATGCCGTCGACAGACCGGGCGCCGCCCTCCCGGTCCGCCGGGCCCACCGGCGGACAGCGCCTATTCCAACCCCACCGCCTGCGGGTTCTTCACCTCCACGCCCACGCCGTCGCGCAGATTCTTGGCCCCGTCGAACACGATGCGATCGGCGGGCGCGATCGTGCGCGTGGCGTCCGGCGCCGGGAGGAGTTCGGTGAACTTGCGGCCCTCGTGCAGGGTCTCCACGCCCACCTTGACCGGCACCTGCTCGACGGACTCTGTCGCCGGCACATAGCGGTACACGAAATACGCGCCCCGTTTGCCCGCGCTCACCACCGCGCTCGGCACGGCCAGGGCGTCTTCGTGCACGTCCACCACGAACCGCACCATGGCCTGGGCGCCCGGCCGCAGGTGCTTGTCCCGGTTGGGAACCTTGAGTTCCACGTCGTAGTTGCGCTGCTCGGCCGTGGCCGGGATCAGGGTGACCGTGCCACGGAAGACCCGGTCGGGGGCCTTGCTCAGCCAGACGTCGGCGGCCATCCCTTCCTTGACCAGAGCGATGTCATCCTCGGGCACGGCCACGACCACCTTGACCTGCCTTTCGTACTGGATGATGGAGACCGCGCGGTTGGCCGGCTTGATGATGTAGCCCTTTTTGAGATCCATGCCGCTCACCACCCCCGCAATCTTGGCCTTGTGGGTCAGGTCGTCGATCCGCGACTGGATCTCGTCCAGGCTCTTCTCCACCTGGGCCACGGTATCCTGGAACTGGCGCACTTCGCGCGTGCGCTGGTCGAGCTGCCGGACCGCGTTGCTGACGCTGGTCTTCTCGGCGTTGAGCCGACGCTTGGTGCCGTCCCACTCCTTCTGCAGGAGGTTGCCCTTGTCGTACAGCGGCTTGTCGCGGTTGTAGGCGTCCTGCGCGATCTTGAGGTCTTCGCGCGCCTTCTTGAGATTGCTCTGGGCGATCTCCACGGCCCGCCGGGCCTTCTCCACGTCCTCCTTGGCCTTGCTGAGCGCCAGCTTCTGGTTGCGCAGCTCGGTCTTGAGCTGCTCGGTGAGCTCCAGGGTCACGAGCGGCTGGTCGACCTTCACCTGGTCGCCGTTCTTGACGTGCACCTCCTCGACCTTGGCGCCCACGGGCAGGGTGATGTCGCTCCGCTTCCATGCGGTCACGTCCCCGGTCTTCTTGAGGGTCACGGCCATGTCGAGCGTCTCGGGCCGGCCGAGCCGGACGGGATAGGATTCGGCCGGCTGCGGCTGGGGATCGGTGACAGGCGGGCGCGGATCCGCCGGCGCAGGGCCGACGGGGTCCTCGTTCGTTCGGAAGAAGAGCAAATACCCGGCCGCCCCGGCGATCACGATCACGGCGATCACGCCGGCAGCCACCAGGCCCCCGCCGCCGCCACCGGCGGCCGCGGGAGACGCACCGGTCGACGGGGCGTCGCCGGCCACAGCAGGAGCACCCGCAGCCGCGGCTGCAGGCTTGGGCTGGGGCACGGGCGGCGCGCTCGCAGCATCCACGACCGAGAACGTGAGCTTGATCTCACCGATGCGGACCACATCGCCCTCGGCCAGATCGGCCTCGGTGATCTTCTCCTCGTTGAGGAACGTCCCGTTGGTGGAGCCGAGATCCCGCACCTTGTACTGCGCGCCCTCGCGCACGATCTCGGTGTTCTTCCGGCTCGAGAGGGAATCGTTGATCTGGATCGCGCACTCGGGAATGCGGCCGATCACCACGCTTCCCGTACCCAGTCCGAACGACTGCTTGTCCACATTGCCGCCCACGGCCGAGAGCATGCCGGCCTTGCCTTCGGCCACCACGGCCACGGCCCGCTGGCGCGAACTGGGATCGGTGGGCGCGCCGGGGTCCACGGCTTCGCCCTCTTCGACCGCCAGGGCGTGGCTGCCGATCACGACCGGTTCGCCGGGTGCGAGTTCGACGGGCGTCTCGGCGGACAAGCGTTCCTCGCCCTTCCAGGTGCCGTTGCCGCTTCCGAGGTCCGTAAAGGTGAGCGTGTTGCCGCTGCAGGTCAGCCGTCCGTGCTTGCGCGACGCCTTGATGTCGTCGAGCACGATGTCGTTCACGTCGGGCTGGCGGCCCACCGACAGCTCGGCGCCGTCGGCCACCGTGATCTCGCGGACCACCTTTCCCTGCGAACGGATGACGATCTTCATCAGGCGGGTTCCCTGCGGGGAGCGGCGCCTAGCGGCCGGCGATCTCGCCCATCTCGCGCAAGAGAAGCGCCTCGGCGCATCTCACGTCGTAGAGCGCCTGCAGCCGTCCGATCTCGGCCTGCGCGAGCTCGTCCTCCGCTTGGGCCACAGCCGACTGCGTGGCTTTCTTGGCCTTCTGCTGATCCTGGCGGAGCTCCAACGCAGACCGTGCGGCTTCACAACGCTTCTCAGATGCGCGCAGCCCCTGGACCTCCTCCTGGAGACGGAACTTGGCGTCTGACACGCGATACTTGATCGCCTCGGTGAGCGCACGTGCCTGCTGGCGCAGCTGTCGCTGTTTGGCCTCGGCTTCTTTCATCTTGCCGCGGCCCGCGACCCACTCCATGCCGATGGGGATCTTGACGTTGATCGAGGCCATGTAGTAGTAGCCCTTGGGACCATACTGGGTGATCATCTCGCCGCGGTTCTCTTCCGGACGCTGGAAATCCCAGTAGCCCCGGAAGTAGAGCCGAGGAAACAACATGCCGCGCGCCGAGCTGCGAGCCGAATCGGCTGAATCCTGCAGCGCCCGCACGCGCTTCATGTCCGGATGCTTCTCCACGCTCACGGGCCCGGGCTTGGTCGGCTCCTCGAAATCCAGCGTGCCCGCCAGCTGGATATCACCGTCCACGTCGCGTCCGACCAGATACAGGAGGCGCCGCTTGGCCACGGCCAGGCCGTTCTGGGCCCGAACCAGCGTTTCCTCGGCCTTGGCCACGCTCGCGAGCGCGTCCTTGTGATCCGCGGCAAAGGCGGCCTTGGCCTCCATGCGATCGGCGATGGCTTTGGCGTTGCGCTTGAGCGCGGCCAGGGATTTCTCGCGGTGCGCCACGATTCCGCGATACATCACGGCCCGCCAGTAGGCTTCGACCACGTCATAGGCCACGTCCACCTTCTCGAGCTCGGTGGCGTGTCCGGCGGCCTCAGCCTTGTGGTGCGCTTGATGGACCTTGCCGCGCGTCTCCCCGAAATCCCAGAGCATCTGGTCGGCGTGGATGCCGTAGCCGTAGCGGTAGTACCGCTCGGTCTGACCATGGTTGTCCTTGTCCGGCTCGGTCTTGTAATGCACGTCGCCCACGAGGCGCGGGAAGTAGTTGCGGCGCTCGTAGTGGCTCACGCCCTCGTTGATATGCACATCCTCCTGACTCGCCTGCACGTCGCCGTTGTGACGAAGCGCTTCGGCCACGAGGGACGACAAGGTCTCCTCGCCCTCGCCCTTGGCCTTGGCGTCGGCCTTGACCTCGCTGTGCCGCAGCGGAATCGCCGGCTGCACGTGTTCCGCGTCCACCGACGAGGACGCCCCGCTCGCAACCGTGCCTGTATCCGTTGCCTCGGTCTCGGACAACCGTAGCGGCGGCACCTCGATGGGCTTGTCCGCAGCCGCAGCCCAACCGTAGCCCAGCAGGACGAGCGGAACCAACAGAAGTTGTCGCAGATGCATGAATCCCTCCTTCTCGGGGCAACTCTTTTCAGCGAAAACCGCGCGCCCTCTGCACAGCGCGCATGCGGCTGAGCGAGCGCCCATTCTCAAGGTACATATTCTGACAGGTGAACGGGAAGTTTCAAGGAATATCTAGCCCGGATTTCATCCGGCGTATTGCCTCCGTCGATACACCAACAGGCGGATTTCCGCTAACACTCGGCTGTACATAGTGTTGCGACCACAGCTTGCGCGCCAAAGCCTGCGCACGGATAGGGCCGTCGAACGTGTCCGGCACACGCCGTTCCCTTCCTGAAGCCGGCCGCATCTGGGCCGCTGACCGTTGCTGCGCTCGCTATTTCAGCGTATCGCTGACCGCCGCGCTCATGGAGGCGGGAAAGGCCACGATCCACATGCGCTTGAGGGCCAGCAGGTTGTCCGCGCCCCAGGGGCACTTCTGGATGATGGTGAGCAGCACCCCGACCACCAGCAGCGAGAACCCGTAGATCGCCACCACGCGTTTGACGTACTCGGCGACATGCCCCCGCAACGCGAAGCGGTAGAAGTTGAAGTACACGAAGAACGCGATGAAGACCACGGAGAGTCCGCTGAGCACCAGGACGTTCGTCACAGGCAGACTCTCCCCCAGCTTCCACGTCTCCTCGGTCAAGGCCACGGGCACGGCCAGGAGAGACGCACCCACGATGACCTGCATCAGATCCCGCGGCCGGAACTCCACCATGAGCGGGCTGAGCGCGTAATCCAGCACCTTGCCCGCCCCGTCCATCACAGGCACCACGCGGTGCAGGTACCCGCCGACGCGCTTGATCGTGACCTTGGGGTCGTGTTCGTTCATGGTTTCTCCTTCGCAGGAAACGTCTGGGGCCAGAGGTGCGATTGTCCACATCGCTCGTCCCGGCGCAAGCGTATGGTCGCAGCTGCCGTGGAGCACCGGCAGCACAAAGGGGTGCGCCGGATCATGACCGCGAACCGCTTGCAGCGCATTCTTCTCACAAGTCAGGATCCGCTCGAAGCGTTCAAGGAAAGCATTCGCTCGTTGCGATTGCCGAGGATGTAGCTCCATCCGGCGAAAAAGAATTGGATATTGAATCCACAATAGGACATTATATGGATACCGATGGGGTGTATATGCTTCTCTCAATGCGACCGGAAATGCTGAATCAGACCAACTTGCCAGTCACCTCGGCGTGGCTGGTTTCGGAATGTATGGAAGCAAAGGGAAAGCAGGACCTCTGGTTGCGACAGAAGCCGGAGGTGATCGCGGCGCTACGCGAACAGGCAATTATCCAAAGCGCGGAATCATCGAATCGGATCGAAGGCGTCACGGTTGAAGAAAAGCGGTTACGACCCCTCTTGGTTGGGAATGCCCGTCCCCGTGACCGTTCCGAAGAGGAACTTATCGGCTATCGAAACGCACTTCGGTGGATTTATGACTCCAAACAGAGGATACCAATTCAGGCGAAGACGATTCTCCGTCTTCACGAATTGGCCCAAGGCGGTCATTCCGGCGATGCGGGCAAATGGAAGACTCGCAATAATGAGATCATTGAGCTATTGCCCAATGGCGAGCATCGGGTGCGTTTTATCCCGACTCCGGCCAAGCAGGTGCCGAAAGTCATCGAACATCTCTGTCAGCTTTACGCCGATCAATCGAATGCCGGTCGCATTCCCATATTACTACTGGTTGGGACGTTCATCTTCGACTTCCTCTGCATCCACCCATTCCGCGACGGTAATGGTTGCGTCTCGCGATTATTGACTGCTCTTCTATTGCAGGAACACGGCTTTGCCGTCAGCCGTTTTGTCAGCCTTGAGCGTTTGATCGAGGAGAGCAAGGTAGATTATTACGCCATTCTCGAAGAATGTAGTCAAGGCTGGCATGATGGTGAGAACGTTTTACTGCCTTGGTGGAATTACTTTCTCGGCATTATTCGCCGCGCGTACAATGAATTCGCCAGCCGGGTGGAGAATGCTGACGAAACCGGCAAGACCGAACTCGTCCGGCAGATCATAGAACACCGAGTCGGCCAGTTCACGCTCGCCGACCTGCAAGCCGATTGCCCATCCGTCAGTGCTCCACTCATCAAGAAGGTCTTGGGTGAGATGAAAAAGCTGGGGCTGGTTAACCTCATTGGTCGCGGGCGTGGGGCACGGTGGCAACGGTCGCCATAGATTTTTCAATCTGCCTCTTCGTCTGAATGACGCTGTTCACTCAAAAGCATCGCAATTCCAGGCAACGCCTTGTCCTGCAGTGCATTTCAGCACCACGAAGAA
>CAZBZG010000261.1:1771-6755 GCA_964496245.1 uncultured Planctomycetaceae bacterium | reverse complement strand
CGACCGAAGCCGGCTCGCTCCCGACTTTGCCGTCGCTCACCGTGAACGAGAAGCTGTCCGGGCCGTTGTAGTCTGCAGCAGGCGCGTACGTGAGATTCGGGGCGGATCCCGAGAGCGTACCGTGGGTGGGCTGCGTGGCGAGCGCATAGGTGAGCGTGTCGCCGTCCGCATCCGAGCCTACGAGCGCGAAGGCAATGGACGTGTCTTCGTCGAGCGCCACATCCCGGGCGTGCGCCACAGGCGGGGTGTTGGCCCAGCCCGTGTCCGGCTGGCTCGGCCGGAACACGATCTCGCGCTGACGCTTTGGCGCGCGTGCCCTTCCGCGGCGCCAGCTGCGGCCGCTGGGCACGAACTTGTAGGCAGCCACGCGGTAGTCGTAGTGCACGCCGGGCGCAGCTGTGGTGTCGTCGAATGTGCCTGTGCCAATGCCTTGGACGCGCGTGACGAGTTCGTACGCAGCTTCGCCCGAGGGCGCGCGCAGCACGCGGTACCCGTCCCATCCTTTGCGCTTGAGTGGCGTCCAGGTCAGGCGCACGAACCCGGTATACGCGCCGTCCGAGGCGGAGAGCTGGTAGAGGTCGCGCGACCTGCGGTGCGCCAGACGCGCAGCCACAGCCACCACGAGCATCAGCACCAGCAGGCTCAGAAGCGATCTGGATTTGCCGAACATGGGATTTCCCTTGGTTGGAACTCGAGTAGCCCTCGCCCGCATGCGTTGGCGCTTGGTTCAATCCTTTGAATCACGCCCAATAGTTTACCATCCATCGACCAGGTGTCAAGACTCGTTCACCTGAAAATTCCGGTCGCATGCAACGGAACGTTGCCAGCTGGACAGGGTTTCCGCAGCACCGTGCGGCAGCCGCGCACAGGCCGGCGGTGCGGGGCGATCACGCAAGGCAATCATGTGAAATGGCTTGCAGGTTTTGCCCGGTCGGGACGGACGGCGGGGCCAGTGGCACACAGGGGCGAGGAGTCACGAAACGTTACGTATGCGGGCCTTCGTGTAGCATTTTGGTGTAACGAAAGCAAGGGGCGGGGTGGTCTGTGGCGTTACGTTTCTCTCGCCAAGACGCCAAGAGCGCCAAGGGACGGTACGGGGAACGTGCGGGTGCCATGTCCACCCTGAGGTGGAGCTGTGTCGCCGCACACGCCCCGGCATGCCCATCCAAGGATGGGCATGGCACCCGGCAGAACTCGCAGAAGGCGAGGTAGTCGTCGACCGAGTCGCCGAAGGCCTTCTCAATGCTGCGGGGGGGGGCTTGGCTTCGAATGTCGCCACATCGCGGATGCCGAGCACGGTGCCGTGCAGGATGCGCGCCTCAGGATCGACACCCACCGTTCCCGCGTAGCCCTTGTATTTGAGCAAGGTCGTGGCTCCCCATCACAGCGCGTCGCCTTCAGAGTCCGCGAGTTCTGGATGGGCTTGGAGGACGGCTTCCCGTATGCGCCTGGCGGCCTCGACAGCTCTTTCCGCATCCTCCCTTGGCACATGTTGCAGGGCTCCGTAGTCTCCCACGTCGCGTAGTTCGCAGACCGCATCAAAGGCCTCGCCCAACTCGCGCGGCCATATGCCGGTGTTCACGAGATCGCGGTGGACCGCTGCGCGGACCGCAGTGTGCTTCTTGAACGCCTTCCCTCGTAGCGCAAACCACGCAGACACGGCATGAAACGCCGCGTAGTAGCATCTCGACGCCGCGTCGTCCGGACTCACGGCCAGAAGGGTCTCCGCCGCCTCCAGGGCCTTGCCCGCCCGTTTCCACAGATCCTGCGCATATGCCCGGTTCATGCCCGTATGCCTTCTCTGCGTGCGTTCTCGAAGAGAGGCGCGTCCTCGCGCTCGTAGTCAGAACAGTCGATCACCTTCGGACTGATGGGGCGGTCCTGCGTGAGGATCAGGGGATAGAGCGCGTGGATGCTCGTCTGCAGGTCTGCCCACAGCCGGATCGGTCCCTGGAGCAGCACCAGCACGTCGATGTCGCTGTCTGGCGTCGCCTCTCCCCGGGCCTCGGATCCATACAGAACCACGCCTTTCAACCTGTCCCCGTGGGCCTGTTGCAGGCGGGATTTGATCTGTGCGAGGAGTTCGTTCTCGGCCATGGGTTCTGTTCCGCAAACCCGGAATCACGCCCTCGGGTTCACGCGCACGTGCGGCGCGCAACATCCTGGCTGGCCCTCGAGTGTAGCCATCGTACGCGCAGATACAAGCGGGAATCGCTGGGATCGGGACTGCTCTCTCGCCAAGACGCCAAGAGCGCCAAGGACGGTACGGGGAACGTCCGGCCTGGGAGCGCCGAGCACCGGTGCCATGTCCACCCATAGGTGGACATGCTGTGTCGCCGCACACGCCCGCGCATGCCCATCCAAGGATGGGCATGGCACCCGGCCTCAGAACAGCCGCTCGAGGAGTTGCTGTCGGGAGAGGCCGTGGTGCGCGGCCACCTCGCGAAGAACCGCGCTCAAGGTGCCGATCTTCAACGGGTCGTGTGCAGGGATGGTGATGTGATGCTCACCGCCCGTCTGCGTGGTGAGCCGGATGTGGCTTCCGGTCTGGCGTGTCTGAACGTACCCAAGCGTGCGGAGTGCGCGTGCCAGCGCGTCTGCGGAACAGTCGCGGGGCAATTTCACGAGGTGAGCACCTCATCGCGTACGTAGTGCAGCCGGATCACAGCAGGGCGCTGCCCGGCGTCCTCGAAGTGGCACCGGACCGCATCCCGCACCAGGGGGCGCAGCTCCTCCAGGCTCCCGGCCTGGGTGAAGATGCCCGTGCCCAGAGCTTGGGCCGTGTACCCGCCCTCTGGCGCGTCCTCGACCAGGAACACGATCTCGCCGGATGCCACAGCTGCCTCCTCTGCGCTGGTTCGCGTGCCATGGGCGCTTCATCGCGCCGTTGCCGTCATTATCCGGGATGCCCGGCTTTCGCGCAAGTCCCTTGCTTCGACGGTTCGCTCTCTCGCCAAAACGCCAAGAGCGCCAAGGGACGGTACGGGGAACGTGCGGGTGCCATGTCCACCCATAGGTGGACATGCCGCGTGGCCCTGGACGCCCGCGCATGCCCATCCAAGGATGGGCATGGCACCCGGCACCCGGCTGTTCGCGCAGCCCATCCATGGCTTCGCGTGCCGCGTCCCGCATGTGCCGCAGGCGCGTGAGATCATCCTCGTACATACGCCGGCTCCGCTGCTTCAAGCACCTGGTCGCGGAAATAACGGCTCAGTTCGTTCCGTGTACGCAGGTCGACTCTGCGCCCCACGATCTGGCCGAGCTCCATCTCCATGGCTACAAGCCCAAGGTATCCCACGTGCGCCTCGGGTTCGAACTCCACCAACATGTCTACGTCCGAGTCCGGGCCGAAGTCCGCACGCAGGGCCGAGCCGAACACGGCCAGGCGCCGGATGCGATGCTTTCGGCAGAAGGCTTCGATCTCCCGGGACGGTAGATTGACCTGGTGGGGCATGGCGAAGCTCCACGGATCGCGGTTTGCCTTGGGGGCGCCTTCCGTTCCTTGGCGCATACTGCTCCGCAGTGTAGAGCATGTTCCGCGCAGATACAAGCGGGAATCGTGGTGATCGGGACTGCTCTCTCGCCAAGACGCCAAGAGCGCCAAGGACGGTACGGGGAACGTGCGGGTGCCATGTCCACCCATAGGTGGACATGCCGCGCTGCCGTGGACGCCCGCGCATGCCCATCCAAGGATGGGCATGGCGCCCGGCACCCGGCGGAAACGGGTGGCGTGCGCGCGCGCGGATCGGTATGATGGCGCGTCTGCGGAGGGGGATGCATGGCGATCGCCGTGATCACCGGTTCGGCGGGCCTCATCGGTGCGGAGGCGGTCCGGTTCTTTGCCGGGCAGGGCTTCGAGGTCGTCGGTCTCGACAATGACATGCGCCAGGTCTTCTTCGGGCCGGAGGCGAGCACGGCCTGGAGCCGGGAAAGGCTCGAAGCCGAGGTCGAAGGCTACACCCACCAGCACACGGACATCCGCGACCAGGCGGCGGTGGACCGGATCTTCGAAACGTATGGCGCAGACATCCAGGTCGTGATCCACACGGCCGCCCAGCCCTCGCACGACTGGGCGGCGCGCGAGCCGTTCACCGACTTCTCGGTCAATGCCACGGGCACGCTCGTGCTGCTCGAAGCCGCGCGCCGCTTCTGCCCTGACGCGGCGTTTCTCTTCACGTCCACGAACAAGGTCTACGGCGACCGGCCCAACGCGCTCCCGCTCGTGGAGGA
This sequence comes from uncultured Planctomycetaceae bacterium, assembly GCA_964496245.1. Taxonomy (GTDB): domain Bacteria; phylum Planctomycetota; class SZUA-567; order SZUA-567; family SZUA-567; genus CAZBZG01. The sequence continues at coordinate 2,525 of CAZBZG010000261.1, read as the reverse complement.
AGAGACCCGCTGGGAGGTCGCGCCCGACCATCCGTTTGCCGCACACGGCATCGACGAAACCATGCCCGTCGACCAGAGCACGCACAGCCTGTTCGGCGCGTCCAAGGCGGCGGCGGATCTGCTCGTGCAGGAGTACGGCCGCTACTTCGGACTCAAGACCGCGTGCTTCCGCGGCGGGTGCCTGACCGGGCCCGGCCATTCCGGCACGTGCCTGCACGGTTTTCTCGCCTATCTCATGAAGTGCGTGCTCACGGGCGCGCCCTACACGGTCTTCGGCTACCAGGGAAAGCAGGTGCGGGACAACATCCACGCCTGCGACCTCGTGAACATGTTCTGGCACTACGTGCAGGACCCGCGGCCCGGCGAAGTCTACAACGCGGGCGGGTCCCGCCACGCCAACTGCTCCATGCTCGAAGCCATCGACCTGTGCGAGCGGATCGCAGGCAAGAAGCTCGACTGGACCTACAGCGAGACCCACCGCACGGGCGATCACATCTGGTACATCAGCGACGTACGCAAGTTCCAGGCGCACTACCCGGGCTGGGCCTACACCTACGATCTCGAGCGCACGCTCGTGGAGATCCACGACGGGCTGGTGGAGCGCATGTAGGGAGGGCGGTTTCGCCTGCGGCTCCGGCGGGTTCTCTCGCTCCGGGCCGCGGCTCCGGGTCGGCCCTTCGCTCGGCAAGCACCCCGCGCATGCCCACCCGAGGGTGGGCATGGCACCCGAGTGGCGATTGCGATTGCGATTGCG
>CAZBZG010000261.1:0-1761 GCA_964496245.1 uncultured Planctomycetaceae bacterium | reverse complement strand
TACGACAACGACAACGATCAACGACAACGACAACGACAACGACAACGACAGCGACCGACTGCTGCGCTTCCCGCCTCTTGACACGCTTGCCTGCATGGCCTATGCCTTAGGTGTGCGGCAGGTGTGTCAGCCGCAGGAGGGAGGGGGATGACAGGGGCGCCGGACACACCGGGCATGCAGGTCGCGCGCATGCCGCCCGAGCGGTTCACAGGCACGCCCTGGCGGGCGCGCGTGGTGAGCCTGGCGCTGGCGGGCATGGATTTCCTGGTCACCGTGGCCGCCTATGCGCTGGCGGTGTGGATCTACAACCGGTCCTTCCTCGAAGGCTTCCGCCTGCGCGCGCCCATCGACCCCACCCACTTCCTGCTCATGGGCCTGGCCATGAGCGCTTTCCTGGTGCTGGCGCTCGGGGCGCTGGGGATCTACACGCGCGGGGTGAGCATCCTCAACGTGGAAGAAGACGTGATGCTCATCAAGGGCCTGCTCATCCACGCGGCGGGCGCCCTGGGCATCGCCTTCCTCCTGCGCGACTTCACGCTCCCGCGCCTGGGCGTGCTCTTCGCCATCGTGCTCATGCTGCCCTTTGTCGTGTACGGCCGGCGGCTCGTGCGGCGCGTGGCGCAGTGGTTCCTGGAGGCGGGCGTGGGCACGCAGCCCGTAGCCATCTACGGCACGGGCGAGACCGGCCGCAGCCTGGCCGCGCGCATCCTCCAGAACCCGCAGATGGGCCTGCGGCCCGTGGGGTTCCTGTACGACCGGGACGACGGATCGGTCGAGGGCGAGATCCGCTTCGGACCGGGGCTCGCCTCCCACCTGCCCGTGCTGGGCGGCCTGGACGAGCTCAAGACCCTGCCCGCGGACCACGTGCAGCTCTTGTTCGTGGCCCTGCCGACCCTCGGCAGCGAGCGGCTCCTGGAGATCCAGGACGCGTGCCGGTCGCTGGGCATCGCCTGCCATCACGTGCCGCTCTTCAGCTCGGGCCACTTCCGGCGCATGCAGCTCACCTTCATCGGCGACATCCCCATCCTGACCGAGCGCGCCATGCGGACCACGATCGTGTACCGCACGGCCAAGCGGGCCGTGGACGTGGGCGTAGCAGGGCTGCTCGTCGTGGGCCTGAGCCCGGTGTTCCTCTTGATCGCGCTGCTCATCAAGCTGACGAGCCGGGGACCGGTCTTCTTCACCCAGGAGCGGATCGGCCAGCACGGACGGGCCTTTCCCATGCACAAGTTCCGCACTATGCGCACCGAAGCGCCCTCCTACGCCACCAAGCCGACGGCCGGGGACCCGAACATCTTCCCCCTGGGCCGCGTGCTGCGCCAGAGCAGCCTGGACGAGCTCCCGCAGCTCGTGAACGTGCTCAAGGGCGAAATGAGCCTGGTGGGCCCGCGGCCGGACATGCCGCAGATCGTGGCCGCGTACACGCCCATCCAGCGCGAACGCCTGCTCGTGCCGCCCGGCATGACCGGCCTCTGGCAGGTGAGCGAGGACCGGCAGTTTCCCATTCATGAAAACATCGACTACGATCTCTACTACGTGTACAACCGTTCCTTCCTGCTCGACTTCGCGATCCTCGTGCGTACGGTGTTCCGGCTCGGGGGAGGGCACTAGAAGCGCGGGCGTGGTCCACGCATGTTGTTCAATGGTTGGTTGGCGGGGCGGGCTCGGTTTCGTCCTTTCTCTGCTTCCGCATCCCACGAGTCCCTTGCGGAGGGCTGAGCGGAGGGGCGTGCGCAGGGGTCGCATCGGCAGGAGGCCGAT
>CAZBZG010000260.1:5830-6762 GCA_964496245.1 uncultured Planctomycetaceae bacterium | reverse complement strand
CGCGGGACATGTTCATCTGCTTGTTCGTGACGTTGTTGACGTTCGTCACGACGAGCGAAGACATCTGTCCTGGGGTCGTGACGTTGTTGCCGGCGCTGCCGTCGTCCGAGCCTGTGTCGTTTTCGCCTGTGCCGTTTTCGGGTTCGCCGTTTTCGGGTTCGCCGTTTTCGGCTTCTCCGTTTACGAGTTGGTCGCTTAACGCCCAGACCGGCGAGGCGAGACCGAGCAGGAAGCCTACCGCAAGCGTCATCCACTTCCTCATCATCCACTTCCTCATCATCCACTTCCTCATCATCCACTTCCTCATCTTGTTCCCTTTCAATCCTTATCAGCCCGACGATGCATCTGCACCACTTTCTTGGTGCTGCATTGCGACGGAGAAGAGGGGAATCCGATCCGACTCCCTGTCACAAATCCCGGCTGACGGCCCCATTGCCGCAACGCCCGAGAATCAGCGGAGTCGGAATCGCATTGTAGCTTTCTGCGTGCGAAGGGCAAGCGAAAAGCACCGCGTTCAGAGCGGAAGTGGAGCATGTAGTTGTGGAGGCTGATGCGCATGCGTGCCTTGAACCGCCGGCGCAGGGTGCGCGACGTGCTGCACGACCAGGCGGTCGGCCAGTACCGGATGCTGCTGGCGCACGCCCTGGATGTCGATCTGGTCCGCGTGACCGAAGACCATGACGTCATGCTGCTCTCGCCCGCGACGTTTGCGGAGCTCGTGCTCCCACACATGCGCGCGTACGCGGACCTCTGTCACGAAGCGGGCGCGCTGTACATGGTCCATGCCTGCGGACGCATCTGCGAGTTCCTCGCTTCAAAGCGGGACCCCGGCGTGGACGTGCCCCCTTACCTCACCGAGCCGCCGGTGGGCAACACAATGCTCGGACGCGCCCTGGGGGTCTGGCAGCACCGCATCTGCATCATGGCGGCCG
>CAZBZG010000260.1:0-5820 GCA_964496245.1 uncultured Planctomycetaceae bacterium | reverse complement strand
CTGTCCGTTCCTGTTCGCCACCGGAAAGCCCGGAGCGGTCGAGGCCAACGTGGCAGCTCTGCTCGCCCATGCCCGGCCCGGCCGGCCGTTCATTCTCATGAACGGCATGAAGCCCGACATGCCCCACGCGAATTTGCTCGCGGTGCAGCGGGCCGTGAGTGCGCACCGCCGGGCGCACGGGCAGCTGGATCTGGCGCGGAACGAGCGGACGTCTGCTCTTTCCGCATGAGTAGGAAACTGGCCGCGCGCGACCGGGATCAGAACAGCCGCATCTCGGCAGGCAGAGAGATCGTGTAGCGCAGGTCCACGGACGCCCTTCCCGTGGCCGGCACCTCAAGGGGGAAGCGGAGGATGCCGTCGGCGAGCGCGGTGTGCGGCGAGCTCCGTTTCTCATCGACTGCGACCTGGATCTTGTCCACATCGCTCGCAGGAACGGCTTCGAGCATGCGCAGCTGGACGTCCTGGTCGGTGCGGTTCTGGACCTGCCACCGGTAGGCGAAACGGTAGGCCTGCCGGCCCTCTGCCTGCGCGGCTGCCGGAGCGGTGGCCGTGGTGGTGTCTGTCTGATTGGCCACACGTACGGGCTGGATGGCAAGACCGGGAACGGCGCCGAAGCTGAGCACCAAGTCCTGCCCGGGGAGAACCGCGGGCGTGGTGGTCACACCGACCATATCCCCGCCGAGGAAGAGCGACGCCCGTCCGGGCTGGAGTGTAGCGCCCGAGTCGTTGTGCACGCGTACGCGGCGGTAGACCGTGTTCGTGTACCGGGGCACGGCCTCCAGCACCACGGACGCCTTGACGCGGGCCTGCAGGATGGGCACCTGCTGGGGCAGACCCGAACCGGGGATCGTTGCCTTTCCTTTCACGTGGTATCGTTCGCCGGCGAGGCTCGAACGCAGGGCCACGTAGCGGTCGAGACCCTTGCGCTTGGCCCAGGCCGGGACCTTGGGCGGAGCGCCCGGTGCGTCCGGGCCGGCCACGGGCTTCTCGCCGTCCGGCTCGGGTGCGGGGATCTCTTCCGCGACCTCAGCGGCGGAGACGAGTTCCTGGACGGCTGCGAGTTCGGAGCGGACCGCGTGGGTCTCCCGGCCTTCCAGCACGAGCGTGGGCGGAGGCGGTGCGCGCAGGCCGCCGGAGGGCAGGCGCGTGGAGAGGACCAGATCGATGTCCGTCCAGTCTTCCCCGGTCTTCTGGCTGACCATGCCGTACGCTTCCAGCCGAAGCGTCGCGGTTTCCGGATCCAGGCGGAGGTCGTACCGGACGCGCCAGGAAGGACCGGCCACGCGGTAGAGCAGCCGGAACGAGACGCGCCCCGCCTCGGGTGCGGACACGCCCACGAGGGCGCGGCGCACCTCGACGAGCTTTGGAGATGCATGCGCCTTCCACTGGTGTTTGCGCTGCTTCTGTTCCTCTTCGAGGCGGAAACGCTCGACTTCGCGTGTGCGGGTCCTCTTGAGCAGCTCGAGTTCCTGCTTCCACAATTCGTCGAGGGTCGTGTCCCACTGGTCCAGTTGGAGTTCGCCGCCGGGCAGTTTCTCAGGGGCGAGCCCGGCCTGACGGGCGATGGCATAGAGCGTGCGCGTGCGATAGCGGCGTACCAGGTCGGTCTGCCGCCTGAGGCCCAGGACCGTGGCATCGATGGCAGCCATGCGGCTGCGAATCGCATCGAGTCGCGCCCGGATGTTTCCGGGAACGCCGGGGGCGGGGCGGGGGCGTTTGATGACGTCCGAACCGAGGCCCTGGAGGGTGGCGCCTTCGGCGGCTTCCGCGCGCAGGCTGTGTTCGTCGAGGCCGGGGAGCAGGCCTTCCACGGCGATTAAAGATTCGCCGGCCGGCACGTCGGCGGTGACCGCGCGGGTCACCTCGGCGCGGTCGGCCATGACGGTCACGGCCACGATCCTGCTTTCGGCTTGCACGAGATCTGCTGCAGGCGCTGAGAGCGCAAGGTTTGCCATCAGCAGCGCACCTGCCCAGGTTCTGAGGATGCTTCGCATGCTCGTCTCCATGATCTTCGGCGATGCGCGTGGGCGTGGCTCCCGAACCGGGCACGTTGGCGTAGCGGTAGTAGATCTCGAGCATCAGCGAGCAGAGCGCGGTTGTCCCCACCCGGCTCTTCAGGGGACCGAGCCACATGTCCTGCGCGGGCCATCCCTGCTCATCCAACTTGTCGAGGAGCGTCTTCTGCAGCGCGGGATTCCACTTGCGCCACGCTTCTGCGCTCACGCCCTGCTGGAAACAGGCGAGCGTGGCCACGTACAGGTACCCCAGATGGAACCGTCCCGGCTCCCAGGCGGGCGGCTGCTCGAGGATGGCGGGCATGAAGCGGGCGGTCTGGTCACGCGGGGTGCCGAGCAGGGCGCGGACGCACGCGGCCGTGGCTGCGCCGCGTGCGCCGCCGTGGCTCTCTTCGACCTGCCGGCAGAGGATGCCGAGGCTGTCGAAGAGCGAGGGAGGCACCGGAAGGCCCGCGACTTTCGCACTCTTGCAGGCCATGGTGGCGTGGGCCAGGTTCTCCACGCCATTGGGATAGGTCGAGCCGCGCATGCCCGGGATGAGCACGGCGATGCGGAGGCGCAACAGGCGGTCGAGGTGTTGAAGCCCGCGAATCGCAGCATCGCGCGTCTGCGCATGGAGGGCCTCCTGCGAAGTGGAACGCGTCGGCAATGATCTTCCGGTTCCAGTGGCTACTAACGAGGACGGACCGGAAAGGTTCAGCATTTTTGCAGAAGTGCATCGATTCGATCACCTGCCAATCCATCAAGGCGTCGCTGCGGGCTGTGCCGTCCATTGGACCCGTTGGACGATGGCGGGCGTGGCGGTCGTTTCGGCAACAAAGACCAGTCGCGTCATGGCATGCGAGTAGGGCGGACCTCCCGTACGTGGATCCAGGCACGCGTGCGCCGCGAGTTTCCAGAGGTGCACCGTTGTCGTCTGCCCGTTGCGTTCGCACGTGTACCTGTGCTCGTCGAGTGGCTGCGCCTGCACCGCGACCGTGGCCTGGTGGATGACCAGGGGCGGACAGGGCAGTGCTTTGTCCTGCAAGGCAGCGGGTTTACGCAGCAGGCGCTCCTCCGCGCAGGCCAGGCCGCTTTGGCATGCATCCTCGAGGAGGATGTCAAAACGGAGGATCTCGCCCTCGGTCTCGTTGGCGCGCGCGATCATGTAGAGCGAGCTTGCGAGCGCCATGAGCACCAGGGAGGCGGCTACGACGATGAGCAGTGCCGAGCCCTGCTCGCGATGGCGGCGTTCCGTGGCCTTGTTTGCGCGCTGCATCGAAGCTCCCTGCGCCTGCAAGGTACAGGCGACACGCGCTACCCGTCCGGCTGGCTGCGGGCGTTCAAGGACTGGACGCCCGCAGGAAATGCGATGCGCTCGAGACGTACGCGTGTCCATTCCCCGTTGGGGGTCCGCCGCGCCAAGGCGAGCTGGATCCGAATCGCGGCGGGCGCGCCCGGCGCCAACTCACGTTGGAACGAGACACGGGCGACATGCCGGCACAGAACGGCCGTGCGCCCGGTCCCTGTGTCGAAGCGTTCGAGCCGGCTCCCTTGTCCGTCGGGCCCGCCTGCCAGCCGGTAGACGATGACACCGCCGACCGTACCGGTGCGTGCGCCGGGACGATTCGCATGCGGCCGCGAGCCCCAGAGGACGGCAGGAATGCCACTGGGCGCATGCAGGGGCAACAGACGACCGTCTGGATCCTCCAGGCTGCGGCCGATAGCGGCCACAGGCAGCTGAAAAGCGACGATGCGATCCGCCCCCACCGGCAGGGGCGCGGGACCGTGCGCCACCGGGGGGCGGCTCGGCGGTGCGACCCGTCCACCGGTGTTGGCCGGCGTGGCTGCGTGCTGGGACCATGCGTGAGGGAGGTCGATGCCCGCCAGCGTCTCGCCAATGGCGACGCGATCCGCGCCGGATTGGCGGAGTTCGTCGGTCATGATGCCCAGGGCCCGGCGTCCGGCTGCTTCGAGCTCGACGGCTGTGACGCCGGTGTCGTGGAGGCGCTTGTGCTTGTGGACCACGCCGTAGGTGAGAAGCACGAGCACCGCGAAGATCGCGCACGCGACCATGAGTTCGAGCAACGTGAATCCCGCTGCGCGGCCTGTCGGGCGGCGGAACGTGGGACGTGGAGCCGTGTCGCGTCTCATCGCAGGCGGATGCATTGCATGGATTCCTCGTAGGTAGCGCCGTCCTCTCCGGTCCACGTACAGGTGACTACGAACGTGAGTCGTTCGGTCCCGGCTCGCGGGTCGTTCGTGGCCGCGCCCGAGCGCGCCGCAGTGCCTGAGGGGTCGTCGAGGGACGGGAGCGCGAGCGGTTGCCGGCGGCCCTGATCGTCGAGCGCGTAGACCGTGATGCACTGGTTTGTAAGATGCGCTTCGCCCTCCGGTTCGCTCGCCCCGTACAGACGCGCGGCCACCTCCGCGGTCTGGCTGCGGGACGCTGCATCGCGGGCAGGCGCGGGATGCAGCGCGTAGGCGATGCGGTCCGCGGGCAGGGAGCGCACGTAGTCCACCACAGCGCGCATGTCCTCGAACGCGGTGTTCCGCTCTCGGGTCCATGCCGTGCGTTCCACGGACTGCACCATGAGAACGGTCACGCCCGTCAAGGTGATCAGGAAGACGGACGAGGCGACCGCGAGTTCGAGCAGGCTGAAGCCGCTCTCGGATGCGCGCTGCATGGATACGACCTCCGCGTTTCGCGCTTGCTGGCTGCGATCATCGCGCAAATGCAATGAACGCATGCTGCAGGCGAATGATGGCCAGAAAGAAGCTGCTGAAAACCATGCCCGCGCCATAGGCCACGAGCAGATGGAGCAGGATGGCGGCGATGCGGGTGAGGGGGACCGTCTTCTCCCGCGCTCGCTCCAAGGCCTGCATTCCGCCGCGCTCCAAAGCGTCCGGCAGCGCCGCGGTTCCCTCGGTCACAGAGACGTGCCAGACAATGGCCGAAGGCACGAACGCGGCCTGGCGAAGTACGTCGGCCAGGGACGCGCCGCGATCGATGCGGCGGGCCCAGTCGCGCGTGGCCTGGCGGAACCATGGATCCGGTTGTGCCGCAGCCGCCTCCTCCACGGCCTTGTCGAGCGGACATCCAGATTATGGGGGACACGATTATGGGGGACACGATACAGGTTTATCGCCTCGCTTTGCTCCAGTCCGGTCGGTCCGCCTTCCCGGACGCTAAAGGCGTCCCCGTTCGTACCCAACCGGTCCATCAGACGTTCTGCGCCCCGCGCGCACCCGTGCGCTCGTGCTGAGGCGGCGACCTCGCCTCCAAGGGGCAGCGCCCTCAACGCCGCACCGGCTGCACCACCTCGGCATGAGCTCCAGGTACACGCGAAATCATCGCGCTCGAAGAACGTTCGCCAGCCGGGCCGCGGCGTTGCGTGATGTGAGACGGCGATCTTGGGGCTATCTCACGTACGGTCTTGCCGCGCCAGATACTGCACGCATCGATCCATCGACGCCGCCGGTCGGCGCCAAAATCTGTATCGTGTCCCTCGATTCGTGTCCCAAAAAAGCTGTATCGTGTCCCTCGATTCGCCCTCGCGCGCAGGCCTCCGCGCCGGTTCGCCATCCGGCCTTGGGCCCAACCGGACGACAGGGTAAGCGATGTGCCCGTTGGGTGCAATGGTCTGGCAAATCGGGGACGCTAGCGTGCTTCGTGGCAGTCCACCTTCGCGACCCCTGACTGGCAACACTGGGAATACCGGGCACAAATACCGGAAACACGATACGGGTTTAGCGCCTCGTTTTGCTCCTGTCCGGTCGTTCCGCCTTCCCGGACGCAAAAGGCGTCCCCGTTCGTACCCAGGTC
>CAZBZG010000259.1:0-6789 GCA_964496245.1 uncultured Planctomycetaceae bacterium | reverse complement strand
GGCCGTGCTCCCCGGCGAAGAGGAAGGACTGGCCCGCTACGATCGCAAGACCGGTGCCTTCACCCTGTACACCGATGCCGAAGGCGTGCTGGCCGAAGAGATCAATGCCCTGGCCCTCCACGGAGACCGGGTCTTGATCGGCGCAGACACGTGGAAGTACTCCCGCGGGCTGTCGCTGCTGGATCCGGCCCGGCGCACCTGGGAGCGTTACACCGAAGAGCACGGCCTACCCCACAACCGCGTGATCGACATCAGCGTCCGCGGGGAGGAGGTGTGGCTCGCCTGCCGCCAGGGGCTGGCCATATGGCACACGGACGAGCACGCCTTCCGGTCCGTCGCGGTCCCGGGCGAAGAGCAGCGCCAGTTCATGATCTCCGTGCTCGCGACCGAACGCGCCGTGTGGGTCAACAATTTCGAACACGTCTGGATCTTCCGGCCGGAACAGAAGAAGTGGCGCAAGCTCGCGTCTCTGAGCGATCTCATTGCCGGGAGCGCGGCAGCGCTCGCACGCGGCCGTGGCCGGATCTACGTGGCCCCGCTCGACCCCGACCCCGCCTCCCTCCTGGTCTACCATGAGGCTGCGCAGCGTATCGCAGAGGTACCCGGCTGCCGCCAGGCCGGTGTCAAGGCGGTGACCGCGCTGGCCGCCTGGCGGCCGCTCGAGGAGACTGCAGCCAGCGCAGCGCGCGCGCCGCAAGAGCTCTGGGTCGGCACGGACGACGGCGAGGTGCTGTGTTTCCGGGAAGCTCTGGGCGGCCGCTTCCGGGAACGGCCCGCGGTGCGCAAGCGCGTGGGCACGGGGAGGGTACTCGAACTCTACGCACACGGGCCGGACGTGTTCGCCGCAGCCGCTCCGTTTGCAGGCGTCTGGCATTACGACCGTCTACGCCGGCAATGGCGGCAATTCCGGCGGCGGGCAGATCTCCCCTCCAACCACCTGCTCAGCCTGGCGGCAGACGGGAACACCCTCTATGCCGGCTCCCTGGTCGACGGACCGTGGCGCTTTCGGCCTCAGGGAGACCGTTCCGCCAACGACCTTGGACCAAGCGGCTGGCAGAGCCTGAACTACGAACTCCTGCGCCAGGGCCGCTCCTATGCGTACCTGGGCGACCGAACCGCGATCCGGTACTCGGCCGTCTACGACATCGCAGTGGCCGAGGGCCGAGCCTGGATGGCCACCAATCATGGGCTCATCTGCCACGATCCGCAAGCCACGCCGCGGGGGTTCGAGATCCTGTCCGCAGAAAGGGGACCGCTGGCGTGTCTGGCTGCAGGCAGGGGCACGTTGTATGGCGGGCTGCCGGACGGCGGTGTGCGCGCGTTCGACACAGCCGAGCGCGCGTGGCGCCCCGCTGCCTGGGCGAATGCGGAGCCCGTGCGTGCCCTCGCGGTCGTGGGCTCCACCCTCTGGGCGGGCACGGACCAGCACCTCGTGAAGCTTCGGGACGATGGAACGCGCCTGCGCGAAGCGGGCAAGGCTGCCTGCCGCGTCTCTTCCCTCCTGGCAGACGGCGAGTGTCTGTGGGTGGCAACGGACCGGGGTGTCTTTCAGCAGGCTTCCGGCGGCAGACTGGCGGACGAGCCCTTGGTCCAGGCGACCCGTGCCACGTCCCTGCTCCGGCACGGGGATCACCTCTTTGCGGCGAACCAGGAGGGTCTGTGGCGCGCCCATCTCACGCCTGCAGCCGGGGTCCGGAACGTCGTGCGGTACGACATCCGCGCGCATGTGGGAGAGTACGTCCCGACCGACATGGCTGTGGGTGCCGGCCGGCTCTACCTGTCGACAGCCGGCGGCGGTCTGCTGTCGATTGCCATGGAAACGTTTCAGCCCTGAACGGCAGCGCACAGCGCTACGGTTGTGCGGCCTCGGCAGCGCTCTCGTCCACGAGCACGTACCGCGGCCACTCCGCCGCACACGTATGGAACCAGCTCGGCGTGCCCGTGGGGCAAGAGTGGAAGTAGAACCCCTCGCAGTCCCCGTTCTGCACCACAGCCAGGATCCACATTTCCTGGCCGCGCATCCGCCACTTGGTGGGGACCGGGCCCACGATCTCGCCCCCCTCGCGCTCGGGCTTCCGCGGCTTTCGCTTTGCCGACGGACCGAGGCTCCGCCACGGCAAACGGAGTTCCCCGCTGTAGCCGGTGTCCGTGTCCGAGGCATCGTTCACCGTGGAGGGCGTGCCGTCCGCTTTGGGCAGCAGATGGGTGGCGCGCGCTACCCGGAAGGTTCCGTCGTCCTTGAGAAAGGCTTCGCTGCCGAAGTAGATGCCCCACCGGAGCATGGTCGAGTCGTAGATGGGCCAGTCCTTGTCCGGCACCATGATCCAGACGTCGTTGAAATGATTCAGTGCGTTCTGATGGATCTCCCAGAAGCACCGCTCGCTCCCAAAGGAGATGAAGAACTCGGCCAGGTCGTAGCGGATGAGCTTTCCGTCCTCTCGCTTGGCCAGCTCGACCCCCTCGCGCTGATTGCCCGCAGGGCCCTGCCGCTCTTGCGTACCCACGCACTGGAGATTCTCGTCAAAGACCTCGTACCCGATGTAGAAGTAATGGTCGTCCCAGGCATAACGCGCGCGCATGCGTGGCTTCCGGCTCAATTCGCCCAGCTCGCTCTTGATGTAGTCCACACGCACGGGTGCGGCTTCTTGCCAGCACGCATCATCCAATGTGCCGTCGATCACCGGAGAGGTCTGGAGCTTGCGCAGCGTCTGCGGGCCGGTCGCCGCGCAGTCGGCCGGAGCGTCCGCTTGGGAGGCCTTCGGCCCCGGTACGGAACGCGGCCCCCCCCTCCTCGCACACGCACTGCAGCAAAGGACCATGAAAACAGCAATCGTCCACTGAGCCACACGGATAGGGTTCATGACCGTCGCCTCCCTGAAAATGGGTTCGCTCCTCCTTCAAGCGCGCTGAGACCGGTCTCCTAGGCCCCGACCCGTTACAGAACCCATTATTCCACAACACCGTCCAGGATGCCAGCCTCTTTCGCCCCCTGGGAGCGCCGCAGCCCCAGAGAGGCTTGCACAACGCCTGGCCAAGTCGCACCGCCAGGCCGCGTGCCAACGCACGGCCACGATTCGTTTCGGATTGACCTCCCATCGGCGGGGCCGTACGATGGACGCACGGACCGTCTCTCCGGCCGCTGACTCGCTTCTCGTACACGCCCCCCCAGGAACCGCTTATGCCCTTGACACCGACCGATGACCCCCTCGCCACCTGTACCCTCTCCGAACCGCTCCGCGCCGTTTGGCCGGACCAGCTGCTCAGGTGGCGCGTGGAGTTCGCCGCTCCGGTGGATCTCGATCGTGCCGCGCTGGTGGACGCTGACGGAAAGCGCCTGGCGTTCCAGACCGCCGATGTTGTCCCTGCGCGTGGCGGCCGCGTGCGCGCGGCCACGCTCTGGTTCTGGCGCGACGTGTCGGCCGGCGAAACGCTCGAGCTCCGTCTCGTCCTTGCCAAGCGCAGGCGCAAGCCGAAGCCCACGCTGCGCTGCACACGGACGCGGAAGGCGGTCACGCTCGCCAACGAACAGATCCGCATCAAGCTTCCGGCGAGCCAGCGCTTTGGCAAACCGCGGCCGGCGATGGAGGTACCCGGCCCCATCCTCGGCTTCGGCCGCCCCGGCCAGCCCTGGATCGGCGGAAGCCGCTGGGAGGCAGCCCTGGCTTGCCGCCGGATCGAGACGCAGATCCGCGCGCACGGACCGCTCTGGAGCGAGGCGGAGGTGCGCTTCTGCTTCGAACACGGCGCCGCGTACGCCGTGCGTCTCTGCCTCTACGCGGGCCACGACTTCGTGGTGCTCGACGAGCGACCCGGCCTGCGCGTGGACGCGCGCCTGCTGCTCTCCCTCTACAAGGGGCTCGCACCCGACCGCTTCTACACGCACGGCCCCGGCCCGAACCTCGACAAGGAGGGGCATTCCAAGGTGGCGCCGATCGACTACGGCTGCGCCGAGCGCGTGCGCGAGGTGCAGATGCCGGCCATTGGCGCGTACTACGTGCCCCACCTCGTGGGGCACATCGGCGTCTTCAACGCGCGCGCCCGCCGCAAAGGACTTGTCGGCATCGTGGGGCTCGACGGCGAGGTCTGGGAATCGGCCATCCACAACCGCATGCGCCTGGCCACGCGCACCGATCCGGACCTGGTGCTCGAGTTGCCGGCCAAGGCGGGCCGGCGGCGGTGGATGCTGACCGTCACGGACGTAGCGCCCGCCGTCACGACAGGCGCGGGCGAGCAGAGCGCCCTGCTCGCACGCAAGATCCATCACGGCGAGACGCGACTGCGGGACGTGTTGGCCATGGATCTCGATCCAGCCGGTCGCGCGGGCGCTGAGCCGATCTTCTTCACCGACAAACGCGTCGCACACGCGCGCAAGCGCCTCACACGCGTGCCCGCCTTCCGCGAGCGGCTGCGGGCCAACGACAAGGGCGAGCTCACGGATCCCGCGTTCGCCTATCTCCTCACAGGAAAACGGGCCTTTGCGGAGCAGACGCGCGACCGCATGCGCCAGGGCATGCGCATGGTGCTCGACTGGATCCTCCACGGCGGTGGCGTGGCCGAGACCGGCTGCCTGCGCCTGGCCCGGCCGACCCGCGGGTGGACCGCCATGCTCGACCTCATCCGCCGCGAACCCGGCATTCTGGACAACGACACGGGCGTGGAGATCGGCCGTCTGCTCCTCTTTTTCGCGCAGAAGATGGCGGCCGGCGGCATGTGGCCCCAGGACCGCGTGGCGCTCCACTACGACCATCCCGAGAGCCAGAAGCCGCTCTACAGCTACCCCGGCGACCGGTTGCCGGACAGGCTCTACTGGTCCAACTGCCTGCCCAACTTTCAGAGCGACTGGCTGATCGCCCTGGCGTCCATCGGGCTCTGCTTTCCCGGCCACCCGGACGCGCGGGCCTGGGTCGATCGCTGCGTGGAGGACCTGGACGCGCAGCTCGACAACTTCGTGTTCGAGACCGGCGCCTGGATCGAGAGCCAGGTCTATGCGCTCGCCACCTTGAGCTACTTCCTCCCGTTCTTCATCATGCTCAAGCGCCAGGGCATCCGCGACTACTGGGCGGACGAGCGGGTGCTGCGCTGGCTCGCCTGGCACACGCGCATGCTCACCCCGCCCGATCCGCGCATTGGCGGCCGCCGCACCCAGGCACCGATCGGCAACGCCATCCTGCCGGACGGCCAGAGCGCGGTCTTCAACTGGGCCGCGCAATTCGTGCCGGACCGAACGCTTGCGAACGACCTCGCCACCATCTGGCACCTGGCGGGCGAACCGGTCTCCGCCGGCAACATGGGCTGGGGCGGCGGGCACACCCGGGTGCATGACGCGCTCTTCGATCCCGACCTCAAGTCCAAGCGCCTCCCCGCCCGGCACAGCCGGATCGAGCCGGGTTTCGGTGCGGTGCTGCGCCACGACGAAGGCAGAGACGAAGAGACCTTCCTGACGTTCAAGAACGGGCTCGTCTTCAGCCACTACGAAGGGGACGAGCTCTCGTTCCACTGGCACGCGCGGGGCGTACCCCTCTGCAGCGACTACGGCGTCTACCAGGCGCCGTCCGCCCAATGGAACGCGCACAACGTGGTAGAGGTGCCCCGTAGCGACCACATCACGCGCGGATTCCTCTCCGACCATGAGCTCGACGGAAGCGCAGACTATCTCGTGGGCGACCATCCCAAGCTCATCCGGTTCATGGAGGACCACCCCGAAGGGTTGCAGCCCATTCCGTCCGACCCCAAGGCGCCCCGCTTCCGGAACAAGTACAACTACCTGGATCACGAAGCGCCGCTGGGGCCCAAGATCTGGAGCCGGCGAACCCTGCTCTTCGTCAAACCCCACTACCTCGTGCTCCTGGACGACGTGGACGGCGAGACGCCCACGCGGTTCAACCTCCACTGCGTGGCCGACCGCGTGCGCGTGGCCGGCAGGCGCATCGACTTCTCGGGCCGCTTCGGGGTCAACCTCTCCGCGTTCGTGATCGCACCCGACGCCTTTTCCACGGAGACCGGCCGACACGCGCCCGAGCGCGGGGACGTCGACCACAGCCAGCGCTTCGTGCGTATCCTGTCACAAAGCGCCAACCACTACCACACCGTGCTCTATCCCTGGCGGGAAGGCGAGACGGTCTCGTGCGAGCCACTCGCCGACCGCATCGGCGTCGCTGTCACCAGTCCCTCCGGCCGGGATCGGGTCTGGCTCGCACGTACGCCCGAGACCTGCGAAGGCCCGGACTACGCTTTCGTCGGCCGGGCGGGGTTCGTACGAGAGACGGGAACGCGCATTGCCCTGCACCTTCTCCGCGGGCGACATCTCGCAGCCGCGGGCTTGACCATCGAAGGAAGCGGGCCCGTGCACGTGGAGCCCAAGAGCCGCAACCGGCTGCTCGTACGCACGAACGGCCCGGCCCGACGCGTGCGCATCGCAGACGACACCACAGACCGCAAAGTCGCCGACCGCTCGGACGGCGTACGCATCCGCCAGCAGGGCGCGGCCGTGGTCCTCGACGTGGCGCCGGGCGCGCAGTCGGCGATGCTCGAACGCAAACGGGCCTGACCATCCCTGCCGGGGGACGGGGGTTGGTGTGGCGATGCGGGCGCCAGCCTACGGCGACAGGCTCCCGCCCAGGTCGGTCGGCGCCATGGGCGGCCTCGCTACGGAGGCCGTCGGCGCGCCGTTCCGCTCCGGCCAACCATAGAACACCGGGCATGTACCGGGAGCATACGGCACGCCCCTCACCCGCTGTTTCATTCGATCACATCCTCGCAGACCATCACCCAGTTGGAGTCTTCCTCGTC
>CAZBZG010000258.1:0-6818 GCA_964496245.1 uncultured Planctomycetaceae bacterium | reverse complement strand
GTGATCGCCGTGGGCGCCGATCCCGACCACGCCGTGCTCGAGGCCCTGGAAGCGCGCGCAGGCGCCCGGGTCATTTTGGCCTCGGACCGGCTCCTGGTGCTGCCCCAGATCCTCTCCGAGGAGGTGCGCAAGGGGCGCGCGTACGAACAGCAGGACGTGGCCGTCGGCCACGTGGCCGCGCACGCGGCGACCCGCGGTCTCGCGCCCGGGGACCTGCCGCGGCTGGCCTCGCTGATCGCTGTGGGCCCGGAGAAGAAGGCCCAGGGGGCCACCGCGCTCCTGGCCGATTCCGCGGGCGAACCCCTGGCCGCAGCCTGGCAGTTCGGACTCGGTCGCGTGGCCGTGCTCACCGGCGCGCCGTGGCGGGAATGGGGGTGGGCCGGATCCGTGCCCGGCCGACGCTTTGTCCGGCAACTCCTCTTCTGGTGCCTGGCCGCGCGCACCGCGCGAGGCACGGTGGCCGTACGCCTCGAGCGGCGGCACCTGCACGTCGCTTACGGCAGCGAGGCGCCGCAGGCAGAGGGGCTCGCGTCCGTGACGCCCGTGCGCGCGCGGGTGGTGCGCACGGAAGCGCTGGAAGACGGCGGACCGTCGGTGGACACGGGCCCCGCGTTTCCTCTGCACCCGGCCGGGCCGGGGTTGTGGGAAGGCTGGGGCGCGCGGCCGGAGGCCGGCCTCCACCGGGTGGATGTGCTGGCGGGCGAGACCGTGGCGTGCTCGGCCCCGCTGGTCGTGGACGCCCGCGGGGAGTGGCTGCGTTTCGGTGCCCACGGCACGGCTCTCGCGCGGATCGCTCTGGCCGGCGGGGGCGGCCTCGTGGCCGGCTTCGAACAGTACGCCCCGTGGGAGCGGATCCCCGTGCGCGGGGGCGAGGAGGTTCCGGCGGTCAGCCCGGGGCTGCTGGTGGCTGCACTGGTGCTCTTTCTGCTGGGGCTGGCTGCGAGCGCGTGGCGGTGAATCGATTGAAGGACGGACCCTGTCCGCCTGTGCAAGGCGTATACCAACGGAGACCATGAACGCATCCGACAACGCATCCGATCGAGGCGCCGGCCGCATGGGCGTGCGCCTCCTGCACCTGGCCGTGATCGTGGCCGCGGTAGCTGTGGCGTTTCGGGGGCTGCGCTCGGGAACCGACGGCCCGCCGGACGAGGCCCTGGTGCGTCCGCTGCCGCTCGCTTTTCTGGACGGGGCGGACCGCAAGGTGCTGCAGGTGGACGTGCGGCCCGCCGGCGAGGAGGCCGGGGGCACGCCGATCCTGACCCTGTACGGGGACGACCGGCTGGACGTGCACGCACCGACCTGGGATGCGGACCGCCACCTGCCCACGGACGAGGAGCGCGCGCAGGGCTTCTGCGTGCGCAAAGGGCAGGTCTTCTTCCCTCCGGACTGGACCCCGCGGCTCGCAGACGCGGAGCAGGACCGGCTGCTCACTGCCATCGAGCGGGCCGGCCTGGCCGGGATGGCGCCGGCTGACGTGGAGGCGCTGGCCTCAGCCCGGACGCGCATTCGCGCGCGCCGCCGCCGCGCCGTGCCGGAGAGCTGGGACGCCCGCTTCCGGCTGTCCACCAACCGGGGCCGCACCGATTTGTGGGTGCGGGATGCGGATCGGCTCGTGCAGCAGTACGACACGGCCGCGGGCCACGTCTTGCGCGACGTCCTGGCCGTGCGCGCGTTTTGCGTGCGTGCGGCCCGGGCCGCCTGCGCCCGCCGGCTCGACGCCTTCCATCAGCAGCAGCTTCTGAATGCGCTGCTCAAGGCGGACCCGGCAGAGGCCCGGCGGGCGGGCACGAGCCTCTGGCAATACGGCAATGATGAGATCGTGCCGCACGTGCTCCGCCTTTTCGTGGAAAAAAGTCGTGCGCGCGTGGTGCGGGACATGGGCATGGTGCTCTCCGGTCTCGGCCGTCGCCGGATCGGCATGGAAGCCACGCGTGCGGTCATGCGGGCCTGGGTGTCGGAGAAGCCGATCGCGTCCGCGGCAGACCGCGCGCGCCTGGTCTGCGCTATGCAGTGGTGCGGGGTCTTCGGCACGGATGCGGCTTCGGATCCGCTCCTCGACTGGTTTACCAACGCGCGGCGCATCGACTGGAAGGTCATCGCGCCCGCCCCGTTCGTGGGTCCCCTGCTCCAGGTGCCGCAGAGCGGGGGGCAGGGGCACTACGCCCTGGTCCGGCCCGCACGGCTCGCCGGCGCCGTGCTGGTGCGCCTGGCGCGGCGCGGGAAGGGGCACGAGCGCATGCGCCGACGTCTCCTCCCGCTGGTCCTCGCGGAAGCCTCCGACCGCGGGGCCGGCTGGACCGACACTGCGCTCAAGATCCTGGGCTGGAGCGGGGGTGCGGACACGGTACGCACGCTCATCGCCCAGGCGCACCGCGTGCTTCCCACGGACAGCGAGACGCGCGTCGACTACGGCGTGCTCCTGCCGCTCGTGGACGCGCCGCACACCGACCGCCTGCTCGCCCGGCGGCTGCAGGCGGAGCCGCCGCTGGAGGCCTGGCAGGCCGCCCACCTGCTCGGGTGCGCGCGCTTCCCGGATACGCCCGTCATGCGCCGCCTCTGGGGCTCGCTCCTCGCCTACGAGGGGCGGCCGCCGGCTGGTGCGCGGCGCGTCCGGTTTCTGGCGGCCCGGGCCCTCTGGAACGCGCACGACGAGGAGCGGCTGGCCCGCCTGACCGAGATCCTGGCGGAGGCGGTTGAAGCGGGGGTCCTCAATCCCTACAATGGGGCGGCGTTCGACTGGGGCTGGCGCGGGGCCGAGGCCTTTCGTGCGGCCTTGCGAAGGGGACGGGAGACCCACCGGGTGCGGATGTTCCTGGCGTGGCTCGCCAAGCAGATCGCCCGCCCGCAGGCCCCGCCCGCCCCTCCGCCAGAAGAGGAGTATATGGTCTTCTGACGGCCGATCGGCTGCCTAGGAGAAGGATCGGGCCCCGGGCGCGACAGAAGCCTGCAAGCCAAGGGGGATCCTTGAGAAGGAGACGCAGCATGAAACGAGCACCGCGATGGTTGTGGCAGCAAGGGTTGCTTTGTGTGGGGCTGGTCCTGTTCCTGGGCCGTGCGGCAGAGGTTGGCGCGGCCGATGCGCTGCAGACGGCCAAGGCCCTGTCCGCGGCATATGCCGGGGTCGTGGAGGAGGCCATGCCCTCGGTGGTGGGCATCCGGCGGATCGTGAACGCCAAGACCTCCACGAGCGCCCTGCCCATGCCCAAGGGGGAGGGGCCGTTCGACCACGAGGAGATGCTCCGCCGCTTCTTCGAAAAGCAGCGTCAGCAGCGCATGCGGCCCATGGAGGGCTACGGCAGCGGCGTGGTCATCGACACCGACGGGCACATTCTCACCAACAACCACGTGATCGAACGGGCGGACAAGCTCGTGGTCGAGTTTCACGACAACACCAAGCGCGAGGCCACCGTGGTGGGCCGCGATCCCAAGACGGACATCGCGGTCATCAAGCTGACCGAAGAGAAGAAGGGGCTCGTGCCCGCCCGGCTCGGCGACTCGGATGCCTTGAAGGTCGGGCACATCGTGCTCGCCGTCGGCAGCCCCTTCCGGTTCAAGCACACGGTGACCACGGGCATCGTCTCGGGCATGA
Source organism: uncultured Planctomycetaceae bacterium (assembly GCA_964496245.1). GTDB lineage: Bacteria > Planctomycetota > SZUA-567 > SZUA-567 > SZUA-567 > CAZBZG01. The sequence goes on along the minus strand of CAZBZG010000258.1, from coordinate 3,229 downwards.
ACCGATACGTGGGCATGACCATGTACGAGAACTTCATCCAGACCGATGCCAGCATCAATCCCGGCAATTCGGGCGGTCCGCTCGTGAACCTCGACGGCGAGGTCGTGGGCATCAACACGCTCATCCACTCCCGGTCGGGCGGCTCGGAGGGGGTGGGCTTTGCCGTGCCCATCAACATGGCGCGCGGCGTCATGGAGCAGCTCGTCAAGACCGGGACCGTGACCCGGGGCTGGCTCGGGGTGTGGATCGACGACGTGACGCCGGACATGGCCGCTGTCATGAAGGGTGTGGAATCGGGTGTCGCCATCGCCGACGTGGACGCGGGCACGCCCGCGGCCGAGGGTGGCATGCAGCGCGGCGACGTGATCGTGGACTACAACGGGACGCCGCCGAAGGATTCGCGACACCTGCAGAAACTCGTGGCCGCGACTGTGCCGGGCACGACCGTGCCGGTGGTTGTGGTGCGCCAGGGCGAGCGGGTGACGCTTGAAGTCCCCATCGGCAAGCAGCCCAACGACATGCTCGCGCGCATGGGGCACGAGGACGCGGAGACCGAGACCCTGCCCGACGAGGCCGAGAGCGACCGGCTCGGTCTCAAGGTCCAGGACGTGAACGAGCGCCTCCGCCGGCTCTTCGACCTGCCGGAGAAGGACGAAGGCGTGGTGGTGATCAAGGTCGCGTCCGGTGGGCCGGCGGCCGAGCTGGGCATCGGCCCCGGAAGCCTGGTGCTCGAGATGGATCAACAGAAAACGCCGAACGTGGCCGCCTTCAAGAAGGTGCTCGAGAGCCTCGAGGGCAAGAAGACGGCTCTGATCCTCTACCGCCAGGACAACCACAACCGGTTCGGCGTGCTGCACCTGGACTGAGCGCGTCCGCCCGAGGCGGATTCCCTGCCGCCCGCTTCAGTGCGGGTGCCATGCCCATCCTTGGATGGGCATGCGGAGGTTGATTGCCGCTTCCGCAGCATGCCCACCCGAGGGTGGCATGGCACCGATCCCTGCGCAGACGGGATTGTGGGCTCAGGCATTCCCTGCCGATCGCTTCTGCCGCATCTCCCGCGGGGTCTGGCCCGTGAATCGCTTGAACACGGTGCTGAAGTAGGCGCTCGTGGAGAAGCCGAGCGAGACCGCGATGTCCGTGATCGAGCGGTCCGGATCCTGGAGCGCCTGCTGGGCGGCCGCGACCTTCTCGCGCAGCACGTACTCCCGCGGGGGCATGCCCACCTCCTTCTTGAAGAGCCGCTTGAAATGGCTGAGCGAGAGCCCGGCTTCGGCCGCGAGCGTCTCCAGGCGCACGTCTTCGGAGAGCTGCGCTTGCGCGCAGGCCAGGGCCCGGGCGATGCATGGGGAGACGCGTTCGCTCAGCGGCTGGTGGGCGCACGCCACGACCTGGAGGAGGAATTCCGTGAGATGCGCGCGCGTGCGCGTGGGCAGGAAGGAGGCGCCGGCCGCATGGTCCAGGAAGACGCGGTCGAGCGGTTCGTGGAGATCCGCTGTGCCGGGGAAGTGGCGCCGGGGGAGCGAGGCGAGGGTGCGGACGAGGCTCCGGGCCTCGCCTGCCGGCAGGTCGAGCAGGCGGTCTTCGGGCTGGAGGTCCAAGATGAGCCAGTAGAGGATGGACTTCTCCTCCGGCAGGCCGCCGGTGGAGTGGGACTCGTCCGGAAAGGCGAGAAAGACGTCGCCCCCGCGCAGGCGGAAACGCTGTGCGCCCACCGCATAGGTTTGCTGGCCCCGGGCGAGGAAGCAGATCTCCATGGCGTCTTCGTGGACGTGGTCCCGCAGCGGCCGGCTGGCTGTGTCGTAGCTGAGCCGGCCCAGGTGGTAGACACCGCCCACGCCCAGCTCGTCCGCCGTGAGCAGGAGGCGGCGCTGGGCAAGCACGTCGGTGGGCGTTCTGCGCAGGGCCATGATTTCGATATCATATCACGCACGCGATCGAAGGCAATGCCCGGGCGCGTGCGGTAGACTGGATGCGTTGCTGGTACAGGAGATATCCCATGACCGCCAAGCGTTCCATGTCCGCCACGGATTCCGAAGCAGCGCCGGGGCTGGTGCCCGCCGGTGTCAGCATCAACTACACGATCTGGGAAGCGCATTGCGAGCGGCTCGAACGCCTCGAGGCCGAGTGCCCGCATGTGCGGCTCGGCGGCAAGAACGCCAAGGACTCGCCGCGGGCCGGGGAGCACAAGAGCCGCGACGCCTGGGGCTGCCTCTGGCACTTCCCGGGGCAGTATCTCGACGGCGTGGTCGTCGAGCACCCGCTGGCGGACTGGGAGGCCATGGACGCGTGGACGCCGCCGTCGCCCGACGAGCGCGTGGCCCGTGCGCAGGCCGATGCGAAGGCGGCCCGGCAGGAGGACCGGCGTCTCTCGGTCGGCATGGAGCACGGCTTCCTGTTCCTGCGGCTCACCTACCTGCGCGGCTTTGAGAACTTCATGGTGGACGTGGCTGAGGACCATCCCAAGCTCTACGAACTGCGCGACATCGTGACCGAGTACTGGCTCGCCATCGTGCGCGCGTACCTGGAGGCCGGCGCCACGCACGTGGGCGGCGGCGATGACCTGGGCCTGCAGGACCGGCTGCCCATCAGCCCGCCGGCCTGGCGGAAGCTGCTCAAGCCCGCGTTCACCCGGATCTTCTCGCTGGCGCGCGAATACGAGGCTTCGGTCTACCTCCACACGGACGGCTGCATCGTGGACATCATTCCGGACCTGATCGAGGCGGGCGTGAGCTGCCTCAATCCCCAGGACCTGGTGAACGGCCTGGACAACCTGGCCCGCCTGGCCAAGGGCAAGATCGACATCAACCTGGACATCGACCGCCAGAAGATCACGGTCTTCGGCACCCCCGAGGAGATCGACGCGCACATCAAGACCTGCATCCAGACCCTCGGCTCGCCCCAGGGCGGACTCTCGCTGACCTATGGGGTGTACCCCGGTACGCCGGTCGAGAACCTCGAGGCTGCCGTACGCGCCATGGAGCGATACCGCACGCTCTGGGTGTAGCCCCGGCTGGCTCTCGCAAAGGCGCAGAGATCGCCAAGATCGGTCTGCTCGATTCGGATGCGAGAGCTTCGCGGTTTTGGCGCCTTGGCGAGATCCAGATAGGAGCCCAACCATGATGACCCCGCGCGAAGTGGTGCGCCGCACCGTGTGTTTTGAACGGCCGGACCGGCTGGCCCGGAGCTTTCCCGGAGCGTTCGGAAACGATTTCGCGGGGGTGGGCATGTC
>CAZBZG010000257.1:0-6830 GCA_964496245.1 uncultured Planctomycetaceae bacterium | reverse complement strand
GGCGCTGACGACGGGCATGGCCGTGGCCCTGATCACGACGTTCTATGGCGCCGCCATGGCGAACTACCTGGTGGGGCCCATCAGCGACAAACTGGCCATCCGCAATGACGAGGAGATGCTGCTCAAGCAGATCATTCTGCGCGGGGTGATGAGCATCCAGTCCGGGGACAATCCGCGTATCGTGGAACAGAAGCTCAAGATCTTCCTTGCGCCGAAGCTGCGGAGCTTTGGCAAGGAGGAGGGCTGATGCCCCGGAAGAAGGAAGAGCAGGAGGAAGGCGCGCCCGCCTGGATGGTCACCTACGGCGATATGGTGACGCTGCTCCTCTGCTTTTTTGTGCTGCTCTTCAGCATGTCGGAGATCAAGAAGGACAAGATCGCCAAGACCATGCGCGCCTTCCAGGCGCACTTCGGCGTACTGCCGAAGTACAAGTCCACGGTCCAGGTCTTCGTCCAGCCGCAGCGCATGCAGGAGACCGACGCCTTTGTGCTGCGGCGGGGACCGCCGGGCCGGCATACGGAAGTGCAGATCATCTCGGAAGCCGAGCGCATCAAGCGCGTACTCGGAGGCAAGGAACTCTTCGAAGAGGACTCGGCCGAACTGCTCCCGTTGGGGCAGCAGCGCCTGCGCCAGGAGGTCGCGCCGGACATTCGCGGCTTCAAGAACCGCATCGAGGTGCGCGGGCACACGGCCAAGGCGCGCTACGGACCGGAATCGCGGTACCGGGACGCGTGGCAGCTCGGTTACCTGCGGGCCCATGCGGTGATGCGGTATCTCGTCGACGAGTGCGGCATCGACGAGCGGCGCTTTCGCGTGGTCAGCTGCGGAGACAATGAGCCCCAGGGGAAGAACCTGACGGCCAAGGGGCGCGAGAAGAACCGGCGGGTGGAGATCATCATGACCGAGGATCTGATGCGCGGGCTCGGCGGGGAGGCGGATCTGCTCCGTTGAGGCTGCGGGCGTCCCTTACGCGCGAAGGCGGAGGGGCGTGACGGGTCCGCGGGCTCGGAGGAAGGAGAGTACCGGTGGCTGAAGAAGAACGGCAAGAGGAGAAGCAGATCGAGGACGCGGCGGCCGGCGGGTTCCTCGGCGGCGTCCGCGGATGGGTGATTCTGATCGTGGCCCAGGTATTGACCGTGTTGTTCTTCGTGGTTCTGTTCCGGTACAAGGAGGGGGCGGGATTCCGCGAGCAGGCCGAAGAGCAGAAGGCCCCGCAGATCCAAGCGAAGCATTTCAACAAGTATCACCTCAAGATCAGCGATCTGAACTACAGCGTGCGCGTGCAGACCGGACAGACGCGGACGCTGGCCATGGAGCTGCAGATCGTTCTCGGCTTGCTGCCCAAGGAGCGCGAACAGGGCGTCTCGATCAGCGACGAGGACTGGCAGAAGTTCATGGACGCGCTGCGGAGCCTGGAGCCGTTCATCCGCGACAAGCTGCAGCAGTACATCAGCCAGCAGACCCATGACCGGTTGGTCAGCCCGGCCGGGCAGGAGAAGATCAAAGTTTTTGTCAAGGAGTACGTGAACGGCGAGTTGGAGGAGCTCGACTTGGACCTGTCCGAGGAGAATCTGAGCAAGCAGCGGGTGACGAACGTGCTCTTGCTTACCTACTACATGCAGTAGGGCGAAAGCTGCCGACGCGGGACGCCGGGTCCGCACGAAAGGATGCATCATGCCGGAAGAACTGAGCCAAGAGGATATCGATGCTCTGCTCTCGGGGGCTGCGGAAGGCATGGGAGAGGGCGGCGAGGATGTCGGCGGCGAGCTCTCCTCGCTCCTGGGGACGCCCGAAAGCATGGAAATGCCCGATTTCGGCACCCAGGGAGGACCGCCGAGTGCGACAGAACCCGGCAGCGTGGATCTGCTCTACGACGTTGAGCTGGATGTCAAGATCGAACTCGGCCGGACCTACATGTCGGTCGAGGATGTGCTGCGTCTTCGGGAAGGGTCCGTGGTCCAGCTGGACAAGGACGCTGGCGCACCCGTGGACATCCTGATCAACGAGCGCCTCGTGGCCCAGGGCGAAGTGCTTGTGCTCAACGACTATTTCTGCGTGCGTGTGACCAACATCCTCTCGGACAAGGAACGCAGCATCATCAAGCGGTAGAATGGCTTGGCGAACGGGCCCGTCGTTGTCGGGCGGCAGGCCTGCGAAGGGTGCCCTCCGGGTCTTGCCCACGCGCTGCTGACCTCGTGCAGGCCGCCTGTGCGGAAGGCCGCCCGCTCTGGAGCTGATTGCGCCAACTTTCCAACCTCAACATTATCCGGATCTTAGGCTTGAATCGCCCCCCCGAATTTCTATAATCATCATCCGGGGAAAATGCGGGGGGAGCTTCTCTGGGGGGAGCAGGTCGGTGATGAGCCGGGACGCTACATGGTGCCTTGGTGGGGGGGGACGGGAACGGGCTTTCGCCTTGTTCCTGGTCGTGGCATTGTGTGTCCCATGCCTGGGAGCTGCAGCAGAGGCTCCTCCCCCGTCCCCCGACGCCCGGGCCGAGACCCCTCCCGCCGAAGCGCCTGAAACAGCTGCCCCTCCCAACACGCGCGTCCGTAACTATTTGCAGGGAGAGCCCTTTGCACCGCGCCCCCAGCCCCGCGCCGAATCCGAAGAGCCGGCGCCGCCCAATCCCGTCCTGCTGTGGGGGCGCGTGGTCCTCTACCTGGCGGTGCTGGGCGCGGTTCTCTGGCTGGCGCTCCATCTCGTCAAGAAGTACCTGCCAGGCGGACAGAAGCTCTTTGCTTCGCCTGGCGTGGAGGTGCTCGGACGGACCCACGTCGATGCGCGCCGGTACATCGCCCTGGTGCGCGTGGGCGAACGCCTGCTGGTCGTGGGGGTCGGGCCGGATCAGATGCGCCCCTTGACCGAAATCACCGACCAGGCAGAGGTGGCCGAGATGCTGGCGGTCGCGCGCCCAAAGGCGGAAGCGGGCAAGAGCCTCTTCCAACGACTGTTCGAAACGCACATTGAAAAGAAAGACCGTACCGAGGCCGCCGGCGAGGCAACCGTGCTGGCGTCCGACCTGGAAACGCGCCTGGGCACGCTGCGCTCCCAGGTCAAGGCGCTGCGGCGGGCGGAATAGGGGCGATGCAATGGGGACGACCTGGATGAGACGGCGCTTCCTTTTTTTGCTCGCATTTTCAACTTTGACCGGACAGTTGTTGGGGGCTGTTGCTGCCCTGGCAGGGGAGCCGACTCCGGTCGTGCCCGTCAGCAGTGAGCAGGAGCAGGAAGAACCGTACTTCCTGCCGGTGGTGACCAAGGACGGACTCGTGCCGGCCAAGACCCCGGAGCAGGTGGCTAGCGTCCTGCAGACCGTTGCGCTGCTCACCTTCCTCACTCTGGCGCCCAGCATCCTGATTCTCACCACCTGCTTCACCCGCATCATCATCGTGCTGAGCTTCCTGCGGCGGGCTCTGGCCACGCAGTCGCTGCCGCCCGACCAGGTGCTGATCGGTCTCGGGCTCTTTCTCACGCTCTTCATCATGGCGCCGACGTGGCAGATGGCCTGGGAGGACGGCCTCGAGCCCTATCTCGAGGGGCGCACCCTGCCCGAAACGGGTCGCCGCATGACGCAGGCCGAGATGTTCGAGCGCGTACTTGCGCCGAACCGCGCCTTCATGTTCGCCTGCCTGGAGGCCAACCGCGCGACCGAGGAGGTGTACTTCTTCATGGGGATCTACGGCAAGCCCGTGGAGGACATCGGTTCGTTCAAGCGGGAAGACATGCCCACCCACGTGCTGATCCCGGCCTTCATCACGTCGGAACTCAAGCGCGCCTTTTGGATGGGGTTTCTCCTGTATCTTCCGTTCCTGATCCTGGACGTGGTGATCGCATCGGTGCTCATGAGCATGGGCATGATGATGTTGCCGCCGGTCATGATCAGCCTGCCGTTCAAGATCATCCTGTTCGTGCTGGTCGATGGCTGGCGCCTTCTGATGGAGGGGCTGGTCAGCAGTTTTCCCGTATCGGTCGTCCAGCAACTGCAGGGGATTCCGTGACGGTTGCGCGAATCGTTGCGAGGAAGAAGGAGAGGCGATGACGCCGGATGTTCAGGACGTGGTGGCGGTGGCCCACCGGATGCTGTGGACGACGTTCCTCATCGCCATGCCGGTGTTGCTCACCGCGCTCCTGGTGGGCGTGCTGATCAGCCTGGTCCAGACCGTGACCGGGGTCCAGGAGATGACCATCACGTTCGTGCCGAAGCTCTTCGCCGTGCTGGTGTCCCTGGCGGTGTCGTTGCCGTGGATGAGTTCGGTGTTGATGGAATTCACCCGGAACCTGTGGTCGCTGATGTCGAGTCTCTAGCGAGAGGGGGGGCGCTGGATGCCCCGGCCTTCGAACTGCCGTGTGAGGGAAAGACGTGGTCGAGTTTACCGACGCCCTTGCCGCCTATCTGCTCTTCGGTCTCGTGCTGATCCGCTGCTCGGGGGTGGCGGTCTTTGCCCCGTTCTTTGGTGGGCAGCAATTTCCCCTGCGGGCGCGGATCGGACTGGTCTTCTTCTTCGCGCTCCTGATGTACCCGACGGCGACCGCCGACCCGGTGCTGCCGTCGCAGCTCAACGTGCCCGACCTGGCGCTGCTGGCGCTGCAGGAGATCTCGGTTGGCCTGGTCCTGGGCTTCATCAGTTCCATGGTCTTCATGGGCGTCCAACTGGGCGGCCAGCTGGTGGGCCAGCAGATCGGCTTCGCGCTGGCCAATATCGTGGACCCCATGATCGACCGGTCCGTGTCGATCATCGGGTTCCTGAACATGAACCTGGCCGTGGTGATCTTCCTGGCCGCGAACCTGCACCTGCTGATCATCGCGGCGCTGTGGAAGAGCTACGACTACGTGCAGATGGGCGCCCTGGTCTTCCCCGATGCGTTGAGTCCCATGAGTGCGGCGGTCTATTGGGAGGGGAAACGAATGTTGGTGGTGGCCCTGCAGCTGGCCATGCCCATCCTGCTCGTCATGCTCCTGAACAGCGTGGTCGTCGGATTTCTCACGCGCACCATGCCGCAGATGAACATCATGGTCCTGGGGCTTCCCCTGCGGGTAGCCCTGGGGTTGACGACGCTCATGTTCATGATTCCCGTGATCGGTTTCGCCCTGGACGACGGACAGCACTACCTGGCGGGCGACAAGAGCGGGATCCTGTACGGGATGATCCGGGATCTCGGCTACGCCCTGGAGCAGCTGGGGATTCCCCCGACCTAGGAAGCGAGCGCCATGCCCGCAGACGAAGCGGCCGGTGATCGGACCGAAGAAGCCACCCCACGGCGGCGCCAGCGCATGCGCGAGCGCGGTCGGGTGGCCAAGAGCCGGGACTTGGCCGCGGCTGCCGTGCTGTTGGGGGGGATGGTGATGCTGCGGTTCGGCGGGGAGACGATTTTGCGGCGTCTGGAGGCCATCACCGCGCGCGTGATCCAACAGGACATGGGGTCGCTGCTCGTGCCGGAGGCCAACGAGATCGTGCCGCACGTTTACGACTGGATGATCCAGACTGGCATCGCCGTGGGGCCCTTCCTGATCGGGGTGCTGGCGATCGCCCTGGCGGCCAATCTCATGCAGACGGGATTCCTGTTTTCGACCCATCCTCTCGGACCGGACCTCAACAAGTTGAATCCCGTGAACGGCTTCAAACGCATTGTCAGCTTGAAGAGCCTGATGACCTTGGCCATGAATTGCGGGAAGCTGCTCATCGTGGCCGGCGTCGCCTACCTGACGCTGCAGGACGAATTGCCGGCCGCGCAAGTGCTGGCGACGCTCGCTCCCTCTGCGATCGTGACACACACGGCCTACGCGGTGGTGCACCTCGGGCTGGTGCTGGCGTTGCTCTTCCTCATCCTCGGCTTGATCGACATGGCTTACCAGTTCTACCAGCACAACCAGGACATCCGCATGACCCGGCAGGAGGTCAAGGAAGAGATGAAGGAAACCGAGGGGGATCCGCACGTCCGCGCGCGTCGCCGGCAGATCCAGCGACAGATGGCCATGCAGCGGATGATGCAGGAGGTGCCCGAGGCCGAGGTGGTGGTACGGAACCCGACACACTACGCCGTCGCCGTGCAGTTCAAGCCGGACATGGCGGCGCCGCTGGTGGTGGCGAAGGGCACCGACCGGATCGCGATGAAGATCATCGAGCTCGCGCTGAAGAACAGCGTGCCGGTCTGGCAGGCGCCGTCGCTGGCCCGTCAGCTCTACAAGATCGAGATCGGAGACGAGATTCCAGCAGCGCTCTTCCCGGCGTTGGCGGAGATCCTGTCGTATGTGCTGAAGGGCGAGAAGCTCGCCCAATACCGGAGGGCGCTCGAATCGGCGGCGTGAGGGGCTGCATCGGCAGCCTGTGAAATACGGAGCGAGTACGGATGGCGGAAGCCACAGCTGCAATGCGAGGGGCGGAACTGTTCGCCCGGATACGGACGCAGTTCGCCAAGAGCCGCGATCTGGCGGTGGCGGTCTTCTTGGTGGCCACCCTCGGCATCATGATCTACCCGCTGACGCCCACCGTCATGGATCTCCTGCTCGGCTTCAACATCACGCTCTCCCTGATCCTGCTGCTCACCACGATTTACGTGATCCGGCCGATCCAGTTCTCGACGTTTCCCTCCCTGCTCCTGTTCGCCACGCTCTACCGGCTGTCGCTCAACATCGCCACCACGCGCCTGATTCTGGGCAATGCTGCCGAGCAGGGGGAGTTCGCCGCCGGCCGGTTGGTCAGCGTGTTCGGCAATTTCGTGGGCGGCGAAAGCGTGGCCATCGGCCTGGTGATCTTCTTCATCCTGGTCATCGTCCAGTTCGTGGTCGTGACCAAGGGCGCGACCCGGATCGCCGAGGTGGCCGCTCG
>CAZBZG010000256.1:0-6872 GCA_964496245.1 uncultured Planctomycetaceae bacterium | reverse complement strand
GTTTCCAAGGGGGCGCCAGCAGCGCGGCGTGGGCGGTCCAGGGGACCGGCGTCTCTACAGACCCCCCTTGCAATCCAGGCGTTGCAAGCGCAGTACAGACAAACCGCAAAAGATGGTTTCATCGTTGAAACTTTCGCTTGCATTTGCCTCCTCTTCGGGCCATCATACAGGAGACGCAGGGGAGGGGACGCGTGCGGCGGGAGCGGCATGCAGACCTATCTGGCTAGACAGCCCATCTTCGACGCGGATCTCGATGTGTGGGCGTACGAACTGCTCTTCCGTACGGGTGTCGAGAACGCCTTTCCCGACGTCGAAGGCGACGAGGCGAGCAGCTCTGTCATCTCCGACAGCTTCACCACACACGGCATCGAGAGCCTGACGGCCGGGCGGCCCGCCTTCATCAACTTCACGCGGAATGCCCTGCTCAACGGGTATGCCGAACTCATGCCCAAGGAACTCGCGGTCATCGAGATCCTCGAGGACGTGGAACCCGACAGCCTCGTGTTGCGCATGTGCAGGCGGCTCAAGGATCTCGGTTACCGCATCGCGCTCGATGATTTCCAGTACACGCCCAAGCACGATCCCCTGGTGGAACTGGCCGACATCATCAAGGTGGATTTCTTCCTCTCCGGGTCCTTCGAACGGGACTACATGGTCCGCCGCTTCCGCGGCAAGAAGATCCAGTTGTTGGCCGAGAAGGTGGAGACGCAGGAAGAGGTCGATCAGGCGCGCAAGGCGGGGTACGCGTACTTCCAGGGGTATTTCTTCGCCAAGCCGCAGATCATGGGAGCCCATCGCATTCCGGAGACACAGGTAAGCCGTTTGGCGCTGATGCGCGAGGCCGGACAGCAGGGACTCGATTACAGCAAGCTCGAGGAGGTGCTCAAGCGGGATATCTCCCTCTCCTACCGGTTGCTCAAGTACATCAACTCGTCCTTCTTCGGTCTGCGGAACGAGATCCACTCGATCCGCCAGGCGCTGGCCCTTCTGGGCGAGCGGAACGTGCGCAAGTGGGTCCACCTGGTCTGCCTCTCGGCCCTGGGAGAGGACAAGTCCCCGGAGCTGCTGCAGAACTCGGTCTGCCGTGCACGGTTCTGCGAGCAACTCGCCGAGCGGGGGCAGCTGGCCGGCCGCGGCGAGGACCTCTTTCTGCTCGGGATGTTCTCGCTGCTGGACGCCATCATCGACCAGCCCATGGCCGATGTGGTGGAGCAGGTGCCGCTCTCCGCCGACGTCAAGGCGGCCCTGCTCGGCGAGGCCAATCCGCTGCGGGCTTTCCTGGATCTCGTGATCGCCTACGAACAGGGCGAATGGGGACGCGTGGACGCCTGCAAGCAGCACGTGCCGGTACGCACCGAGGATGTGCCGGCCATGTATTTCGAAGCCCTGGCCTGGGCCGACGAATTGGTCGGCATGAGCAGCGAAGCGGAGAACACGGCGCGCGCCCGCTGAGGCGGGATCCCCCGCGCCGAACGCTGCAAAAGGCCGCCCTTGCGCACGGATCCCTATTCGAACAGTTTGACCTGTGCGAGATCGCGGTCGATCAGGGCACTGCCCGCCTCGAGTACTGCGTTGCGCGGGCCTTCGAGCAGATCGAGTTCGATCGAAAACTCCTGCCGCGCCTGCGGGGCGAGCGTCACGGCCGGCGCGTGACACTCGATCTCGCCGAACCCTTCCGGGCCTCCGGTCATGTGGTTGTAGAGCTGGATCGGGTCGCCGTTGCGTTCTTGATCCGCCTCGGGGCGGTCGGCGTAGACCCCGGCCGCGTCCACGGCGAAGCGCTTGACGAGTAGACTGGCCGTGTCGCCCGTCGTGCGAAGATACGCAATGGCTCCGGCCGCGCTTCTCTGGTTTACGCCGAGCTTGTATCGCCGCGCGCCGTCGATCGCTACCGACAGGCACGCGCCCTGGACGGCCACCCGGTCGGCCGGGACGGGCTCGAAGTAGTCGCGGTAGGGTTGGTCGCTCCCCGCCGCCAGCGGCACCAGGATGGTGCCGCCCGGGATGATCTGCACCAGGTGCCAGAGATCGATCTCCCGGTCGACGGTGCGGTCCGACAGGTTGACGTAGCTGTGTGCGAAGTGGATGGGCACGCACGCCACGCCTTCCGGCAGATCGGGCGCGGCGCCGAGTTCCACGGTGCGGCCCATGCGCAAGTGGTACGCGGTGCCGTCGTTGGATGTGGCCTGGAATTGATTCTCCAGCGCGATGCGCCGTCCGTTCGTCTCGCCCACGGGCTTGTAGTCGCCGGGGTCCATGGCGGGCGGGCACTGCCAGTCCGACCAGTCGGCCGAGAAGTAGATGCCCTTGGGGCCGCCCTCGGGGCTGAACCAGCTGCGGCACCCGCCGTAGTTGGCCGGCCACAAACCGTTGTTCGCGAAGTCCGGGCTGGTCCAGAGCGTGTTGGCTTCGCCCGTACCCAAAAACAGGATGCGCCCGCCCCAAGCGGGCACGACCACGGCGCAGCCGCCGTCGCCCGCGAGCGCATGGAGGGGTACGCCGGTCTCCTCGGCAGCGGCCTTGAGGTCGGTGAGGGTTCGGCCGGAAGCGGTCATTGCGATCTCCTTTGCGAAGGTTGCCGGCGTGCAGAGTCCTCGTCTCCGGAGCGTCTTCTACCATCTGGCCGCCGGGATTTCCAGGGCTTTTTGCCACCGGATGAAGGGATGCTTGACAGATCCCGGCCGCTGGACCAGGATGGTGGGCGCCCAGCACATGTCCAGTGGAGGAACGTCGACATGAGCGACCTGTTTCGCGAACCGCTCCCGAAGATCGGCATCCGCGCGCTGCACCTCGACCTGAAGGGCCTGCCGCCCACATTTGAGCGGCTTATCGACCTGCTCGCCGTGGTCCGCGCGGCCCGCTACAACGCGCTCGTCGTCGAGTGGGAGGACATGTTCCCCTGGACCGTGGACGAAGGGTTCCGGTGCGAGACCGCCTACACCCCTGACGACGTGCGCGCGTTCCACGAAGCGGCCGCCCGCGAGGGGTTGGAGGTCATCCCCCTGGTGCAGTGCCTGGGCCACATGGAGACGCCCCTGCGCCTCGAGCGGTACCGGCACCTGCGGGAGGTGCCCGACAGCGCGAGCGATCTCAATCCGCTGGCCCAAGGGGCACGCGAGCTCGTCGCAGCCATGGTGGAGGATGTCCTGCGGCTCTCGCCCGGCGTGCGCCGTCTCCATCTCGGCGGCGACGAATCCTTCCTGTTCGGAAGCCACCCGGACACGCGCGCCTACATCGAGGGCCACGGCAAGGGCGCGCTCTATCTCCACCACGTCGAGCCGCTGCTGGACCGGCTTCGCGCCCGCGACATCCGGCCCATTCTCTGGCACGACATGATGGTGGAGTGGGACGACGCCGCGCTGCAGGCGCTGGCGGACAAGGCCGATCTCTGCGTCTGGGGGTATCGCGGCCATCCCGACGCGGCGGAGCAACACTACAACACGCGGCACGCCGAACGCTTCCACGCCTGCGGCATCCGCCTCTGGTACGGGACCGCCTATAAGTGCGGCGCGGATCGCAGCGCCGATGTCGTTGAGCACGTGGAGGCCCGCGAGGAGAACGCGCTCGGTTGGATGGACGTGGCGCGCCGCATCCCCGGCCAAGGCGTGATCGCCACGGCCTGGAGTCGCAACCACACCAACGGGACGCAGTATGTTCCGATCGACGCGGCCCTGGACAGCCTGGTGCGCGTGGGTGTGATCCTGCACGACGGCGCGCCCTGCCAGGCGGACCGCGAGAGCCTGCTCGCCTTTCTGGAGGCGCACGGCGAGCGGGAGCGATTCGAAGCGTGCTGGGAAGCGTGCCGGCGGCTCACGCAGACCCGCCGGGCCGGGTGGGCGGCGGTGCAGGAAGCCCACCAGCAGATCGCCTGCTCCACGCTCGACGCCCGCCGCCGCGAGAGCCGCGGCGCGCGGGGACCGGTGGAGCGTCTGGTCCCCGTCCTGCAGAAGGCAGAAGACGCGGGCGAAGCCTGCCGCCAGGCCTTCCAGGGGTTGCTGCCCGGCCTTTGGATCGAACGGTATCTGGGCGAACGTCTGGTGCCCCTGCGCGAACAGTGCGCCATGCTGCAGGGCCGGCTCTCCGCTTTGCGGTCGTGCTGACAGGGAATGCGGAGCCACCCGAGGGGGCGGGTCCGCCGTGACCAGAACGTAGCGCCTGCGGTTTGGCCGCAGCGGGCGGGCTGTCCTGACCGCATTGCAACCCTGCCGGCTTTCCCTATAATGAGACCCCCATGGATGGAGTCTTCTGGATCGATGGTTTCAACCTGTTTCATCGCTGGAAGCCCACGCGGCCGCTGTTTGCCCGCGGGGCCGATCCGGCGGTCGGACAGGAGCAGGCGCTCAAACGTCTGGGCCACACGCTGGGCAAGCGGCGGCGCCGCACGACCGTGTTCATGGACGGCGGCGTGCAACGGGAGCAGGCGAGTCGGTACGGCCTGCGCATCTCGTGGGCCGGGCCGGGGGGCAAGGCGGACGACCTGATGGTCGAAGGGCTGCAGGGGCGGCCGGGCCGCACGCGCGAGGTGATCGTGGTCTCCAACGACCGGGCCCTGACCGCGCGCTTGCGCGCCCTGGGCGCGAGGCGCCTGGGCGTGGACGGGTTCATTCGAGAATGCCTGGCGGCCGGGCCGCGCCAGGGGCGGGACGCGTCCGTTGCCGCCCACCAGAAGACCCGGACGCTCTCGCGGCACGAAGTCGACGCCTGGTTGGAGATCTTCAGCGAAGAAGGGCAGGACCAGCATGGCGGATGAGGAGAGCCAGGCTGCGGGGGATGCGGCCGAGAGCGCACCGCCGGCAAAGCGGCCGAATGTGCTCTGCTTTGTCATGGACCAGCTCCGCTGGGATCATCTGGGCTGCTACGGCAATGCGGGCATCCGGACGCCCAACCTGGACCGGCTGGCCACCCGCGGCATGGTCTTCGACCGGGCGTATGTGGCCAATCCCCTCTGCATGCCGGCACGGGCCACGCTGTTCACGGGCCGCACGCCCCGCGGGCACGGGGTGCGCACGAACGGCATTCCCCTGGATCCCGCCGTCCCCACGATGACCGAGGCCCTGCGCCGGGCCGGATACCATACGCATGCAGCGGGCAAGATCCACCTGCATTGCTTCAGCGCAGCGGCCGAAGCGGACGGTGAGGTCGACCTCGGCCAGTGGCCCGAGTCGCGCGGAGCATGGGACGAGGGGGTACTGAAAGCGCTCCCGTCGCCGTACTACGGGCTGGAGAGCGCGGATTTCGTGGGCGGCCACGGCACGTGGATCTGGGGGGGCTACAGCAACTGGATCCGCGAGAGCCACCCGGATGCCCTGCCCAAGATCACGGGCCAGGAGAACCTGGCGGACTGGAGCGAGCACTGCCGGGAGGCGGCGCTCAAGAGCGCCGTGCCGGAGGCGCTCCACTACAACCGGTTCATCGCCGACCGCACCTGCACATTTCTCGAGGAAAAACAGCGCGACGAGCGGCCGTTCTTCTGCTGGTGTTCGTTCCCCGATCCGCACCATCCCTATGTGGCGCCCCAGCCCTTCTGCGACTGGTACGATCCGGCGGACATGCCGCTGCCCATCACCGAGGAAGGGGAACTCGACAAGCTGCCGCCTTTCTACCGGGTCATCCACGAGGAGGGGGCCGGCCGGTGGGGCAGCGTGTCGGGGCGGCGTCGGCCCACGCGGCGGACCGACGCCGAGATCCAGCACATCTGGGCCATGACCTACGCCATGGTGAGCTGTGTGGATGCGGCCATCGGCCGGGTGCTCGACACGCTCGAGACGACCGGGCTCGCGGAGAATACGATCGTCTGCTTCCTGACCGATCACGGCGACATGCTGGGCGATCACGGGATCGTGAACAAGGGGCCGTTCCATTTCGAGGGACTCCTGCGCATGCCCTTCATCTGGTCGTGGCCGGGCCACTTCCCCGCAGGCGTGCGCACGGCGGGGCTTGCCAGCCAGATCGATTTCGCGCCCACGCTGCTCGACCTCTGCGGCGTGGCGATTCCGGAGGGGCCGCGGCCGGCCGAGCCGGTGGCCGCCCACGAGCGGGATCCGTGGCCCGGACGGTCCCTGGCGCCTGTCCTCCTGGGACAGGAGAAGAAGGTGCGCGACTGGGTGATCGTGGAGAACGACGAGGACTACCTCGGCACGAACGTGCGCAGCTTTATCACGAATCGGTACAAGCTGACCGTGTATGCGGGCCATCCCGAGTGGGGCGAGCTCTTCGACCTGCAGGAAGATCCGGAGGAACGGCGCAATCTGTGGGATGAGCCGGAGGCCAAGGCGCTCAAGACCGCGCTGCAAGCCAAGTACATGGAGTGCGCTCTGGAAGAGGAGGTACCGCTGCCGCGCCGCATGACGCACGCCTGACCGGGGCGGACCGGTACGGCCCGCGGGCGGAGCAGGCGGGTGCGCCGGCGTGCGGGGTTGCGCGCCGGCCGGGAGGAGACCCATGACCGAGAAGCATGCGGATGTGGCCCTGGCCGAGAAGTTGGCCAAGGCGCGCGCCGTGCTCGAGAGGGAGGTCCACAAGGTCATCATCGGTCAGGAGCGCGTGGTCGAAGAGCTGCTCGTCGCGCTCTTCTGCCGGGCGCACGCCCTGATCATCGGCGTGCCGGGGCTCGGCAAGACCCTGCTCGTCAAGACCCTGGCCCGCGCGCTCGATCTCTCCTTCAACCGCATCCAGTTCACGCCCGATCTGATGCCCTCGGACATCACCGGCACCGAGGTAATCGAGGAGGATCACTCCACCGGCAAGCGGCAATTCCGGTTCTTGAAGGGCCCGGTGTTTGCCAACATTATCCTGGCCGACGAGATCAACCGCACGCCTCCCAAGACCCAGGCGGCGCTGCTGCAGGCCATGCAGGAGCACGAGGTTACCTC
>CAZBZG010000255.1:0-6872 GCA_964496245.1 uncultured Planctomycetaceae bacterium | reverse complement strand
AAACGCTAATGCCGTTTCAAGACTATACTGCAGATTTATTGCACCGAGCTATACCACCTGGTTCGGCGGACTGTCCAGCGAAACCGAGACAGCTTGCCGCGACTCGACCGACGACCGCACAAGCGCTTGCCCGCGCATGCGTTTGGCAATCCGGATATTCATGGTTGACGCACGCAGCCCTGCGCCCTAGCCTTGGGGCCATGGCCGGGCGGCGCGCCGCACCACGTACCAGGCCTGCCGCACCGTCCGCGTACAGCTGTTCGCCCGCGCGGTCCTGCCGCTGTCCCGAGGAGCCTCCTGCATGCCCGATCCCCGAACGTTCCGCCGCCTGCATCTCGCCAGCGTGTGCGCGCTTGCTCTCTGCGCCGGCTCTGCAGGCACGCGCGCCGCCACCCCTTCGGCCGCCGACCAGCGCAGCGCCATCTTCCAGCAGATCGCGACCGCCGGCAATGCCGCCACCGTGGGCATCTACTGCGAGCGCGGCCCGCTCGAACGGTACTACGGCACAGGCGCGGTGGTCACAGCCGACGGCTACATCCTCACCTCCACCACGGTGGTGCCGCCGGGATCGAAGAAGATCCGCGTCTACTTCACCGACCAGTCCCACAAGGACGCCGCGCTCGTGGAGCTCGACGAGACCGTGGAGGCCACCCTGCTCAAGGTCGAGGCTGCGGATCTCGCGCATCTCCCCGTGGCCACCGACCTGCCGGAGGTGGGCGAACGCGCCTATACCTTCGGCAACGCCCACAACATGATCCGCACGGGCGAGCACGCATCCTTCAGCGTGGGCGTGATCAGCGGGGTCTACCCGGTCACGAGCGCGGACGGGCAGAGCTCTTACGCGGGCATCGCCATCGAGACGGACGCGGCCATCAATCCCGGCCAGGACGGCGGACCGCTCCTGAACAGCCGCGGCCAGCTGTTGGGCGTGATCAGCCTGAGCTACTCGGACACGCGCTGGCAGGGCATGACCGCGCCGATCACGCGGGTGCGCAAAGCCTTGCGCGCGTGCCAGGACGGCACGGTCGCGCTCGACGAAGCGCCGCTCCTCGCCCCGCCGGCCGCGGACACGGCCGCAGGCAACCCGTTCGCGGGACACGCCAAGGCCCTCCAGCCGGCGCTCGTCAGCCTCGCGATCGAGCGCAAGTACCCGTCCGAGGACCTGCCCCGGTACAACTGGCGCCTCTACAAGCAGAAGCTCGAACACTGGGACGACCTGCACGAAACGCAGAAGCGCCGCATCGCAGCCGACTTCTTCCGTGCGGACCGGATCCTCGGGGCCAACCAGCAGCTCCGCCGGCCCGACACCGCCGTGACCGGCCTGCTCGTCTCAGCCGACGGGTGGATCCTCACCAGCGCCTTCAACCTGCAGCCCGACCGCGCCTTTGTGGACACGGACGGCGGCATCCGGCCGGTGGCATACGAAGGGGATCTCGGAAGTCTGCTCAGCCGCAACCGCGCGAACACCAAGCAGCGCAAGAACCCCGTGACGTCCGTCACCGCCACGCTGCACGACGGCCGGACCCTGCCGGCCAAGATCGTGGCCCGCCACAAGCCGCTCGGCGTAGCCCTGCTGCGGGTCGAGGCCGCAGACCTGCCCCACGTCGACCTGGCCGACCGCATGACCGTCCCGCGCGCGGGCCAGGCCGTGGGCGTGGTCGGCGTGCTGCCCGCCAACGAGTCGTTCACGCTGAACACGGGCATGGTGAGCGCGCCTGCGCGGCACCGGGACCTGCGTATGCAATGCGACGCCCTGTTCAACTACGGCAATTCCGGCGGGCCGGTCTTCTTGCGGGACGGCCGCATCGTGGGCTTTGCGGGCGCGCCCATGCGGCCGGGCCCGGTGCTGGGACGGCTCTTCGCAGGCGTGGAGCTCCAGCAGTGGCACATCGCCCCCAACTCCGGCATCAGCCTGGCCGCGCGCGCGGACCGGGTCCTGCGGGCGCTGCCCGCACTGCAAGCGGGTGCGGATGTGGACACGCTCTCCGGCGCCTACATCGGCGTGGGGCCCGATCCCAACCGGGCGTTCGGCACAGAAGTGATCATCGGCCGCGTGGCCAAGGGATCGCCCGGCGACGCGGCCGGCCTGCGCAAGGGCGATGCCGTGCTGGCGCTCGACAGCACCCCGCTCACCTCCTGGAAGCACTTCATCGCCGAGGTCGCCGAACACGAGCCAGGCGACGTAGTCCAGCTCACCATCCGGCGCAAAGGCGGCTGCCGGTACCTCGAGATCGCGGGACAGCGCGTCGAGCGCGAACGGGATCTCAAGGAGCTCTTCAAGACGCTGGAGCACGGCGACGAGATCGAAGGGCGCTACGTGCGCATCACCGAAGACGTATTCGACATCGAGGTCACACTGGGAGAACGCGAATGAGCATGCGTACCGCCCTCACGCTCACCCTCTGCCTCCTCTGCTGGAGCGTGCGGCCCGCGCGCGCGGCCGTGCACACCCGCGCGGTCGAAGAGAACGTCCAGGCCCTGATCGAACGGACCCGGCCCGCGTTCGTCTTCATCGCAGGCGGGAGCGGCGCGGTCATCAGCGCCGAGGGGTACATGATCTCCAACGCCCACGTGGTCAAGGGGCAGAAGCGCTTCAGCGTGCGCCTCGGCGACGGCCGCTCCATGAAGGCCGAACTCCTGGGGCTCGATCCCGGCGGCGACCTGGCCCTGCTCAAGATCGAGACAGAGGAGGACCTGCCGCACCTCTCGCTCGGCGATTCCGACGCCCTGCGCGTGGGCAGCCTCAGCCTGGCCATCGGCAACCCCATCGCCCTGGGGCTCGTGGACCAGACCCCGACCTTCACGCTCGGCGTCGTCAGCGCGCTCCACCAGTACCGCGGCATCTACAACGACGCCGTGGTCACCGACGCGCCCGTCAACCCGGGCAACTCGGGCGGCCCGCTCGTCAACATGGCCGGCGAACTCGTGGGCGTGAACGGCCTCGTGCAGACGCGCTGGGGCCTGCGCGCGAGCACGGGACTCGGCTACGCGGTTCCCGCCAACCAGATCAAGCGGTTCCTGCCCGCGCTCGAGGCGGCCGAAGGCGGCGAGATCTATCGCGGCCGGCTCGCAGGCATCGAATGGGACGAGGACGAGGAGGCGGGCGACGTCAAGGGCGCCCGGATCGAGGCCGTTGCCGAGGCGTCGGATGCAGCCCGCGCCGGCTTCCAGGCCGACGACGTGGTACTCCGCTTCGACGGCGCGCCCATCTGGCACGCCGCGCGCTTCGCCGCGCTCGTGCGCGGCCGGCCCGCAGGCACCGCAGTGGAGGTCGTGCTCCGCCGCGGCGGGGAGGAGAAGACCCTGACGGTCACGCTCGGCACCCTCAAGCCCGGCAAACTCGGCTTCCAGCTCGCCCGCCCGAAAGCCGGGGACGAACACCTGCGCGTCGACACCGTGGAAGAGGATGCGCCCGCCGCCCGCGCCGGGCTGCAGGCGGGCGACGAGATCATCGCCATCCAGGGCACCGAACTCACGGGCGACATTCGCGACAAGGCCCTCGCCATCGCCCGCTGGATCCGGCGCGGCCTCTACGCCGGCGAGGAGATCCGTCTCACGGTCCGCCGCACGGTCGACGGCGCGCCCGTGGACAAGGAACTCGTGTTCGAAGCGTACTAAGTACAGCCCCGGCTTCCCTACGAGACGAGGCAACCACCATCCAGGGCGGCCGTCGGGTTGCTGCTGGTACGGTCGCCCCGGGAGTACCGGTTGGCCATGCTGCACGTGCTCTACGGCTGCGGGCTGCGCAGGCACAAACGCATCCGTGTCAACGTGGGCGACGTGGACTTTCCAGGCAGCCACGGTCTTCGTCAGGGGCAAGGGCGGCCGGGAGCGTCTCATTCCCATCCATGACGCTGCGCTGAACGCCCTGTCCGATTATCTGAAGGCGAGGTCAAGCCGGCCCCGCAAGAGCAGCCCGCTCTTCGTCCAGCAAGGCAAGGACCGCCCCACGCGGATCACCGAAGGGCTGGTCAACAAGGCATTCCAGGAGCTCAACAGAGCCGCACCCAAACACGTGAACCCGCATCTGCTGCGGCACACCTTCGCCTGCCACCTGCTCCAGAACGGGGCCGACGTCCGGTAGGTACAGGCCCTGCTCGGCCACCAGAGCCCGGACACGACGTCCCGGTATCTGGGGCTGGTGAAAGACGACCTGAAGCGCGAGTATGACCGGGCCGTAGGGGCGCTTGTGTGCGCCCGACTCACAGGCTGAAAACCCCTTGTCCCAACGTGGGCCTGTGGTAGAATGCGGGGGACATTGGGAGGTGGGGGCGGCTCAGGACGGGAGAAGTCGGAGGCATGCTGCGGGTGTACCTGGAAACCACGATTCCCAGCTACTTGACGGCCAGACCGTCGCGGGATCTGGTTATTGCTGCACACCAGGAGGTAACGCGGGAGTGGTGGGACACGAGACGTCACGACGCCGATCTGTACGTCTCTGAGTACGTGATTGAGGAAGCCATGTTTGGAGATGAGGAAGCTGCGTCTCTCAGGATGAAAGCAATTGAGGGGATTGCCGTCCTGGACACTACGCCCCTGTCGGAGCCCCTGGCGCATGAGATCATGAAACTCGGGCTCATACCGGAAAGGGCCATACTTGACGCTTTCCATATCGCGATATCCACAATTCACGAAATGGACGTACTGCTTACCTGGAATTGTACGCATCTTGCGAACCCAGTCATTTTGAAGGAGATCAACCGCCTGATCAGAGCCCTTGGCCATCAGCCACCGATGGTCTATACCCCTGATGAGATGTTGGGAGGAGAGTGATGCGAGACCCGATTGTCGAAGAGGTCAGAAAGGCGAGAGAGGCGTTGTCATCTCGTTTCAACCATGACATCCATGCTCTGGCTGAATTCGCACGCGAACGCCAGAAGACCTGCGGCCACAAGGTCGTGGACCTTTCGAAGAAACGGAAGACAGGCTGAGGCCTGGAAAGTGGCAGCCATGCCCACGACGCCCTCAGCCGAGCAAAGTCTCTCCGAGCCACACGACAAGCTCGCGCACCTGCGCCGGATCCTCGAAGAGGCGGGCTCGGTTCTCGTGGCTTTTTCGGGAGGCGTAGACAGCACCTTTCTCATGAAGGTCGCCGCTGACACGCTCGGCCGCAGAGCGCTCGCGGTCACGGCCGCCTCCGAGATCCATCCCCCGTGGGAAGGCGAAGACGCCCGCAGCCTGGCGGAGCGCTTTGGCTGGCGCCACAAGCGGGTCGAGACCTCGGAGCTGCAGATCCCCGGGTTCGCGGACAACCCGCCGGACCGCTGCTACCCCTGCAAGTCCGAGCTCTTCCGCACGCTGCGTGCGATCGCCGACCAGGAAGGCCTCGCCCACGTGGCTGACGGGTCCACGGTGAGCGACGAGTCCGACGTCCGGCCGGGCCGGCGGGCGGCACGCGAACTCGGCGTGCGCTCGCCCCTGCTGGAATCCGACCTCGACAAGGACGAGGTGCGCGAACTCTCCAGGGAGATGGGCCTCCCCACCTGGAACAAGCCGGCCTTTGCCTGCCTGGCGAGCCGCATGCCCTATGGCGAAGCCATCACCGAGGAGAAGCTCGGTCAGGTCGAGGCAGCCGAAATCGCACTGCGCAGGCTCGGGCTCGGCCAGCTCCGGGTCCGCCACCACGGCACCATCGCCCGCATCGAGGTGGAGGGCGACGACATCCCACGCGTGGCCGGCGAGCTGCGCGCGGCCATCGTCTCCGAACTCCGTTCGCTCGGCTTCACGTACGTGGCCCTGGACCTGGCCGGCTACGCCCAGGGGAACATGAACCGGGTGCTCGAGAACGAGCAGAACGAATAGCCCACGACGCAGTTCCATCCGGAGGTCCAGACCGCCATGCACGAAGCCATGGCCGTCTACGGCAATCCCTTGAGCCTCCACGCGCGCGGCCGCGAGGCCAAGCCCAGGATCGTCTGCCAGTGCATGAACGTGACCGACCACGAGATCGAGGACGCCGTGCTCGAGGGCGCGCGCACCTTTCAGGAGCTCCAGGAGCACACCAAGCTCGGCACGGTCTGCGGCCAGTGCGAGGGCAAAGCCCGCGAACACCTCGACGCCGCCATCCAGAAGCATTTTCCGCCCACCGCGTAGCTCCGAGCCGCCGCCAGGTCTTCGGGCTTGCGCCAACGTCCAGCAGCCTTTATCATCCAGCCGTTGTCGATCGTTTGGAACTGCGGGACGTTGCCGATGGATGACGGATCCGACATGGTTGGCGCGCACCCGGCGTTTGCCGCGGTCGTGGACCAGGCCGCGCAGCTCGCGAGCGTGCCGCGGCCCGTGTTGATCCGGGGCGAACGCGGCACAGGCAAGGAGCTCGTCGCGCGCCACCTCCACGCCTCGGGCAGCCGGGCCCGGGCGCCGTTCGTCACGGTCAACTGCGGCGCGTTCGGCGGGGATCTGCTGCGCAGCGAGCTCTTCGGCCACGAACAGGGCGCGTTCACGGGCGCCACCGAGCAGCGCATGGGCAAGCTCGAGCAGGCGGACGGGGGCACCCTCTTCCTGGACGAGATCGGGAACATGTCCATGGAGTTCCAGGAGAAGATCCTGCGCGTGGTGGAGTACCAGCAGTTCGAACGTACGGGCGGCCATCAGACCGTGTCGGTCGACGTGCGCGTCGTGGCTGCCACCAACGCCGACCTCGCGCGCATGATCGACGAAGGGGCGTTCCGCGCCGACCTCCACGACCGCCTGACGTTCGCCGTGCTCCAGGTGCCGCCGCTGCGCGAGCGGCGCAGCGACATTCCCCTGCTCGTGGAGCACTTCGCCCGCTGCCTGGCTGACGAGATGCCCGCCATGGAGTGGCGGCGCTTCGGACTAATCAGGGGACGGACACCGATTAATCATAGCTGATTCGGCGGCCGTCCTGGTTC
>CAZBZG010000254.1:0-6902 GCA_964496245.1 uncultured Planctomycetaceae bacterium | reverse complement strand
CCGTATCATGGCCTGCTGCCTCAATACAGGCGAGGCTGCCGGCCTCGCGGCTGCACACGCTGTGCAGCACCACGGCAATGACGTGCACGCGGTCGACACCGACCGCCTGCGCGCACGGCTCAAGGAAGAAGGCGCGTATCTGCCCGATCGCCAACCCGTCTCAGCCTGAAAGGATTCCCATGACGACCGTACGGTACGAACGCAGGGACGACCTGCCGCTCACCCACGAAGCGGATGTCATCGTCGTGGGCGGCGGGCCGGGCGGACTCGGCGCTGCGGTCCTGGCCGCGCGCGCGGGCGCCAAGACCCTGCTCGTCGAGCGCTTCAATTGCCTGGGTGGCATGGCGAGCGTGGGCGAGGTCCATCCGTTCATGGGCAATCACGTGGACGGGCAGCCGCTCGACGGTCCTGTCTACCTCGAGTGGATCGAGGCCATGAAGCGCTACTGGGTGCGCGACGGCCAGGACCGCCTGATCAGCAAGGACGCGGCCATGCTGGCGGCCGAGGATCTGTGCCTGGAGGCCGGGGTCGAGCTCCTCTATCACCACCACCTGGCCGATGCCTTGGTAACGGACCATACGATCGACGCGCTGGTGCTCTTCTCCAAAAGCGGCCTGACCGCGGTGCGCGGCAAGGTGTACGTAGACGCTACAGGCGATGCGGATCTGGCTGCCCGCGCCGGCTGTGCCTTTGAACAGGGCGGGCCGACCGGCCACTGCCAGCCCATGACCCTCTGCTTCAAGCTGAGCCACGTGAAGACGCCTGCGGACACGAGCTGGGCGGGCTTCAAGAGCTTCCGCCAGCGCATGACCGAGCTCTATCTGGAAGCCAAGGAGAAGGGCGAGATCGACTGTCCGCGCGAGAACGTGCTCGCGTTCAACTGGTTCGACCGGGACGTGATCCATTTCAACACCACGCGGGTCGTGCACAAGGACGCCACGAGCGGGGTGGAGCTGTCGCAAGCCGAGATCGCGGCGCGCCAACAGGTTCGCCAGCTCGTCCGGATCCTGCGCGAACGCATGCCCGGCTACGAAGACGCCCAGATCCACTCCATGGCGCACCACATCGGCGTGCGCGAGAGCCGGCGGGTCAAGGGGCTGGCCTATCTGAGGCGGGAGGATTTCGAGAAGGCGGCCAAGTTCCCGGATGCGATCGCGCGCGTGCGGTACAACATCGACATCCACAACCCCGACGGCGCGGGCACCGAGCTCGTCCGCCTGCCGGAGGGCGAGTGGTACGAGATTCCCTATGGCTGCGTGGTGGCTGCGGACCGCACGAACCTGCTCGTGGGCGGACGGCCCATCTCGGTCGACCACGCCATCCACTCGAGCATGCGGGTGATGCCGCCCGCGTGCACCGTGGGCCAGGCCGCGGGGCTGGCCGCAGCCGTGGCAGCCGAGCGCGGGTGCTCGCCGCAGGACCTCGACGGGCGGGAGATTCGGCAGCTGCTGGTCGACCGGGGCGCGCCGCTGGCGGAGCGCGAAGCGGCGAAAGCGTAGGGTCCGCGAGCGCGATGGATCGGAGGATCCGGCTCCCCTGGGCGGCGCAGCCGAAGGCGGCTGCCGGACCGCGCCACCGCTCGGTCCTCGCGGACGCGCAGGCGCGCGTCCCTCCGTTCGGTTCGCGCTTCGTAGGCCGTGGTCCGTGCAAGCACCAGCGAGGAGCCTTCATGATCGTACGCAGACAGGCCAAGGACACGCTCACCGCGGTGGAGCTGGACCCCGAGGAGACGCTCGCGTTCACGCTGCTCGACGGGACCGTGCGCGAGATCACGCTGGAAGACACGGCCGCCCGCCTCATGGACACGACCCTCAAGCGGCTGGGCACGGAAGAGCACGGCGCGCGCACCGACTACCGCTTTTCGGCGCGCATCCGCGTCGACGGCGAGGTGCACGAGCTCGAACGGGAGGTCTCGACCCCGCAGAGCTTCTACGAACCGTGGGAGATCGCAGGACTGCGCATCTGGCTCGATGCAGTGGACGCGATCTTTGCGCTCATCAAGGAGACGCACGGGAGTTGCCGGCCGTCCAAGCACGCGCGGTTCGGCATCCAGGACGCGCGCGCGCGCATCTGCCCGGACGCGCTCCACCCCTGGTGTCCGCTCCCGCGCGGCGGGCTTCGCATCCAGGACTGCTACCGGGGAGAGGACTGCTGGCTCGGCGCCTACAACGGCGCCTCCGCCCACGGCGGGCTCGACATCAACCACCCGGCGGGCACGCCGCTCTGGGTCCCGCTCGACGTGGACGACCAGTTCTACTTCAACAGCTTGGACATGGGCCACAACAACAACCGGTGGCGGGCCGTCCGCCATTGGGATAACGGCGCGGTCTGGATCCTGCAGGCGCACCACATGACGCGTCTGCTCGTGTCCGAGCACGAACCGCTCGCCCGCGGCACGCACTTTGCCGACGGCGCAGGCGTCCTCTCCGGGTCCGCCGAACACAGCCACTTCGTGTTCAAGGTATTCGATCATGGCCTGACGCTCATGCTGGATCCGTGGATCCTCTTCTGGCAGATGTACAGGGATCTGGAGCGGCTCGACGATCCCGAACCGTTCCTGTTCGATCCGGGCGCGAGAGGATAGACCATGCGAGACCCTGGCAGGGAAACGGGTGGATGTCGGGTGCCATGCCCACCCAACGGTGGGCGTGGACCACGACCACGACCCCGCCCGCGGTCGCATGCCGCCGGAGCTGTGGGGCGGTGGTTGATAGGAAGTGCGCGGTGCCCCTTCACACCTCCACCCGATACGTCCGCCGGAATGCAAGGGGCGTCATGCGGTAGTGGCGGCGGAAGGCGCGCGTGAAGTGGGCCTGGTCGGCAAAGCCCGTGTCGAGCGCGATCTCGCCGGCGGGCGCGTCCGTGGCGCTGAGCAGGCGCGCGGCGTGCGTGAGGCGCAGGCGCGTGACGAGCTGGGGGAAGGTCTCGCCAAAGAGTTCCTTGACGAGGTGGCCGGTGCGCGAAGCGGACAAGTGGAGCGCGCTTGCGAGATCCTCGATCTTGAAAGACCGGTCGAGACGATTGCGCACAAAGGTCAGGATCGTCTCCCGGCGTGAGGGGCTGCGGTCCGCCTGCCGGCCGCGGAGCAGACGCCCGAGTTCGCGGGCCAGGGCGCAGAGAAGGAGCCGCCGGTCTTCAAGCCACTCCCGCGTCGGATGCACGAGCAGCCCGGGCCTGGGCGGCATGTCTTTCCCTTGCCAGCACACCCCGGCATAGAGCACGCCCGCGAGCATGCCCTCGAGCCAGACCGGGGCGGCGATGTCCGTATGGCCGAAGGGGCAGGTGTGGATGCTGCCGGAAGGCAGCCCTGTTACCTCCCGCTCGATCCGCTGTCCGCAGAAGGCTGCGCATTCGGTCTGGTGGTCGCGCTTGACCGCCAGGCACGCTGGATTCTGGTGCTGCAGCCAGGGCTTGGGCAGGCCCGAGCGCCGCAGCAGATCATGGAAGCACAGGCGCAGCCCCAGCGCGCGCGTGCCGCGTTCCATGAAGTCGCGGATCTGCTGGCGGTCGTTGGAGGTGAGCGGTTCCAGGGCCACGGACATCTCCACGCTACCTGACAATTGAGTAAAAGCGGCGTCTGATAGCGGTATTATACAAAACAAGGCCGGATCCGTGCAAGCGCATTCCTGCTAATGTGTTGTAGGCTGTTGGCATGTGGAGCACGCGGACAATTCAAGAAACCAGACAGGAGGCCTGAACCATGAGTGGCTATCTCGAACCTGAACGCGAAATTCCGGTCAAGGATTCGTACGACGTGGTGGTGATCGGCGGCGGCCCGGCCGGCGTGGGCGCGGCCCTGGCCGCAGCCCGCCAGGGGCAGCGCACCCTGGTCGTGGAGCAGTTCAACTGCCTTGGCGGGGTCGCGGGCGCGGGCGGGCACGGGCACATCTCAGCCTACAACGAACACGGCACCGACCGCCAGATCGTGGCCGGCATTGCCGAGGAGATTCGCACGCGCGTGATCGACGCCGGCTACGGCCGGCGCAGTCACCACGCGGTCGATTTCGAAGTCGAGGGCCTCAAGCTGGTGCTCGAACAGATGATGGAAGAGGCAGGCGTCGAGCTTCTCTATCATACGTTTTTCTGTGAAGCCATGGTCGAAGGCGGACGGATTCGCGGAGTCATCGTCCAGAACAAGACAGGCCGCCAACTCATCCAGGCCAAGCGTGTGATCGACTGTACGGGCGACGGGGACGTGGGCTTCTCAGCCGGTTGCCCGTATGAGATCGGCCGGCCGACCGACAACAAGTGCCAGCCGGTGACGCTCATGTTCACGATCGGCGGCGTGGACTGGGAGCGGGCGGTGGCGTTCCGCAGCGAACGGGGCAAGCAGGGCGACGGCGCGCTCACGAGCGTGTGGGAGGAAGCCCAGAAGAACGGCGACATGGACCCCTTCCAGAACCGGATCATGGGGTGGTGGTGGACCGATACCCGTCCCGACCAGGTGGGCATCAACTTCACGCACGTCATCCACATCGACAGCACGCGGACCGAGGATCTCACCCGCGCGACCCTCGAAGCGCGCAAGCAGGCGGTCCAGAGCGTGGAGGTCTTCCGCAAGTACATCCCCGGCATGGAACACTGTTACCTCCTCAGCACCCCGAACACCATCGGCCTGCGCGAGAGCCGTCGGATCCTGGGCGAGTACGTGTTGACCGAAGAGGACATCATGAACCAGGCGACCTTCGACGACGTGGTCTGCTACAACTCCTTCTTCGTGGACATTCACAACATCGACGGCCCGGGCATGGACCCCACGACCTGGCGGCCGGAGAAGGGCTTCAAACACCACATTCCCTACAGAATCCTCGTGCCGCAGAAGGTGGACAACCTGCTCGTGGCCGGCCGGTGCGTGAGCGCCACGCACGTGGCGCTCGGCTCCATCCGCGTCATGGTCCCCTGCATCGCAGAAGGCGAGGCCGCGGGCGTGGCCGCCGCCCTCTCGATTCAGCAGAACGTCCCGCCCCGCGCGCTCGACGTCACAGCCGTGCAGGATCGCCTGCGCGAGGCCGGGGGGATCCTCAGCGAAGAGGACATCGTGGCGTACAACGCCCAGCCGGTGGGGGCGTCCTGATCGGCACCAGTGCCGGATGAGCAGAAATCGACGCGAAGCCCATCGCTTTGCGGGCGAATGGCTTGCACGCGCCCGGTTGCAGGGCGAGCGGGTCCGCCCCTTCCCGGCCGCGCGGTCTTCCGGGCGGTGGCGGTTCTCTCGAGGTAATCCGTCCGCAGCAGTCTCCACGGCTCCAGTGCGATGATGGCGGGCTTCCAGTCCAACTTTTTCCGGAAACATCTGAAATACAGACGAACTAGGTTGCAAGAGGACGACAAGAGAGATATTCTATCTGGTATCCAGATCTTCGCGGGGGCTTCCCCATGCCGCTTTCTCAAAACCTGAAACAAGCGCGCAAGGCTTGCGGGTTGACGCAGGCACAGGTGCACGAAAGGACCGGCATTGGCGCCTCCTCTCTCTCGGAGTTCGAAACCGGAGCGCGCGAGCCCAGTGTGTCGCAACTGGGGAAGTTGGCTTCTCTCTACCATGTGGGTGTCGAGCGTCTGCTAAGCGGAACGTCTCTGGCCTCTCCACAGGTGCTGTGGCGGGAGCGGCCGGCGGTCAAGCGCAAAGAGATCGAGGCCCGCTTCACTGAGTTGTGCCGCTGGTACTACAATCTGGAGACCTGGACGGGAGAAGACCGCACGCAAGCGTTGCAGCATGAGGAAGGAGAGGCTGCGCGGTTTCATTTCAGGCAAGCCGAAGGGCTCGCCAAGCGGTTTCGCGCCACATACCAGTTGGGGGATTATCCTGCACATTCGCTGCTCAGTGTGTTGGAGGAAGTCTGCGGCGTGATGGTCTTTCATCTCGATTTCGAGCCGACGGGGACGGCTGCCTGCGCGCACGACAGTCAGTTCGGGTCGGCCATTCTACTCAACCAGAACAACAGCCGCCGCCGGCGAAACTTCGATCTCGCCCGCGAGTTGTTCCACTTGCTGACCTGGAACATCTTCCCCCACCGGAACGGGGCCTCCGGCACCACCCCAGAAGGGGAGGAGAATCTCGCCCAAGCGTTTGCTGTCAACCTTCTTCTTCCGGAAGAGGAGTTCCGCTCGACCGTAGAGGACAGGATGCACCATGGCAGGATCCGCCGGGAACACCTCCTTGATGTGGCCCGCATATTCGACGTATCCGTTGACTGCGTCGCCTGGCGCGCGCATAACCTCTATGCGCCGGATCGCAGCGATACCAAACGCGTCCGGGATGTCATTGCCAGGCTGCGGCAGCCGGTTGCGGATGGGAAGGCTTGGGGGGGAGAAGCGACGCCGCCCGAGCGCCCGGAGCGTTATGAAGCTCTGGCGCGGAAAGCCCTGGACCACGGGGAGATCTCCATCGGCCGCTTCGCCCAATACATGGGAATCTCCCGCCGCCAGGCCATGCGCGTAGCGGAAGAAGAGATGCTGGATGACGAAGAAATTGAGATTGCTGATCCTTGATGCGAATGTCGTCATCAATCTCTTCGAATTGGATCTCTGGGATGCGGTCGTCGAAGCGTGCGAGATCCACCTTGCCGAAAGCATCGTCGAAGGGGAAGCGCACTTCTCGATGGATGCAGCGGGCGAGAAGGAGTACTTCGATCTGCATCCGTATGTCGCCGACGGGCGGGTGAAGCAATTCGCGGTTCCCTCTTCCGACATTGGCGACTTCCGCAGCCAGTTTGACCCAGGCTATTTCGAACGACTGGACCTTGGCGAAGCCGAGTCGCTGACGTTCCTCGTTGGCCAGAGCGAACGTTACTTGATCTGTTCGGCTGATGCGATTGTCTACCGCACCTTGGGAAACCTGAATCAGCTCAAAGGGGGTATCCACTTCGCTCTCGCAGCATCTCTCAGGTCCTGCCGGCGGCTTT
>CAZBZG010000253.1:0-6982 GCA_964496245.1 uncultured Planctomycetaceae bacterium | reverse complement strand
TACGAGCGCATCTGGGCCTGGATGGCGCCGCAGTTCGGGACGAATGGCGGGACAGGGGGCCGGGCCCTGGACGTGGGCGCGGGTACGAGCCGCTGGCCCGCGTGGATCGCGGCCCGTGGCTGGGAGAGTTGGGCGTTCGACATTGCGCCGAACGTGAGTTCCCGGGCGGCGGAGAGCGCGGAGGGGCACACGGTGGAGTGGCACATAGCGCCGTCGCTCGCCGACGCCGATCTTCCCGCACAAGGCTTCGACCTCGTGACCTTGTGGGACGTGATCGAGCACAGCGAGGATCCGGGCGCGGATCTGGGCGCAGGGGCACGCCTGCTCAAGCCCGGCGGGGTGCTCTTCGTGCAGACGCCCAATGCCTCCTGGGTACGCTTCAAGGTGGCGTGCGCACGCTTCCTGCCCTCCTTCCTGCTGCGGTCATTTCTCACCCCCTACGGCCTGCTCCTCCCGGAGCAGCACCTCCAGTACTACTTGCTCGCCACGCTCCGCCGGCAGCTCGAGGCTTGCGGCTGCGAGATGGTCGATCACGCAGAGATCGACTGGTCCGAGCCCGGCGGCTCTTCAGTCGCGCGGGCCGTGTACGCGCTCGTCTTCGCCCAGGCGCGCCTGGTGTCGGCCCTCAGCCGCGGCCGCTGGTGCAGCAACATCGGGCTGTCGGTGCTGGCGCGTCCGGCGGATCAGCGGTGAGGCGCGGTCTACCGCTTGGCACAGAACAGCCGCCCCACCTCGCGCGCAATCCGCTCCACATCGAACCGGTCCATGCAGAGCGCCTGGCGGGCCTGCTGGCAGGACTCGCGTACCCGATAGCCGCAGCCGCGGCATCCCTGATCCGGCGTGAGGATGGCATGCCGGTCGCTCGCACGCTGCGGGCCGAGGAGCTGGGTGCCGGGCGTGTGTCCGAAGAGCGCGACCACGGGCGTGCCTACGCCCAAGGCCATGTGGATGGGGCCGGTGTCGCAGGTGACGAGTGCGCCGCTGGCTTCGAGCGTGAAGAGGAGTTCGCGCAGGGTGAGCTGATCCCTGAGATCGACGACGTCGGGATGGCGGCCGAGTACGGGCTGGATCTCCGCGCGCTGGTCCGGTGGCCGGTCTTCCCGCAGGCCGAAGAGGAGCACGGCGTGGTCGCGCTCGAAACGTGCGAGGAGACGCTCCACGAACGCGATCGAGTAGTTGCGGATCCAGTCCCGGCCGCCCAGGCAGACAGCCACGGGCGTGTCCGCTGGCAGCCGCTCCTTGCGGAAGGCGGCCGCGTCCTGTTCCCAGTCGCGGTCCCGTGGGATGTGGATCGCGAGCGGCAGGTCGTCCCGGAACAGCACGTCCGCGATCCGGCAGTACTTGCGCAGCCAGCATCCGCCGGCGAGGTGCTGGATCCAGTGCTCGTTCCGGCCCGGCCGGAAGGTGCGGCCGAGCAGCTTGTCTTCGGGGAGCGACTGCACCACGGCGCGCGCGCTTTCCGAGTGGTCGAAGAGGTGGAGATTGATGAAGATGTCGTAGCGCTGACCGAGGTCCTCGGGTGGATTGGCCGTGAGCAGGATGTGGTTGATGCGCGTATCCGGTGCGAGCAGCGCCCGGCCGGCTTCGCAGGTCATGAGGTCCAGCGTCCGGGCCTGGTACCGCGCGCGGATGGCTTGCAAGATGGTGGTGACCTGGAGCACGTCTCCGAGCCCCCGGTCGCGGATGACGAGCACGCGATTGGCCGTACGGGGCAGGCTGCGCTGCGCGAACCGCCGCCGCTCCGCCCGGTCCCGCCACCGATCGCGCAAGCTGTCGAAGAGCCGGAACAACGCCGGATGCTGCAGGCTGGCGGGCCAGTGGGAGGTGTAGGGGGCTTGGGAGGAGGAGCCATTCATGCCGGGTTGTTCCTCTTGACCTGCGCCTGCTGCCGGACGGCGGGTGGGGCCTCGGCTGCATCGCAGCGGTCGCGTTGAAGGCACTGCGCTTGATTCGGGTATTCTCCATACATACTATGAAAACCGGATCTCATACTCAACCAGGATCGAATATCATGGATGGACCTGGCGGCGGATCGGCTCCTCGCCTTGCCTCAACACCGGCGCTCATCGACTGGATCGGGGACGAGGCGACAGGTGCGGACGAGTGGGAGTCCGCGTACGACCGGTACGAAACGCCGTCCCAGGAGATCGCCAAGTTCAAGCGGCGGTACCGCAGCTTCGGCGTGGGTGCCTGGAACCGGGACAGCCGGATTCTGGAGCTGTTCTGCGGTCACGGCAATGGTTTGAAGGCCTTGGAGCAGATGGGGTTCCGTCAGCTCGCGGGTGCGGATTTCTCGCGGGCGATGCTTGGACAGTACGACGGCCCGGCGCAGCTCTATCGCGGCGACTGCCGCCAGGTCCGGTTGCCGGATCGCAGCGTGGATGCGGTCGTCATCCAGGGCGGTTTGCACCACCTCCCAAACCTCCCGGAAGACCTCGACAAGGTTCTTGGAGAAGCGCATCGGCTCTTGAGGGCCGAGGGACGGCTCCTGGTGGTGGAACCGTGGCAGACGCCGTTTCTGGGCGCTGTGCACGGGCTCTGCAAGCTGCAGGTTCTCAGACGTCTCTCGTCCCGGGTGGACGCGCTTGCGAAGATGATCGACCAAGAAGAAGAGACCTACTTCCGCTGGCTCGCGCAGCCAGACAAGATCACGGCTGCAATCGAAAGGATCTTTGTTCCGCTGCATTGCCGGACGCGGTGGGGCAAGCTCTGGTTTCTGGGATCACCGCGTGCGTAACAGGCCGCGGTTCCGGTCGAGTGGTACTATGCGCATCCTCCTGCTCTCCGCCCGGTATCCTCCTGACGCAGTCGGCGGGTATGAATGGGCTGCCTTCGATGTGGCCGAACGCCTGGCTGCGCGTGGACACCAGCTCCTGGTTCTTACAGGGCGGCCGGAACGGGCTTGTGAGGCGGCTGGCGAAGGGGAGGTGCGTCGCGCGCTCGTGCGCGTACCCGAACGCAGAGGGGGACAGGGACCCGCCGCGAGCCGGCTGGAAGGTCTGCGGGCCTATGTGCGCAACTACCGGGTCGTGCAGCAAACGATCGCTGATGTCGCGCCCGACGTACTCTACGTCTGGGCGGGCGCCGAGCTCACGCCCGCGATCCTCGCCGCCTGCGAAGAGACGCGCCTGCCGCTCGTCTTCCACCTGGAGGATGCGTGGATCCTGCGGGCCCGGGAGCAGACCGGCAGCCCATCCCTTGCCGGCTGCCTTGCGACTGGCCTGAAATGCGTATTGGCCGGCCTGCCGAGGTGGGAGACAGAGCGGTGGTACACGATCTACGTAAGCGCAGCGCTCGAGCAGCAGCACGAGCAGGCAGGATTCACGCCTGGAAAGGCGGCGGTCGTCCACAACGGCTATGACCCGAAGTTCGCCCCGCGGGACTGGCCGCCAGAGCCGCCGCCGGTGTATCGGGTCGGTTATGTAGGCCGCCTCCGGCCGAACAAAGGCCTGGCGCCGTTGCTGGATGCCCTGGAGCATCACAGCGCCGAGGCCCTTCCAGATATGCGCCTGCGCATCATCGGAGAGGGGGAGATTTCATACGAAGCCACGCTCCGGGAGCGTATCCGCTCGGGGCCGCTCGAGGACAGGGTAGAGTGGGTCGGCTCCATGCCGCGTGCACAGGTGCTCGAGGCTTATCGTGAGCTGGATCTGCTCGTGGTGCCCTCCCAGTGGGAGGAGCCCTTTGGCCTGGTCGCGATCGAAGCCATGGCCGCGGGCGTGCCGGTTCTGGCCACGCGCCGGGGCGGGCTCGTGGAGATCGTGGACGAGGCCTGCGGCTGGCTGTGCGCGCCCGACCCCGCCTCCCTCGCCCACGCGCTGGTGCAGGCGCTCGGTTCGTATGCACGCCTCCGAGAGAAGGGATTGGCCGCGCCCAGGCGCGTGATGCAGGAATTTGCCTGGCGAGACAAGGTCGACCAGATCGAGAATGTGCTGCAGGAGGCCGCGCGCGGAACGTCGGCGCCGCCTCCGCGTTGATTTGGGCGGGCCAGACCCATACCATTGCGGCATTGCCGTTTGGTCCTGCGGGGGGCATTCGCCCATGCGAGCCTTATCTGCTCACGCCGGCCGGGGAAGAGGCCTTGTGCTGATCGCGGCCATGGCTTTTCTGGCCATCGCCTATCGCGGCTGGCTGTGCTGCCCCGCACAGCTCCCGCTTGTGGGCGGGGCGAACGAGGGCACGCGCACCATCTATCCACTCTACCTGCAGATGTACGAGAAAGGCGGCCCCCTCTTGTGGGAACCGCATGTCTTCAGCGGGCATCCCGTGTATGCGAATGCCTGCATGGCGCCCCTCTACCCGCCGACCTGGCTCATCGCCTCGCGGATGCCTCCAGCTCCTGCTTATGGAATCCTCACGCTGCTCCACGTGGCGTTGGGACTGACCGGGGTCTACTTGCTCTTGCGGCACTGGCGGGTTGTGCCCTGGATCGCCCTTGTCGGTGGTGCCTTGTACGCTTGGCGCTTCTGCTTCAGCTCGCAACACTTCGCGTATGTCATGTGCTGGTGGCCGTGGGTGCATCTGTACGGGTCGCGTCTACTGCTGGGGCCGCGTCGCCGGCTCCTGCGGAACCTGCTCCTGGGCGCACTGGCTACGGCTATGATGGCCACCTCCGGCCATCCGCAGCTGATCGTCTACGGCCTGCTCGTTTCCACAATCGTCATCCTGGTCGAATGGGTCACGGCTGTACGTTTCCTGCGCAAGCACCCCAAGCTGATGGTCGTGCCGTCCCGGCCTTCGTGGAGGAAGCGATGGGCAGCCGTGGGAGCCGGCCTGTTGTTCGCCGCTCTGCTGGGAGCGTTCCAGGCGATCCCGGCTGTGGAGCTTGCCCTGCGCAGCCATCGCATGGCCATGGTTTCAGACTGGTTCGCCACTAAGAGTCCGTTGATCTCGGATACGCACCTGTTCGGTGGCGTGGAGAAGATCTTTGGCACGTGGCAGAGCCCGATGGCATTTGCGTGGCTGGGAGCCCTGCTGTCGCTGGCTTGGTGCGGACGTCGTCCCAGGATTCTTGTGCTGTGGGGATTGATCGTCGGCTGCGGCCTGTACGCCTTGGGGGATATCACGCCGTTCATCTTCCTGGTGCAGAGGCTTCTCCCGCCACTGCGCAATTTCCGCAATCCGCACCAGGCCATCTCCCAGCTGCATGCGCTTCTCATCTTCCTTTCTGCCCTTGGATTTCATCACGCCTTCCGCCACGCCGACTGGCGGGCGAGTGGGCGTGCTTTCTGGAAGGTCGCAGTGACCGCGGGCCTCCTGCTGGGAACATGGGCTGCTTGCGCCCACGCCCAGCAACCGATGCTGAGCTTCGGCAAGTGGCTCTATGGCTTCCTCTCGCGCGGTGCAGGATTCGAAGAGCGCCGGGCGGAGATCGAGCATGCGCTGCATGTGGTGCGCGATGGATGCTTCTATGGCGGCCTCCTCGTTCTCGTGGCTGGCACGGTGGCCTCATTGCTCCTCCTGCACCGCCGCGTGGTGCGGGTCGCACTCGTGCCAGCTCTGGCCGGCGCATTCGTCTGGGCAGCCCTGACGGCGCCCGTGGATGCCGTGCCGCAGGAGAAGATCTTCCCCGAGAACCAGGTCATCCGGTATCTCAGGCCCCGGCTCGAAGGACCCTGCGGCCCGTATCGCGTGTTGAATATGCGTGTGGCTTTCACTCGCATCATCGAGCACCCCATGGCCGCACGGTACAGCATTCGCCTCGCCGGTGGCATGGACTCCCTGATCCCTATGCACTACTGGCGCAGCTGGTTGGAGGCCATTGCGTACGACAAGGAGCCCTATCCGTCCACCAAGCTGCCCATCTGTGGCATGCGGCCCGACGAGATCAAGGATCTCTCGGTATTGCGCAAATGGAACGTGAAGTACATCGTGTCCACCGAGCCCGGCGAGCGGGAGGGCCTGGCGCTCAAGGCGCATTTCCGGGATGTGCCGACGTTCCAGTTCCCGGTCGGGCGTAGACCGTACCCGCATGTCTATGTCTACGCGGTCGAGTCCGAACCGTCCGGCATGATCCGCCTGTTGGGCGAGGACCATGGGCCGGTCCCGGGTGGTCGCGTGTTTTCGTACTGCGATACAGGTGAGCGGGTTCGGGCAAGGATCGCGTCAGAGGTCCCGTGCCGCGTGGTCCTGTGCGCGTCCGATTTCCCGGCCTGGCGCGTGAGGGTGGACGGGCGACCCGCGGACAAGGAGTCCTTCGAAGGCGAGCGCCCCTCGGTTCTTGTGGGTCCGGGGCGGCACGTGGTGGAATTCCGCGTCTGGCCCGCGAGTCTGGTTCATGGCCTTTGGGTTTCGGGCGTCGGGCTGCTCGCCTGGTGCGGGGCATTCGCGGCTGCGTGGCGATCGGAACGGAGGCGCCTCGCCGCTCTGGAGAGCCGGGCGCCGACTCATCCACCGTCCCTTGGTGTTGGAGAAGCCCATGAGTTCGACCATGTCTGAATGTGAGCTGTCGATCGTGATGCCCTGCCTCAACGAGGCGGACACGTTGGCCACCTGTCTGGAGAAGGCGGGCAACGCCTTGGAGGAGCTCGGGGTCGGCGGTGAGATTATTGTGGTGGACAACGGGAGCACGGACGCGTCCGTCCAGATCGCGGAAGCGCACGGAGCGCGGGTCGTGCACGTACAGGAGCGTGGGTACGGTGCCGCCCTCATGGGCGGCATCCAAGCGTCCAGAGGTGTGTTCGTGATCATGGGGGACGCGGACGACAGCTACGACTTCTCCGCGATCGGTCCTTTTGTAGAGAGGCTACGCCAGGGCTTTGATCTCGTCATGGGCTGCCGCCTTCCGGCCGGCGGCGGGCAGGTCGCGACGGGGGCCATGCCAGCGACCCATCGGTGGTTCGGCAATCCCGTGTTCACGTTTCTCGCGCGCAAGATGTTCTACATGCCCACCCATGATGTCTATTGCGGCCTACGCGGCTTCACCCGGTCCTTGTACGACGAGCTCCAGCTTCTTTGTTTGAATAATACGGCCACCACCGAG
>CAZBZG010000252.1:0-6999 GCA_964496245.1 uncultured Planctomycetaceae bacterium | reverse complement strand
GACCTGGATGTCATCCTCGCCCATGCCGGGCAGCTCGGCCTTGACCTGGATGGCGTCGTCCGTCTCGCAGACGTCGACCTTGGGCGCGAACTCGCCGAGCGCCCCCCAGGGCGGCGTACCCCAGCGGTCCAGATCGAAGCGTCCGACATCGCCCCAGAAGTCGTCGAAGAGCCGATTCATCCGCTGCTGGAGTTCACGGAACGGATCTTCCTGTTCGCGCCGCTCGGCCGGCGCCTGCTTCTTGCCCCAGTTCCAGGGGACCAGATCACGGATGGTCATGATGCAGCCCTCCTTTCCGTGCAGACAAGTGTTCGATTGCTTGGCGTCCCTGTCACGCGGACTTGATCGGGATGCGGCGGGACCTGGCGTCCTTGCTCTTGGGGAGCGTCAGGTCGAGCACGCCGTCCCGGACCACGGCGTCGATGCCCTCGCGATCGATCTCCTCCGACAGCACGAAGCGCCGTTCGTAGTCGCCCACGGCATACTCGCTGTAGAGGAGCGACATGCCGTCGGGCGACTGCGGGGCCACCCGCCCTCGGATCGTCAGTTCGTTCCGCTCGAGCGTGATGTCCACCGCGTCTTCGTCCACGCCGGCCATGTTGGCGATCACGTGGATCGCTTCGTCGGTCTCGTAGATGTCCGCTCGCGGCACGAACACACGGCGGTCCTGCGTGCGCTCCGTGCCTTCCCGCTGCGTCATCTCCTTCTTCTCGTGCTTCTGGACGTCTGTTGTGGCTGTCATGATGGTTCCTCCTTCTGCTCTCTCATCTGCCGCGTCAGTCGCGGGCCTTGACCGAGATGCGCTTGGGCTTGTCCTGTTCCGCGCGCGGCAGCACCACGGCCAGGATGCCCTTCTCGAGCTTGGCTTCCACCTTGTCCGCGTCGACTTCGTGCGGCAGCTCGATGGTCCGATGGAAGCCGGTCCGTTCCCGTTCGCGGCGATGGTACTTGTGCTTCTCCTCCGGCTCCTTCTGCTTCACGCTTCCGCTGAGGGTCAGGGTTCTGCCATGGACCGCGACGTCGATGTCCTTTGTCGCGAACCCTGGCAGCTCTGCCGTGAGCCCGAGCTTGTCCTCGTCCGTCCACAGGTTGACGGCGGGGTAGGGCGCCTGCGCCCAGCGGGGAGCGCCTGCCATGAGGCGATCCAGTCCGCGACGGAGCCGGTCCACCTCGCCAAGAACCGACCCCCATTGATCAGGCATGTTCCAGTACATGGTCGATCCTCCTTCTTCCAACCGAACGCCGCTCCTGTCAGACTCCCAACGGGTTCCTTCCCTTGGCGGCCCCGGAGGAGCGGTCTGTGTCCGGAGCAGCCTCCGTCGCCTTGTATAACAATCTCCGTGCCAGAACGCGCCGGCCGGGCCTGGTCCGGACGGTCAGCTGCAGAGGACTGGCGCGGAGGCCGGTGCGCAGTTGCTTGAGCGTGCGACACTTACTGACAGCCTGCGAGGGGGATGCCCAGCGGCATGCCCTGAGCGTACGGGCGCTGCGCGCATAAGCTGCTCTCCGTTGCCGGCTCCTGTCATTTTGACCAGTTTGCAGCGGGGCGGCTTTTCAGAAGGAAAGGGCGCAGGCGGCTGCGGCGCAAACGCAGGCGGGAGCCGCCGACCGGACGGACAAGCTCGGCCTCTCCCGCGGCGTGCACTCGCTGCGTCCCCTGCCACGCGGCCGAGCGGGGGCCGCCCGTCGGTTCCGCCTGAGGAGTTCTGACGCCAAGTCCCGCGGGGTCTTGACCGCGTCTCCTGAGTCCTCTATGCTGCGGGCTCGAATCCAGACGTTGTCATTCCGCAGCAGGAGCTCAAGCATGGACGATCCCGTCAGCCTCCTCCTCGTCGGCATCGGCGGGTACGGACGCACCTACATCAAGGTTCTGGAGGAGGCGGACGAGAGCCGGCCGGCCGTTTGCATCGCCGGCGTGGCCGATCCCATGGCCGACAAGGCGCAGGACCACGCGCGTCTCTCGGCCAAGGGCGTCCCTTTCTACGACACGCCCGAGGCCTTCTATGCGGACCGGATTGCGGACCTTGCGGTGATCAGTTCCCCCATTCATTTCCACTGTCCGCAGACCGTCGCTTGCCTGGAACACGGCAGCCACGTTCTCTGCGAGAAGCCGGTCTCGGCCACGATCCAAAAGGCCCAGCAGATGATGGCTGCGCGGGATGCAGCCGGCCGGTTTGTGGCCATCGGGTACCAGCTGTCCTTTGACGAGGGGACGCAGGCCCTCAAGCAGGACATCCGAAAGGGCATCTTTGGGGCTCCCCAACGAATGAAATCGGCCTTCTACTGGCCGCGGGATCACGCCTACTACGGTCGGAACAGCTGGGCCGGTCGGCGTATGTCCGACGAGGGGGACTGGGTGCTCGACAGCCCGGCCAACAATGCGAACGCCCATTACCTGCACAACATGCTCTATCTGTTGGGAGCGGAGACAGACAGAAGCGCTGCGCCCGCTTCGGTCTGTGCCGAACTCTACCGCGCCAATGCGATCGAGAACTTCGACGCCTGTTGTATGCGCGTGCGCACCGAAGCGGGCGTGGAGATCCTCTTCTACGCGGCCCACTCGGTCCCCGAACAACGGGAGGCCGGGGTCGTGCTGGAGTTCGAAGACGCCACGATCCGGCTGACATCCGCACACGAGGGGGTGTACGTGGCCACCTTCCGCGACGGCTCGGAGCGCCAGTACCCCATCTCCGCTACGCAGGGCGTGAGCAACAAGCTCTGGAACGCCGTGCACGCGGTGCGCACCGGTGAGAAGCCCCTCTGCGGACTGGAGGCCGCGTCCATGCAGACGCTGTGCGTCAACGGCGCGCAGGATTCCATGCCCGAAGTCACGCCCTTCCCGACGGAACAGGTCAGGACCACCACCACGGACAGCCGTACCATCACCTGGGCCGAGGGCCTGGCCGAGGCCATGGGCGAGGCGTTCGAGAAGAACGCCCTTTTCAGCGAACGCGGTGTCCCCTGGGCGCGTGCGGGGCGGGAGGTGGATATCACGGGGTACAAGACGTTCCCGGGTGGGGACGCGTAGCCCAGGCGCGCGAAGGGGGATGTCGTGGTCCGAGAGGCGCGAGGTCTGCCGGGCAGGGAGGTGGTGGGCCGAACCTTCGCGCGTTGCCCAACGCTTTCACAGCTATGAAACGCTTCCTTTTCCTCGCCGCGTGTCTGCTCGTTGTGTTCGCCAGCCTCTATGTGCTGGCGGAGCGGCTGGGGTATGCGGACGGCGCGTTTCTCGTGGCGCGGTTCGAGGCGCTGCAGGCGTCGCCCGGGGGCAGGGTCTGGGTGGCGGTCGCGATCGCCGGCTTGCTCGCCGTGGACCTCGTGCTGCCTGTGCCGAGTTCCGTATTGATGACCTTCAGCGGTGCGGTGCTGGGCGTGGGCCTCGGGACGGCGGTTTCCCTGGCGGGCGCCATGCTCTCGGCCGCCTTGGGTTTCGGCGCCTGCCGGTGGGGCGGGCAGAGGGCTTTTCGGGGGCTCATGGGCGCGCAGGATCTCACGCGCGTGAATGTGTGGTTCCAGGCCTACGGCGTGTACGCGATCGTCTTGAGCCGGCCCGTGCCCATGCTCACCGAGATCCTCTCGTGCCTGGCCGGGCTGACCGACCTGCCCG
Source organism: uncultured Planctomycetaceae bacterium (assembly GCA_964496245.1). Classification (GTDB taxonomy): domain Bacteria; phylum Planctomycetota; class SZUA-567; order SZUA-567; family SZUA-567; genus CAZBZG01. The sequence continues at coordinate 3,392 of CAZBZG010000252.1, read as the reverse complement.
GCCGCACCTTCTTCCTCGCCGTGGTGCTGGGTACGCTCCCCGTCTGCTTGGTCTACGCGTACGCGGGCAGCATCAGTTCGCCTGCCAATCCCTGGCCGGCCGTGCTGATCGCGCTGCTCGTGCCTGCCGCCGGCTGGGTCGCGGTGCGGAGGATCAAGGGGCGCGCCTGAGGATACATCCAGATAGACCAGGCCCCCGCGTCGCCCGGTTGAGCTTCGGAGGGACGCGCTCCTGCGCGTCCGCCGGACCACCCGTCACGCGCGGTCCGGCAGGAGCCGGACCCTCCGATGTTTCTCCCGTCACTTGGGGGACGCCGCCGCCCTGCGAGCCGCGCGGAACGCGGAGGGCGACTGGCCGGTCTTCCGGGAAAACTGGGTGGCAAAGTGCTGGCTCGAGGAGAAGTGGAGCTCGTACGCGATGGCTGTGACCGGCAGGTCGGTGGTCTCGAGCAGCTGTTGGGCGTAGCGTACGCGTGCCTGGATCTGGTATTGCTTGGGGCTCACGCCAAAGACCTGGCAAAAGTGGCGGGCGACCTGGCGGTAGGAGAGGCCGAGGCTGCCGAGCACCTCGCGTGCGCTCCGGCCGGTGAGCAAAGCTGCCTCCAGCGCCTGGCGCGCGCTCTCCGCCCAGTAGGAGGCGTAGTCGACCGACTCGCGCCGGTGGACAGCCGCCTCGCTCAGGCGCAGCGCCTTCCAGGCGAGGGCCCGGCCGAGTGCGGTCAGCACTTCGCGCGTGGCCGGTCCGGGTTGGCCGGCTTCGTGTTCGATCATCTCCGCCAGGGTGACCAGGGGCGGGGGGGCGGTGAGCGCCAGCGGGGGGCCCGAGAGCGCGAGCGGATCGTTCTCATAGGCGGCGAAGAAGACCCCGCTGTATCCGACGTTGCCGCAGGAGAGCTTGAACGCGCCGCCCAGGCGCAGGAGGATGAGTTCGCCGGGCCCCAGCGCCTTGATGCGGTTTTCCGCGGCAAAGTAGAGATTGCCCTGCCGCACAAAGATGACCTGGAAGTGCTCGTAGTCCGGGCTCTCGAACGAATAGCCCGGAGGCTGGGACTTGAGGCCCGCATGGCAGTCGTAGGTGACTTGTCGCATTCTTGCACATTATAGGCTTGGCCGGCGATCTGTCAAGCGCCTCCTTCCTCGCATCAAGCTGTCATGGATGGGTTAATGCCGAAAAGGTATACGGGGTGACCGATTGCCGCACAGGGGATGACCAAATTGTGAACGCGCAAGGCCTGGCGGGGGCGTACGCTGGAAGCATCAGAACCGAGGCCCGACCCCAGGAGAGGAGGAGGATCCATGAGCGCCAGCACCCTGACCCGTCTGACCCCGCGCGAACGCCTGCTGGAAACACTGCTCTTCGGCACCCCGGACAAGATCCCCTTTGCGCCTGGAGGCCCCCGCCAGTCTACGCGGGAGGCCTGGCACAAGCAGGGCCTTCCCAAGGACGCTTCGTGGCAGGAGGTGCTCTTTCGCGAGATCGGTCTCGAGCGGGAAACGACGCAGACACCGGTGCAGCCCGGCGTCAACTTCCGCATGATGCCCGCGTTCGAGGAGAAGGTGCTCGAGCACACCGACGGGCACTACATCGTGCAGGACTGGATGGGCAACATCACCGAGATCTCGGACGAATATGATTACACGTACATCCGCAATGCCATCGATTTCGTGACTCGCAAGTGGCACAAGTTCCCGGTCACGGACCGCGAGGATTTCGAGAAGAACATGAAGTGGCGCTACGATCCCGAGGCGCCGGGCCGCTTTCCCGAAGACTTCCAGGAGCGCCTGCAAAAGATGAAGGATCGCGACTATGCGGTGGGGATCAGCTTCTCGGGCCCCTTCTGGCAGCTGCGGGAATGGTGCGGGTTCGAACCGCTCTGCATGCTCTTCATCGAGGATCCGGACTTCGTGCACGAGATGGTCGCCTTCTGGACCGACTTCGTCTCGCGCACCATGGCGCCCATCCTCGAGGCGGGGGTGGTGGACGTCGTGGCGATGAGCGAGGACATGGCCTACAAAGAGAAGCCCATGATCAGTCCGGCCATGACGCGCGAGTTCCTCCAGCCCACGTACGACCGGTGGGTGGGCGAGGCACGCGCGGCGGGCGTGCCCATCATCGACATGGATTCGGACGGCCGCATCGACGAGCTGATCCCCATCTGGATCGAATCGGACATCAACGTCTGCGACCCCATCGAAGTGGCGGCCGGGTGCGACATCAACGCTTACCGCAAGCAGTTCGGCCGCAAGATGGCCTATCGCGGCGGTGTGGACAAGCGCTGCATGGCCAAGGGCGGCAAAGTGATCGAAGCCGAACTCGACCGCATCGCACCGGTGGTGCGCGACGGCGGGTACATTCCGAGCTGCGACCACGGCGTGCCGCCCGACATCGCGTGGCCCGACTTCCTCTACTACAGCCGGTTGCTGGCCGAGCTCACCGGGTGGCTGTGAGGGGCCGGACGTCCGGCGTGACACGCGCGCGACAAGGCAGTCTGTAGCCTGTAGCCCAGGCACGGCTGCCTGAATGGCGGCGTCACTCCACCCGCTCTCCCATGAGGCTGCGCTTCATGGTGCCGGTGACGCGTACGTCGTGGAAGCCGCCCAGCGGCAGGCGCTCGCGCACGCCCACCACGATGGGGTAGCTGCCCAGCTGGCGCAGGAAGGTGACCGGGCCCTCGTGGACCTCGGCGAGCAGATCCCGCAGCACCGTGCCCTCGGGATACAGCGTCTGCAGCATGGGGCCCTCGATCTCCTGGCGGATCTGCTCGATCCAAGCCGGGTACAGCCTGCGGTTCTTGCGCAATACCTTGTTTCCAACGCGTTCGGCCAGAGGCGTGCCCGGATAGGGAACCACCTGGCGGATGTTGATGCGCCGGAAGAGCAGGCCCTCGGTCGTGATGCGCCTGAGCGCGTCCGTGTTCGCTTCGAGCGTGGCCGCGGTCTCGCCTTCGAGGCCCAGCAAAAGGTTGATGCCGGGGAGCAACGCGTGGCAGCCGTTGGCGCTGCGCCAGCCGCCGATCTGGTTGATGATGCGGATGGCTTGGAGCGCAACATCGAAGTCGGCGTTCAGGTTGTTGCGCCGGGCGACCTCGGGGTCGAACGACTCGATGCCCATGGCAGCCGTGCTGCCCGGGGTCAGGTGCTGTACGAGAAGTTCGGTGTGGGCGGGCGTGACGTGGGCGGGGTTGGTGTTGTCCGCGTGGAGCACGGCGGGCTGCAGCGCGGCGAGACCCGCGAGAAGCGTCGCGAGCGCATCGCGGTCGCCGTCGTGGTAGCTGTAGATGCACGACTGCTTGCCGAGGCGGAAGTGCGCGGCGCCAAGTCCGCGGAAGCGCTCAACTTCCTGGATCACGTCCTGCGGATTTCGCCAGACCGCCTGTTCCGTCTTGATCGGCT
>CAZBZG010000251.1:1396-7000 GCA_964496245.1 uncultured Planctomycetaceae bacterium | reverse complement strand
AAGCCGCCGGCAGGACCTGAGAGATGCTGCGAGAGCGAAGTGGATACCCCCTTCGCCCATTACCAACCCTTCTGGACGCGCGGCATTCCCGTGGACGTGCTCGCCAAGGACCAGGATCTCAGCGGCTACAAGCTAATCATCGCCCCCATGCTCTACATGGTGCCCGACGCCGTAGGCGAACGCATCACGCAATTCGTGGAAGCCGGCGGCACCTTTGTCGCCACCTACCTCAGCGGACTCGTAAACGAAAACGACCTCTGCCACCTCGGCGGATTCCCCGGTCCCCTGCGCGACGTGCTCGGCATCTGGGCCGAGGAGACCGATGTCTTCTACGAGCACCAGCCCCAGGCCATCCGCATGGATGCGGACAACCCCCTGGGACTGGCGGGCACCTATGCCGTGCGCCACTACGCAGATATCATCCACCTGGAAGGCGCAGAGTCCCTGGCTGCGTACACGCACGACTTCTACGCGGGCCGTCCTGCGCTGACCGTGCACGCCCGGGGAGCCGGACGCGCCTACTACGTGGCATCCCGCAACGAACCGCGCTTCCTCGCGGATTTCTACGCGGCTCTGGCGGACCAGCTCGCGCTCACCCGGTCGCTTCCGGCCGATCTGCCGCCCGGCGTCACCGCTCAGACGCGCACGGACGGCCAGCGCACCTTCGTCTTCCTCCTCAACTTCACCCCTGAGCCGCGCTCCGTAGACGTGAGCGCCGCAGACTTCCGCAACCTGCTCAGCGGAGAGCCGGTTGGCGATACATGCACGCTAGAGGCATATGGTGTCGCCGTTCTGGAGTGCACCTAGCACCTACGCGCCCCCAAGACCTTAGAGTCCGAGATGGAATAAGTGTGCCATCTCGCGGCACACATCCTTACGCAGCGGCCAATCCGGACGGGGAATCTGCCCCATTCCTTCGGAAAAAGTTGAATCCGCCCCCTGATTGGTCGATATTCTGGTAGGAGAAATCGCGGGGCAGTGGCTGGCGCCCGCATCTTGGGACTCAGGGACACAGGGAGAATATCCGTGACACGTCGATCGGTGCTGATCTTTGTCTGCTCGCTCGCGCTTTCCTGCACAGCACTCCAGGCTGCAGAAGCAGGTGCACCTGCCGGTACGCCCGACGATCAGGTGCCGGTGATCAACCTCCGCAACGGACGCGCGGGCAGCCCGGACCTCTGTCCGGTCTGCGGCCGCACGCGCACCGAGTGCAATGAGCTCGGTGAGCAGTACCGGACGCTCGTGCGCCAGGGACGCGCAGCCGAAGCCAAGAAGCTGGACGTCTGCCCGGTCCACACGTCCCTTGGGAAAATCAAGAGCCGTCCCGGCCTCTGCCCGGTCTGCGGGCACAAGGTAGACATTCCGCTCGAAGGGTACCAGGCAACGGGACTCGACACGGACGCCGACCTCTGCCCGCATCCCGCGGGCGGGCAGGTCCAGTTCTACGCCAGGATCCCGCTCTGCCCCAACTGCGGCTTCGCGGCTTTCACCCAACACTTCGAGAAGCCCCAGCCAACTCAGATCAAGGCCTGGGTGCGCAACGCGCTCACCCCCAACCTCCGGCGCTCCCAGCGCCAGCTCCTCGCCATGAAGCTCAACCAGATGGACATATCCGACCGCGAGGTCGCGGCGCTCTTCAACCAGGAGACCCTGCCCGATGTGGTGCGCTGCGAACACGCGCTGGGGCTCTACACGCACATCGACGCCCACCCCACATGGCGCATCAAACTCGCCATGCAGTGCGCCTGGGCCTACCGGCGCGAGGTCTGCGGACCGCTCCACGGTCCGTTCCAGATGGAGAGCATCCGCGCGATCATGAAGGCCCTCGAACAGGCCCACGGCGCGCACAAGGACCTCCAGGAACGCATCGTGGTCCTGGCGGGGTTCTACCGGGACACGGAGCGCTTCAACTACCTCGATCGGCAGATCATCCGCTTCCTGCTCGCTTCGTACTACGACCGTCTCGGCCTCACCGCCTGGTCCCGCACAACGCTCGAGCGCATTCTGCGCGCCGCCTCCCATCGGTACGCCGAGGGTGAGGATCCTTGGCTCGAAGGGACCGAGGGGCCTATGTCCGGACGGACCGAAGAGGCCAAGCGGCGCAAGGCCGTGATCGCTGCGCTGGCAGACACGCGGCTGCGCCAGCTCGACCGAGAACTCGAGTACCTGGCTCTCGCCGCCGATCTCATCCGCGAGGCGTTCTCCGAAGGCATCTGGGCCCAGACGCCCCGCAAGATCCCCACGCACGTCTACCTCGTCGGTGAGTTCGAACGGCGCCTCCAACACTTCACGCGCGCCAGGGAGTGGCTGCGCGCCTCCAAGCACCTGCTCGCTGCCGACAGCTCGGGCGCCGAGCTCTACGCCCCGCGCCAGCTCCGGCTCATGGGCGATTACATGCAGCGCCTGGGCATCCAGCGCTTCGAACCCGACGAGCAGGCGCAGGCCGACGTGGCCTTGCTCCGCTCCCTGGTCCACCGCGTCCACACGGCGCAGAGCGATCCACCGTCCCGCGCCGCCAGCCCCCCACCCATGACCCTTCAGGGCGAAGCAGGCTCCCAAACGGACCCCCCCCATCGCAACGAAGTCCGGTTCCCCGAGCAAGAGCAATAGGAGGCGGTCATTCCCTGGTCCGCGCACGCGCGAACAAGGCCCGTACGAATGCGCGCAGGCCCGCCCCGCTGACCGCGCTGATGCCCAGCACTACTTCATCCCCCACGGCTCGTCCGAGCTCCTGGAGCGCGACATCGGTTTTGGGCAGGTCCAGCTTTGTGCCTACGATGATCTGCGGTTTCCGTGCGAGCACGGGCGAGAACTCGGCCAGCTCCCGGTTGATCGCCGCCAGATTGTCCGCCGGGTTCGAACCGTCGAGCGGGCAGAGGTCGACGAGGTGCACCAGCCAACCGCAGCGCTCCACGTGACGCAGGAATTCGCTGCCCAGACCGGCTCCGGCCGCCGCCCCCTCGATCAGCCCGGGGATATCCGCCATCACCAGCTCCCGCACCCCGCCATCGGATACGATGCCGAGCTGCGGCTGCATGGTCGTGAACGGATAGTCCGCGATCTTCGGCCGGGCAGCCGACAGGCGCGACAGCAGCGTGCTCTTGCCGCTGTTGGGCAGCCCCACCAGCCCGACGTCGGCGATCAGCTTGAGTTCGAGGTGCAGCCGAGCCGACTCCCCCGGTTCCCCGCGGGTGTAGGTTTCGGGCGCCTGGTTGGTGGCGCTCGCGAACCCGGCATTTCCCCGTCCGCCCCGGCCGCCGCGCGCGACCACGCAGACCTCCCCCGCGTGCGCCAGATCTGCAACCATCCGGCCGTCGCGCTCGACCACCGTGCCCAACGGGACCTCGACCTCCACGTCCTCGGCCGACCGGCCTCTCCGGTTGTGCCCGCGGCCGCGCTCGCCGTTCCCCGCTACATAGGTTTGCGTGCGCGCCAGCGGCAAAAGCGTGTCCACGTTCTCCGAAGCCCGGAGAACCACGTTCCCCCCATCGCCACCGTCCCCGCCGTCGGGCCCGCCGAGGGGCCGATTCTTCTCCCGGCGAAAGCAGGCGATGCCATCCCCGCCTTTGCCCGATTGCACCGCAATGGTCGTATCGTCCACAAAGCGCATGGAGGCGATTATACCGGATGAGGGCTGCCGGGAAACCCCCTGCAGCCGTCCGTAGACTTCGCCGCCCCCGCGGCAGTGCGATCGCATTCAATCGGCCTCCAGGGGCGCCGGGGGTCCGCAAAAAGGGGGTGGTTCAGAAGCGCGCCGGTTTGGGGGACACGTGCGCTACGAGGCGGGATGTAGCCCAGGCACTCCTGCCTGGGGCGGAATCCGTGAGGCGCTCCACAGGCAGGAGTGCCTGTGCTACAAACTGCGCCCTTCATGTGTGACCCGGTTCCGAACCAGGCCCAAAAAGAAGCTTGACGTATCCGCGGTCACGCTCTAGGGTAGCCGCGGACACTGTCGCACGGCGGGCAATGGCGGTCCGACCCACGCCAAAGAGTCCCGTCGCCATCCAGTCAAAGGAGGGAAGATGGCCCGATTTACCCGCATGCAGGTGCTCAATGCCATGTACAACGTCGGCGTGGTGCCGGTCTTCTACAACGGCGATCTGGAGACGGCCAAGCACATCGTCCGCGCGGTGGCGGACGGAGGTTGCTGCCTGGCGGAGTTCACGAACCGTGGCGACCACGCCTGGGAGGTCTTTACCGAGCTCGAGCGATTCTGCGCGGCCGAAGTGCCCGATATGATCCTCGGCGTCGGTTCCGTGGTCGATCCAGGCACGGCGTCTCTCTACATCAACTGCGGCGCGAATTTCGTGGTGGGCCCTGTGCTCAACCCAGAGGTCGGCCGCGCATGCAATCGCCGCAAGGTGCCCTACAGCCCCGGCTGCGGGAGCGCCTCCGAGATCAGCGAAGCCGAGGAACTCGGCTGCGAGATCATCAAGATCTTCCCCGGGGGCCAGGTCGGCGGCCCGGCCTTTGCCAAGGCCGTACGCGGCCCCTGCCCTTGGACCTCCATCATGCCCACGGGCGGCGTCGCCCCCACCGACGAATCTCTGACCGCCTGGTTCGACGCGGGCGTAGCGTGCGTGGGCATGGGGAGCAAACTCGTGACCAAGGAGATGGTTGCCGCCGGCGACTGGGCTGGCATCGCCGAGAACGTCCGGCAGGTCGTCGCCAAGGTCAAGGAACTCAAGGCCAAGGCGTGATCAGGCCTGCGCGCCCCGGCCGCTGCGCAAGCCGAACCGGCTCTTCCGACAGAAGGAGATTTCCATGGCCGCACTTCCGCTCAAGTCTGAAACCGATTGCCGCTGGGACGAGGTGTCCCTGGGCGAAATCATGCTCCGCTTCGACCCGGGCGAAGGGCGGGTGCACACCACGCGCACCTTTCAGGTCTGGGAGGGCGGCGGGGAATACAATGTCGCGCGCGGCCTGCGGCGCTGCTTCGACCAGCGAACCGCGGTGATCACGGCCTTTGTGGACAACGGCGTGGGGCGCCTCCTCGAGGACTTCATTCTCCAGGGCGGCGTTGATATGCGTTACGTCAAGTGGCTCCCCTTCGACGGCCTGGGACGCGCCGCGCGCAACGGCCTCAACTTCGTCGAGAAGGGATACGGCGTGCGCGGCGCCAAGAGCTGCAGCGATCGGGGGCACACGGCCACGAGCCAGCTCGAACCCGGCGACATCGACTTCGACGCGGTCTTCCAACGAGACGGGGCGCGCTGGTTTCACTGCGGCGGCATCTTCGCCGCCCTCGGGCCCAAAACTCCCGAAGTCGCCATCGCGGCCATGAAGGCCGCCAAAGCCAACGGCACCATCGTCAGCTACGACCTGAACTACCGATCGAGTCTTTGGAAAGCCAACGGCGGACCCGAGCGGGCGGCCGAGGTCAACCGCGAAATCGCCCAGTACGTGGACGTCATGCTCGGCAACGAAGAGGATTTCACCAAGGCCCTTGGCTTCCAGGTGAAGGGACTGGACGAGAACTGCTCCAAGCTGGACCCCTCCAACTTCAAGAAGATGATCAAGAGCGTGGTCGAGGAATTCCCGAACTTCAAAGCCGTGGCCACGACGTTGCGCGGCGTCAAGACCGCCACGGTCAACGACTGGGGC
>CAZBZG010000251.1:0-1386 GCA_964496245.1 uncultured Planctomycetaceae bacterium | reverse complement strand
TGGGGCGCCATTCTCTACACGGACGGCGACTTCTTCGAAGCCACTGCGCGGCCCGAACTCGAGATCTACGACCGCGTGGGCGGGGGCGACAGCTTCGCCTCCGGCCTGATCTACGGATTTCTGGCGGGCAAAACACCCCAGGAATGCGTCGAGTACGGGGCCGCCCACGGCGCACTCGCCATGACCACGCCCGGAGACACCACCATGGCCACCCGGAGCGAGGTCGAAACGCTCGCGGAAGGCGGAAGCGCGCGCGTACAGCGCTGAACGATCCGTGCCTGTCCCGTCAGGAGCCTTCCCGCATGTACGTCGTGACCGGGGCCGCCGGTTTCATCGGTAGCCACCTCGTCAAGGCCCTCAACGAGCGCGGCACGGCTAAGATCCTCGCGGTAGACGCCTTCGCCGACGCGCCCGACGCGCCCAACCTGCGCGACTGCCGCGTGGCCGCATGCATGGATCGCGCGGATTTCCGCCGCGCCCTCCGCAAGGGCACGCTCCCCCGGGACATCCGCGCCATTCTTCATCAGGGCGCCTGTGCGGACACCCTCCAGACCGACCGCGACTACATGATGGACAACAACTTCGCCTTTTCGGTCGAGCTCCTCGACCATGCCCGCGCCCGCGGACTCCCGTTCATCTACGCCTCGAGCGCGGCCGTGTATGGCACGCACCGGGATGCGGCCGAAGTCCCCGACAACGAAGAACCCGTCAACCTGTACGCCGCATCCAAGCTCGCCTTCGACAACCACGTTCGCCCGCTGCTCGCGGGCACTCCCAGTCCACTCGTGGGCCTCCGGTACTTCAACGTCTACGGCGCGCGGGAGGTGCACAAGGGCCGCATGGCCTCCATGGTCTTCCAGATCGTGCGGCAGCTCCTGACTAGCGGCGTGGTCCGTCTGTTCGAAGGGACCGACGGATTCGCCAACGGCGAACAACGCCGGGATTTCATCCACGTGGACGACGCCATCGCCGCCAATCTTTTCTTCCTCGATGCCCCGCCCGTGCAGGGCATCTTCAACGTGGGCACCGGCACAAGCCGCAGCTTCAACGAGGTCGCGCGCACGGCCATCGCCCTCCTCGGAAGCGGCCGCATCGAGTATATCCCCTTTCCCGCTGCCTTGGAGGGGCGCTACCAGAGCTTCACGGAAGCGGATCTGGAACGGCTGCGACAGGCGGGCTTCGACCACTCCTGCAAGGACCTCAGACAGGGAATCGGCGAGAGCCTGCCGGCGTGGCGAGCGTTTCTGGAATCCACCGAAGCGCGCTAGAAGCGCCAGGGCCGGCTGACCATGGCGGTCTGCCCTCGCCGGGGGCGCCGCATGGCCGGCTCCACCCCAAAGACGATGCGCAAGGCCCCGAGCAGCCGATCGGCCGACAGCTGATCAC
>CAZBZG010000250.1:0-7012 GCA_964496245.1 uncultured Planctomycetaceae bacterium | reverse complement strand
GCGCCTGGAGCTCTACAACCTGCGCGAAGATCCGAGCGAGGTGCGCAACCGGGCGGACAAATTCCCGGACCGCGTGCGGGCGCTCCGCGACCAGCTCAAGGCATGGCAGACCGAGATCGAGGCCAAGTTCCCGGAGCCCAACCCGGACTACGAAGCGCAGCTCAAGCGACCGGCCACGCCGAACAACGCCTGCGAGTGACGGCATGGTTCGACCGGCCGCGGCCGTTCGCCCCCCGCCAACCGGCAGCGCTCAGTCGTCCGCGTCCGCCGGCGCAATGACGGTCGCGTCCTCGCGCTCTTCGGCTTCGCCTCCCCCAGCCTCCTCGGCGGGCGCCGGGCGGTCAGAGGGGGGACGGGCGAGCAGCACGGTGCGCGCCTGGGGGTGACTGAGTTCACGCATGATTTCGAGCAGTTCCTCGTAGCGATCCGCCTGGATCACGGCGGGCGCGAACTCGGCCGACAAGGTGAGCGCCAGCGGCGAGGCCCCCGCCGCGTCGTCTGACGCCTCTTCCTCGATGTGCTTGACCGTGACCCGCCCGACGGGACCGTCCCAGATCACGGGCGGCGGCAACAACTTGGTCGGCGCGAATTCCGCGGGCAGTTCGATGTGCATGCGGATTTCGTGGCGCTGCGGATCGTCCTGATACAGGGGATTCTCCCGCGTGTCGGACATGAAACGGAACAGATCAGCGAAGGAATCCGGGAGCCGGAAATAGAGGTAATCGCCGTCCTGCACCGCGAACCGGTTCCATCGCACGCGGAACGCCTCCCGTCCCGGATACGCATCGAACGCAGTCACCAGGTCTCCTACCGGCTCGGCCGACTGGCTCACTTCAGCCACCATCTTCTGGTATGCGCGCCGCCGCTCCTCGGGCGGCAGCTCGGCGAAGAACTTCCGCCGCCGGCCGTAGGCCGTCCCGTAGAACCGCTTCTCGCGCTCGATGACCGCGTCGCCGCTGGGTTCGAGGCGGACGCGGTACGCGACTTCGGACCGGTCCCGGAGCGCTTCGGGCGCCTGGATGGAGATGATCGCGCCCCCCGCCACGAGCGCCGGACGGCCGTGGTGCGGCGTAGCGCCCAGCGCGGCGTACTGGTCCGTATCGTTGAGGATCACGTCCGCCTCGCCCGCTCGCACCTGCACCAGGACCTCGCCGAACCAGCCCGGATCCGGCACCTCGCGGAGCGGACGCTGGAGAGCCTCCACCCGGCTAGCGCGCGATGCGAGCACAAAGGCGGGGCGCAGGCGGAGGGCCCGCAGCATGGCGTAGAAGAGCACGGCCCGGTCTGCGCTGCTGCCATACCCCTCGGCCAACGTCTTGTCGGCCGGCGTGACGGCCGAGAAGGGCACCTCGTCCAGCGCCGGTCCAGCGAGGCGGATGCTCCGCACCAGGAAGTCGCGGACAGCGCGCACGCGCTCGCCCTCGCCCTCCAGATCGGCCGCGAGTGCGCGGGCTTTGGCCGTGGCCGCGGACTGCCGTGCCGCCGCCCGTCGCAGCGCGCGGATGGCCGTATCCGCATAGCCCCGCCAGTCGCCGGTCGAGACGAAGACCGTGGGCGCGAAACCGTACCAGGGCGGAAGCCGCCGTTCCCGCTTGACCGGCTTGACGTTCGTCGCGGTCCAGGTGAAGACCGCGCCCTCGTCGTCGCGCTCCCGGCGTTCGGCGATCGGGCGCAGGGGCCCGCTGCGCGCGATGCGCGAGCCGACCGGGTCGTTCCCCGTCTTGAGCACTTGCAGGTCCAGGCCGCGCGGTCCGCGTACACGTACCGTCTTCTTCACGATCGGCTCGAAGGCGCGGAAGGATTCTCGTGCGGCGAAGAAGGGTTTGTCCTTGTGGGTCTTGACGATCGTGGTCTCGATGACGCTCCCCACGTCCACGGCCGGCAGACTCACCACCAGCGTCTTGCTGGCCGGGTACCGCGGCGCGGCCCCCACCCAGCCGGCGTCCATGCGGTTCACCTCTTCTTCGGCCACTTCCTTGACGCTCCCGTCGGGCGCCCGCACCACGGCTCGGACGAGTTCGACCGTTTCCCAGGCCTCGTTGTACCCCACCCGGAGGTCGGCGTAGCGCTTCTTGCCCGCATAGGTGAGGATCTTCTTCTTGACCGAACGCGTCTCGGTCCAGTTCCGTTCGTCCTCAAGCGCGTAGGCGATGTCCGCCTCCAGGATCACGGCATCCACGCCAGGGCCGATCAGCCCCTGGCGGCGCGGCGGCACGGCGTCCCCTTCGGCCTTGAGAATCGGCATCTTCCGTCCGTTGTATTCGATGGTGCGCAAGGTCTTCTTGAGCGCAAGGTACTGGGCGGGACTGAACTCCACGACCTTCAGCAGGAACGTGCTGCGGCCCGTGAGGGTGCCTTGCTTGTGCAGCAAGGCCCGCTTCCAGGTCAGGGTCTCGCTCTCGATGGGCGGGTCGTTCGGCAGCGATGCGATCGCGCCCACCGCCGGATCGAGCTCGAGTGTGATCTGCTCCTCCACCCCACAGGCGATGTCCGTCTTGAGCGGGTACTCCCGCTTCTCCAAGCCCGTCCCCTGCAGGATGAAACTGGCATACCCCACCCGCGTACCGAAGCCGGGCACAAGCAGCATGCGGGTGTCGTCGCCGGCCACAAGCACTTTGGAAGCGGCGAATCCCAGCTCCACACGGAGCGGCGCGGACGTGTCCTGCATGTCCTGCGGGGTGAGAGCGAAGCGGGTGAGGCGCGCGCCCGGCACCACCCGCTTGACCACGGCCTCGAAGTATCGCCGCCGCTCGCTCGGCTTGATGCGGGCGAACCATCCCCGATAGCCGTTGTCGTTCTGCCCGTCGAAGTGCAGCACGCTCTCGGCCTGGAGATCGCCGGCCGCGTCGATCCGGCCCCGCGTATGGATGCGCATCAGGTTCTCCCGTGCCGGCACGATGGGCGAGGTCTTGAGGGTTTCGCCCTCGGGCTTGGCCACGAGATAGCTCTTGTCGTTGAGGTAGGCCGGCAGGAGCTGCTTGGTGCTCTCGTCGGTCGGATCCATGAGGACATACGTCCCGTCCTCGTTCTCCACGCACGCGATGGCGTGGTTGAACCACGGCAGCGGCACGTCGGGATCCTTTTTGTCGCCCGTGTGGATGAGGACCGGGTAAGCCTGAAAACCGGCCTCGCGCAGCATGGCCACGAGCAGCGCGGCCTTGTCCCGGCAGACGCCGGCCAGGTTCTCGAAGGTGTCGGCCACATCGTGGGGCTCGTACCCGGGCGCCGTGTCCTCCTTGGTGATGCCCAGATACCGGACCCTCTGGCTGACGAAGGTGAAGAGCGCCTCGAGCTTCTGCTGGGACGATTCGCCCCCCTCGGTCAGGGCCTTTACCTTGGCCCGGAGCGCGGGCGTGACCTCGTAGTGCGGTTCGGAGATGGCCCAGTACCACTTGGAGATGGTCTTCCAGTCGGGCGCCGTGCTGATGAGCAGGCGCTGCACCACCCGCGACAGACTCGGCATACGGGGCTCGCGGAACATGCGGGGCACGTTCTGCACCTCCCACCGATAGGTGAGAACCCCGTCCTTCTCCCCGCTCGCGTGCACCACGGTCCCCGCGACCTCGTCCTTGAGTTCGATGCGCTTGAGCGGACGGTCGGGGGGGGCGAGCACCTCGTAGATGTAGTGCTGGATGGGGCTCGTGTACTCGAAGATCTGCAGATCGGCCCAGACGTTCTTGACCCGGGGATGACGGACACGCTTGTACGTGATGTAGTGGACCACGTCCCCGACCTCCAGATTGGGCACGGTCACCTGCAGGATCTTGCTCTTGGGATTGTAGATGTTGGCCGCCATCTGGGAACGGTTGATCGTGATGCGGCTCTGCCGGGCGACGTCCACGGCTTGGACCGTTCCGTCCGGCTTGATCAATTCGAGGCATCGGACCTGTACGTCCTCGGGCAGCGAATAGGGCTGGGTGAAGTAGAGGGACAGAAGAGCGCGCTTCTTGCGCCCTTTCTCGGTCAGGATCTTGACATACCAGTCGTCCCACGTGACGGACGTGCCGTCCGCGTTGTACTGCACGCGGATGTGGTCGTCCACCAGGACATCGTCCGCATTGGGATGGCGCTCGGCGGTGACCTCTTCAGCCGCCTCGAGCACGGCCCTGCGCTCGAGCAGGCCATCGGAAAAGTCCGGGCCGAAAACGCCCGCCTTCGACGCCGCGCGTTCCGTCTCCTCCGGCTCTCCGGACCGCGCTCCCCGCGCGCACAGGATCAGGACGAGCGCCATGGCGAGACAGAGGGACGGTTTTCGACAGTGCATATTGCATTCCTCCTCAGGACGCGTGGTGGGGGGGGATGATCTGCAACCTCCTGTCAGATCGATCCCTAGACACCTCGCACCTTCCCGGGTTTTTCATGCGAAGTCGCGAGGGTGGATGGATTGTACGTACGTCCATTCCCCCCGGCAATCAAAAAAGGCCTTTTCGCTTGCGGAGCCTAAGTGCTTTGCTAGAATGCGCGTTCGGCGAGCCGAGTCCTTCGCGCTCTTCGTGTTCGAAGACGCGGCATCCATTCGGCGGAGGGATGATCCATGGGGGTGTTCAAGGCCTACGACATCCGCGGCACCGTTCCGGACCAGATCAACGAGGAGCTCTTCAAGAAGATCGGTCTGGCCGCGGTCAAGGTCCTCAACGCCAAGCAGGTCGTGGTCGGCCGCGACATGCGGGAGAGCAGCACGCCCCTGGGCAAAGCGCTCATCAAGGGGCTGACCCAGGGCGGGGCCGACGTCATCGACATCGGCATGTCCTCCACGCCCATGCTCTACTTCGCCACCGCCTTCTGCAAAGCCGACGGCGGCATCCAGATCACGGCCAGCCACAATCCAGCCGAATACAACGGCTGCAAGTTCTGCCGCAAGGACGCCATTCCGGTCTCCTATGACACGGGACTGGGTGAGATCGAGAAGCTGGTCGAGAGCGGCACGCTCACCCCCGGCGACGAAGAGGGCAGCGTCCAGACGCGGGACGTGGGCTCCGACTACCGAGCCCATCTCCTCAAATTCGCCGGCCAGATCAAGCCCCAGACCGTGGTCGTGGACGCGGGCAACGGCGTCATGGGCGCCTTTGTGCCGCCGCTGTTCGCCAAGCTTCCCTGCGAACTGATCCGCCTCTACTTTGAGCCCGACGGCACCTTCCCGAACCACGAGGCCAACCCCCTCAAACCCGAAAACGTGCAGGACCTCATCGCGCGCGTGAAGGAGACGGGGGCCGACCTGGGTGTCGCGCTCGACGGCGACGGCGATCGCAGCATATACGTGGACGAGCGGGGAGACCTGATTCCGTGCGACGCCCTCACCGCCCTGATCGCCGCCGAGATGCTCGAGCGGGAGCCTAGCGCGACGATCATCTTCGACCTGCGCAGCTCCTGGATCGTAGCCGAGGAGATCGAACGCCTCGGCGGAACCCCGATCAAGAGCCGGGTCGGCCACTCCTACATCAAGGCCACCATGCGCGAGCACAACGCGGTCTTCGCCGGCGAGTTGTCCGGACACTTCTACTTCCGCGACATCCATTACACGGACAACGCCGAAATGGCCATGCTCACGGTGCTCACCCTCATGAGCAAGACGGGCAAGCCCATCTCGGAACTCGTCGCGCCCTACCGCAAGTACTACGCCACCGGCGAGATCAACTTCGAAGTCGAGGACAAGGACAGCTGCCTCCGCGCCGTGGAAGAAGCCTTCGGCGAAGGCGCCAAGGAGGTCCTCCACCTCGACGGGCTCTCCATCGAGCACGAGGACTGGTGGTGCAACGTGCGCCCGTCCAACACCGAGCCGGTGCTCCGCCTGAACCTCGAGGCGCGCACGCCCGAGTTCCGCGACGCCATGCGTGAGAAGGTGGAAGCCACCATCCGCAGCGCCGGCTGACGCATCCCGCACGATTCTCAGAGAGACAAGAAAAAGCCCCGCACGAGGCGAGGCAATTGGGTACGGGCCGCTACCCATGCAGCGGCACCTATCATAGTAGGAATCCGCTGCCTCCGATTCAAGGATGTTTTGCGGTCGCGAGCCCTTGCGCGCGATTCGCGTCACCGCGCGCGTTTTCGCAACGCGTCGATGGCTTCGCTCATGCACGCCAGATCGACCGCGTGGATCTCGTGGCGTTGGCCGAGCGGCCCGGGCAGAGTCAGCGTCAACCGACCGCCGAGATGCTCGCGAAACCGGTCCAAGCCGGCGAAGATTGTGGCGCGGCCGCGGGCGTCCTTTTCTTCGAGCAGGTCGTGCCAGAGCGCGAAACCGGCTCCTTCAAGGCACGCCAGCACCCGGGCGACGTCCGCTGCCGCGACCAGGCCCTGGCGACGGGCGTAGAGCACGTCGATTGCGAGTCCGATGGCCACCCCCTCGCCGTGCGTGACCGTTCCGCCCGAGGCCATCTCCAGCCAGTGCGCCGACCAGTGGCCGAAGTCGAGCGGCCGGGCGCTGCCGGTCTCGAACGGGTCGCCGCACGTCCGGGTGTGCTCCATGTGGAGCCGCGCGCATGTACGGACCAGCGTCTCCATGGGGGCGCGCGCCCGGCGGGCCAGAGCGGCGGCGTGTTCCTCCAGGAACGTTAGAAAGCCCGCGTCCTTGATGCACGCCACCTTGACGGCTTCGGCGATGCCCGATCGCCACTGCCGCAGGGAGAGGGTGTCCAGCAAGTCCAGGTCGTTCACTACGGCGTGCGGGGGCGCAAAGCAGCCGAGGAAGTTCTTCTGCCCATAGGCGTTCACGCCGTTCTTGACCCCGATCCCCGCGTCGTTCTGCGCAAGCACCGTGGACGGCATGCGCACGAAGCGTGCGCCCCGATGCACGAGCGCAGCCCCCAGCCCCACGGCATCGAGCACGGCGCCGCCCCCGATCGCCAGAACATAGGATTGCCGGTCCACGCCGTGATGGGCCGCCAGGCGCGCCACCTGCTCGACCACGGCCAGGCCGTTCTTGGCTCGTTCGCCGCCCGGGATCAGGGTGATCTCGCCCGCAAACGCGATGCCATCCGTCTCGTCGATCCGCTCCGGGATCGTGCGCATCAGG
>CAZBZG010000249.1:0-7018 GCA_964496245.1 uncultured Planctomycetaceae bacterium | reverse complement strand
CCCAACCCTTCCACGCCCGGCACGGATGCGGTCTGCTCCACCACCTGCTCGTTCAGACGGCTCACACACATCTGGAAAAGCTCGGCGATCCCCGGGCGCCCCGCTTCACGCGCTTCCGAAAGGCGCTTTTGGATCATGCGCGGCAGGACCTTGGTGACGATCTCGCTGGCGAGCGCGCCGGCAGCCTGCGCGCCCATGCCGTCCGACACGAGGAAGAGGCGATTGTCCTCATCCACGTGGAGCGCATCCTGGTTCTCGCTGCGCACCTTGCCCACATCGGTGGCCCGGCCGACACGCACCACCCCGCCCGCCCTGTCCTCCATGGACGCTCCCTTGCATGGTCCCGCGGCCTCAGCGCAGAATGCGCTTGAGGGCCTGGCGCATCTCATCGGCATCCTGGAAACGCTCGTCCATCTCCGGCGCGAGCGCCTTGTCGATGACCTTGGCGAGCGGCCGCGGCAAGGACGGATCGCGCTCCGCGATCGGACAGACGTCGCCCTCCAGGATCGCAATCATGGCTTCGTCGTACTTCTCGAAGTTGTAGACGTAGGAACCGGTCAGCATGTTGTAGAACGTCGCGCCCATGCTGAAGACGTCCGACGACGGCCGCGCTCGCTTGAAGTCGATGATCTGTTCCTTGGGCATGTACGCGGGCGTGCCGCCCGCCGCTCCCGTGGCCGTGAAGCCGCTCAGGCCCGCGCGATCGAAGTTCTTGGCGAGCCCCAGGTCCGAGACCTTGGCCACGCGCTTGCCGCCCTGGATGTCGAGCAGGATGTTCTGCGGCTTGATGTCGCGGTGCACATACCCCTGTTCGTGGGCATAGGCCAGCCCCGTGAGCGCCTGGAGCATGAGCGGCACGGCCTCCTTGTAGGAGACCTTGCCCCCGGCGCTCTTGGTCAGCGCCTGGAGGTCGCCTCCGGAGACGTACTCCAGCACGAGGTAGAACATGTTGTTCACGAACCCGTCGTCAAAGAAGCGGATGATGTTCGGATGCTCGAAGTCCCGCGTCACGGCGATCTCGCGATGGAACGCCTTCTTCGCATGCTCGTCCACGGCCACGCGCGGCAGCATGACCTTGATGGCGACCTCGTCTCCGTCCTCCGCCCGGGTCCCCAGGTAGACAGCGCCCATGCCGCCTTCGCCGAGCTTGCGGCTCACCTGGTACCCCGGGATGCTGGGGGCGCCGTCCAGTCCGCCCTGGCTGACGACCTCGGCCACCATGTCGCGCAGCATGTCACCTGTGCCCGGCTCCTCACCCCCTTCCGCGGCCGCATCCGGCGCTTCCGCTGCCGGGGTAACCTCGGTCGGTTTGTACAGGTCCTCGGCCTCCGCTTGGATCACGAACGACGTCTTGCCCACGCGCACCGTGTCCCCGTCCTTCAGCTGTGCGGTCTTGCCCGCCCCGCCCTTGCGGCCGCCGTACTTGGTGTCGTTCACCACCACGCCGTTGGTGCTGCCCAGATCCTTGATCTGCGCGTGCGGCGGATTGACCTCCAGCAGAAAGTGGTGCCGGCTGACCGCCTTGTCGCCCGTGATCCGGCAGTGCGCGGCCTTGGCGCGGCCGAAGATGAAGGTGTCGTGCTCGTCGAACGCGAAGACCTTCCCCTCCATGGGGCCGGCGGTGACGGTGAGAGTCATGGGCATGATGGGTCGCGCTCCCTTTTCTGTGCGGCCTCGGTCCGGCCGCGGTGCCTCTCGCTGTCTCTCTCTGCGTGCGCGGCGCTTGTCTGCCGTCCGCGCCCGCGCCTACCAGATCCGCGGCTTCACCTCGAACACCTTCCGTTGGATCGCCAGGGTCTCGGGATCGCGAATGTCCGCGAGCTCCCCGGAGAACCAGCACCCGACCGGAAAGACATACGCTCGGCTGGTGCGGTGTGCACTGCGGAAACGGAACTCCACGGATTCGCAGAACCACGCGTCCTTGCCGTCCACGACCAGCCTCAGGTCTTCCACCTCGGACAACGACAGGTTCTCGCACAGGTCGCGAAAGGCGTCGACTGCGTTCCTCTCGCGATCATTGACATCGGGATTCTCCAGCCGGAACCGCGCGTCCTCCCGCCCGTTCACCAGAAGGTGCATGGGAAGATTGTCCGTGCCCGCGTGTTTGTGGCTTCCCGTGGTCGTCACCACATCCAGTGCAAAGCGATCGGGGATGATCGCGGTCGGCACCCGCAGCTCCACCCAGCCCGCCGTCTTCCGCGGCAAATACCACCCCGACTTCCTTGCGGAGGAGACGTCGCCGTCCAACAGCGTACGCGGCCCGTACTGCGGCTCCGCGCCGTCGCTCGCGCTGGCCAGCACCGTAGCACTGTCGCAAAGGTTGCGATCCCCGCGTCGGAGCTCCACCTCCACGAGCGCGCCGCCCCGGCCGGTCCACGCGGTGACCGCGATGCGTACGGCATCGAAGCGCTTTTTGGGCAGACGAATCGCCGTGGCTGCATCCTCGTCTTCCCGCCACGCGATCTCGACCCCCTCCCGCTTCCACACCGTTTCGTTGGCGCGGCGGAGAGACACGTCGCACCTGCGGGTGCCCCAGTTGTTCTTGTGTGCGTTGTTCGCGTTCCAGACCACGAGCTTCTGCGCGGTCACGCCGAGCGCACGTCCCCGGCCGAAGGCCTTGCCCGCTTCGGCGATGCGCTTCTCGTACTTGGCACGGGAGATCTCGTCCAGGGCTGGAAGCCCCTTGTCGTACCAGTGCGCGGCCCTTCCTTTGAGCGCCGCACGCATGGCCTCGTTCTCCTGCTTTGCAGACTGTGCCCAGTACGCATCTCCCAACGCGACAAACACTTCCGGCCCATCGGGGCTCGCCAGTTCCTTTGTCGCCAGCGCCTTCATGTCCGCGTCGGCCGATTTTGCCAAAAGAGGGAGGCCGGCGTCCCAATCCTCCTGCAGAAAGCAGCGAATCTTCCCCGCGGTCAGATTCGCCTGCGGATCGTCCGGATCTTCGGCGAGCTCTGCCCGCGCCTCGTTCATGCGCGAGGCCGCTTTCTGCAGCGCATCCGCGTACGCCTCCCGCGCCTTTGCCTGGTCGACCAGGTCCCAGTCCTGCGTCCGCTTGGCGTACGTCTCGGCCGCACCCACGGCACCTGCGGCGCGGTCGCAATCGTTCGCGCGCAGAGCCTCGTCCGCGAGGAAGAGGTACGCCTCGGCCAGTGCCGACGTCCCTTCGTACGCGCGCACGGCCTGGCCGTTCGCCTCGAGCATGTGCAGCTTGAGCCGCAGCCCATCCTTGTCAAAGAGCCGCCCCACGGCTTCGGCCGCCTGCAGCCCCAGCTCCACGCGTCCGGCCGCGCCAGCCAGCCGGCAGGCCTCCCGCAGGCATACGTACTGCAACGGCGTGCCGTCGTCCCCCTGCATCGCATGCGCCAGCAGCTTGTCCGCCAGGGCGGCCTGGGCTCCGCTGTCCTGCCTGGCATAATCTTTGGCAAACGCCTCCCGCACCGTCTTGAGCGCGTCGACCTGCGCCTCGCGTTCGGGCTCCGGCGCACGGCCTCCACGGTCCTCCGCGTTCGCGCTTCCGGGTTGGGCCGCCGCCCCGTCCTTCTCCCACTCGCAGACGAACCCGTCGACCCAGTGCGTCGAAAACCCGGGATGGTGTCCGCTCTTGTTGCGCGGATTCAAGCCGCCGCCCTTGCTGATGGCCAGGTAGTCGCGCTCCTCGTTGTTCACGCGCCAGAGCGCGCCGTCGAGGTCGCGGCTCACTTCCTCGCCGGTCAGCCAGCGGAAGGTGCCATCCTCCTGTTCGTCGGTTCCCCCGATCCAGACGAGCCGGCCCTCGGTCAGCTGCGCCAGGAACGCCTGCTCCTCGGCGGTCTCAATGCAGGCGAGACGCCCGCCCATGGCCTCGCACTGCTTCCGGGCATCATGCCAGCCGATCTTCTTCTGCTCGATCATCTTATACAGGTGCTCGCCGAAGACCACGGCGTCCGCCGGCGGACCGCCCGGGCGTTCGTCTTTCGCCTGGTCCGCTTCCGCCTCCTCTGCCCTCGCTTCCGGCTCTGCTCCCTCCGGCGCGGCTTCGGCCTTCTCCTCCGCGGTGGGCACAGCCACGAGCCGGAAGCCCTGGCCGTTGCCGCTCCCTTTGGCGCCCGACCAATTCCAGCTTCGGCAAGCCACGTAGGGAAGCGTGGTGTACCACGGGCCTCCCCGGCGGATGTGCCCGCCCCGCTCGTTCGGGGTGGTATTGACCGGGTCGTCGACCGCGCCGGCCTCGTAGCGCTCGTACGTATAATCCTGGCACCATTCGCTGGCATTGCCCACCATGTTGTACAGCCCGAATCCGTTGGGCTCGAAAGAACCCGCGGGCGCGGTACACGCGTATCCGTCCTCCGCCCCTTCCCCGTTGTAGAGGTCGTCTCCGGCTGAGAGCTCGTCCCCCCACGGGAAGAGCGTAGTCGTTCCCGCGCGGCACGCGTACTCCCATTCGGCTTCCGTAGGAAGCCGGTAGGTCCAGTCCTTGGCTTCCGGATTCCCCGGCCGGTTCAGCCAGTTGCAGAAGCGACCCACGTCGTTCCAGCTGACGCACACCACGGGGTGCGCATCCGTCTGCTCGAAGCCAGGCTTCCGCCAGCTCGCACCCTTCTTCATCCCCGAACCATGCACCCAGGAATACCCAGCCCGCTCGGCATCCGTCTCGTAGCCGGTCGCCTGCACGAATTGCCTGAACTGGCCCACCGTGACCTCGGTCGCGCCCATGAACACATCGCGCGTCAATGTCACCTTGTGTTGCGGCTGCGCGCGCGCGACGCGCCCGATATGCTTGGCCGTCACGCCTTGTGCAACCAGCTTTTCCACATCCGCGTCCGAGCAGCCGATCAAAAAGCTCCCCGCCGGAATCCTGACGAAACGCATGCCCATCGAGTTCGTGAACGCGTCCCTGGCCAGCGCCGGCCGATCCCGCGGTTGTCCCCACTCGCAGATGAAGCCCCCGCAGCCCATGCCGTTCTGCCGACAGGTCACGCGCCCGCCGTGGAGCAGGCACAGGTAGTCCCGGCGCTGGGTTCCCTGCAGGTCCAGCAGGAGCGCCTTGTTGTCAAAGAGCGACAAATCGACCGGGGTTCCGTCCGTCCACTGCCAGGTGCCGTTGCGCTCTTCGTCCACGGCCCCCAGCCAGAGGGACCGCGGGCCGCCCCGTGCTGCGAACGCCGAGTCGAGCAGGAAGCGCGCCTCGTTGCGGCTACCGACACGCACGAGCGTACCGCCCATCTCTTGACAGCGCTTCGCCGCGTCGCGCCACGTGATCTTATCGGCCGCGAACACCTTGTACCGGTGCCCGGCGAACGCTTTCGTCTCGTCGCGCGGACCGTCGGCTTGCTCGGCCTTCTCCGGCGCCTCGTGCTCCTCAGCCTTGTCCGCGACCGGTTCGACGTCGGTGGACCCGGCCGCCTCCGCGCTGGCTTCCGCTGCCTCGGCTTGCCCACCCGCGGTCCGGTCATCCGTGGTGCCGGGCTCCCCGGCAGCCGACTCCGCCTCATCCAAAGGACGCGAGTCCGCGGTCCGCGTGGCCGGGCCGAGCAGCGCGTAGACAAGCGCCAGCAGGAGCAGGCCAGCCGCAACACCGCCGCCGATCCACAGATTGCGCTTTGCGCCCCTCCCCGCGTCCGCGGGCTTTTTGCGGGCTGTGGCCCGCTTGCGTCTGCTGGACGCCGTTCTGCGTCGGGACGACCGTCGGCCTTCCCCGCCCGCCGCAGCCGGTTTCTGTCGCAGCGTCTCAAAGCCGTAGCGCCCCTGGCCCAGCGCCGACGCCTCCGGAGAGGGCGACACCTGCCCAAACCGATTCGCCTGCAAGACTGCGGGCGCCTCGAGCGATGCATAGGTCTCCAGATCCTGCGCCAGTGCATCCGCATCCGGATACCGGCGACCGAGGTCCGGCTCCATGGCTGTGAGGATCATGGAATTGATGGGTTCGGGCAGGTTCGGGGTCAATTCCCGAGGCGCGGCCGGCCGCTGGCCGAGGTGGGCGGTGGCGATGATCTCGTAGACCGTGGTCTTGTCGTGGAACGGTCGCTTGCCGGTCATGAATTCGTACAGGCTCGCGCCCAGGCTGTAGACGTCGGCCCGGTGGTCCACGTCCCGCGAGGACTTCAGCTGCTCGGGCGCCATGTAGTACGGCGTGCCCATGGTGGCGCCGGTCTGGGTCAGCTCGCCCTCGGCCTCCAGGTCCTTGGCGATGCCCAGATCCGTCACCTTGACCGCGAGCGTGCCGTCCGGCCGACGGCAGGTCACCAGGTTGTCCGGCTTCACGTCGCGGTGGACCAGGCCGTGCCCGTGGAGGTACGACAAGCCCCGCCCGGCCTGAGCCACGATCTCAAGCTTCTCCCCGATCGAGCACTTTTGCGTGATCTCCGCCGGCGGCACCATCCCCTCGAGCAGTTCCATGGCGTAATAGGGACGTTTCATGTACGTGCCGCCGCCGTAGACCTTGACCACGTTGTCATGGTTGAGACAGAGCAGATTCTTCCACTCGCCCTCGAAACGCTCCTGCATGGCAGAGGCGGTACAGACCTTGACCGCCACGGTCTCGGCGGGCAGCGGGATCTTGTGGGTCTCCAGGATCGCCCGCACCGTGGCCGGGTCGAGCTCCTTGGTCTTGAGTTCGGCTGCAAACGCCTCAGCCTTGGCCCGGCGCTGGGCATGCGACTCGGCCTGCACCTGCGTGTAGGCGTAGAGGACCGAGTAATCGAACCGCGTCAGGTCCACGTCCGCCAGGAACACGGCGGCCATGCCCCCCTGCCCGACCTTCTTGCGGAGGGTGTAGACGCCGTCGATGATCGTGGTCTGGGCCATGGGGGTCCGATCCGCTCAGCGCAGCCGCGCCGTCCAGCGCCAACGCGCCATATCGAATGTGGTGTCGATTCCGTACATGTAGGGTACACGGTCAAGCACGGCGTGGCAAGCCACGCTCCTGGTGGGCAGATCCAACCAGCCGCGGCCCTCGCTCATGCGAGCCGCACGTGGTTGCTCAGTACAGCCCATTGCAAATAGGTGAACACATGCCGGAGCGCCGGCGATGCGGATG
>CAZBZG010000248.1:0-7100 GCA_964496245.1 uncultured Planctomycetaceae bacterium | reverse complement strand
GTCGACCGCCCCCGCGCCGGCTGCGCAGGCGCACTTCGCCTTTGGCCGGCGCCTCCCGGTTGAGGCGGAGGAAGACTGTGAGCGTGTTGGTGTGCCCCTTGCCGATCATGAGCGAGCCAATGGGCATGGCCTCGGCGCTGATGCCGCCGATGGCCGAGAGCGTGGGCGAGGCCAGAGGCAGGCGGTCGAATCGGGGGGCGGGCTTGCGCGCCACGCGGTCGAGTTTGTCTTTGATGGTGGCCGGGTCGGTGGGCGGCTGCGAGGTCAGCACCACGCGGTCAAACACAATGCCGTCTTCGCTCGCCTGCAGGGTCAGCCGGTGCAGGCCGGGTTGGAGGTGGAAGCGGCGATAGGCCGGTCGCCAGCACCATTCGCCGTACTGCTTGCCGAAAGGAATGTATGTGAAGCGGCCGCCGTTCACGCGGCAGAGGAGCGAGTTGGAACACTCGTCCATGCCGCGGCAGCGGACATAGAGGGTCACGGACGCCGCCTTCCTGGTGCGGAAGGCGAACTCGCATACGCCCCGGCCGGGATGCGCGAACCGGTTGGCGCCCTCGCGCAAGCGGATGTGGGGGTGGTCTACGGCTTCGCTCTCTTGCAAGAGCTCCATGGGCCAGGTGAGGCGCACGCAGTCAAGGGCGTGCAGGGCGATGGCGCGCCGCTTGGGCGGGGCGTCGGCCACGTCCTGGGTCCGCGCCGCCGTCGCCATCTGCGCTTCCGTCCGGTTGGACGCGTGAAGCGCGCCCTCGCCGACGTCGTTGTCGGCGGTCGCCTCCGTGGTCGCGGAGGTGTCCGGCGCGTCCGCGGGGCAGACCACGGCTTCGCGGACGCGCGTGCGCTGGCGCTCCAGGACGGCGCCCCGGTTCCTGCCCCAGCCGTAGGCCAAAACGAGCAGCGGCAGCGCAACCGCGCCCGCCGCCGCCACACCGATGAGACCGCCGGCCACGGCCGCTCTGCGGGAAGACGCGGGTGAGGGCGCGGGCGGGTGATCGGGTGTGTCCATGTCCGTCTCCTGCGACTTCTGAGTATACTGCGATGGCCAAAGAAACGAAAGGGACGAGCCGCGCCCGCGCTGCCACGGGCTCCTGACGCGGGCGCGGCACGGGTTTCCGCGTGCGCGTCAACCCGAGGCGCCGACCGCGAAGATTCCCTGGCGTCCGGCGATGGAATC
This sequence comes from uncultured Planctomycetaceae bacterium, assembly GCA_964496245.1. Lineage (GTDB taxonomy): Bacteria > Planctomycetota > SZUA-567 > SZUA-567 > SZUA-567 > CAZBZG01. Next base: position 5,929 of record CAZBZG010000248.1, on the reverse strand, counting down.
GCGTAGGATGGCCGGCCACGGGACCCTGCTGGAGGCAGGCGGGAGCAGGGCGCAGGCTAGCCGATCCGAAGTGCGGTGCGCTCCGATCCATCCGCCACACCAGCGCGTGGCGCCCCGCGGGGCGTACACGCTCACCGCGGACGCGGTCGGGCCGGACGGTTCGATCAACCCCATCGTGCAGAAGCGTTCCGGGTGGAAGGGGCATACGCTCGTGGTCCGGCCGGATGTCCCGTTGGTCAAGCGCGAGAAGCGGCCCACCACGCTCGCAACCACGCATCGCGACGCGGACACGCTTCTCACGCAGGCGGTGCGCGTGGAAGGCTTTGGCCGGAATGCGGTCCGGGACATCGTCGTGCGCAACCGCATGTGCCACGTGCTCAGCTGGAAGATGCAGGAGGAGGAAGACGCGAAAGAGACGGGCGAGAAGGAAGCCGAGATGCCGTCCGCCTTCACGGCGGAGATTCACCGGTCTTCCGATCTGAAGGCATGGACGCGCGTGGCAAGCTTCGACGTGCCGGCCATGCCGAACAGCCTCGAAGAGTTGAATGGCGTCTACTACGTGGGCCTGTCCAATCCCAAGCCGTGGCGCAAGGCCAGCCCCGCCTCCGGCTCCATCTGGCGGGTAGAGTGACGTCCATGGCGCCCAGTCCTGCGGCAGGAAGAGAGGCATGAGCCGAGAGCTCGCGGATGCGGCGCCGGCCGCAGCACCGGGTGTGGGTGCGGCCCGGTGAGATCCGGCGCGCGGGCACCGCGTTCCTTGCCTGGGCGGGGCTCTACTCGAAAAGCACGGCCGCGTAGGTGACCGCCTGCTGCATCTGCGGGGTGGCGGCCTGGTGGTAGCCGAGGAGCCGACCCGAGACGCCTTCGAGCACGGCGTTCAGCACGTGGATGCACCCGGCGCCGCAGACGTGGTACCGGTCCTCCACGCGCTGGAGCGCTTGGAGTCCGGCCAGCGGTTCGCCGCTCGCCACCGCGGCCAGGTACTGGCGGTCGGCCTCTTCCACCTCCTTCAGGTACGGCTCGTCCACGTTCCGTTCGTCCTGGAAGTAGGGCCCCACGTGCGCCAGATCCGCGCTCGCGAGCAGCATGAGGGTGCGGCCCTGGGTGCGCAGGTCGGTCAGCGCTCCGACGAGTGCGCAAAGCTGCGGATCGCCGGCCGCCGCGGACGGATCGGCCTCGGCCTGGAGGAAGTCCTCCATGGCGCCGACGAGCACGGGCACGATCCGCACCCGGTCGCTCCAGATGTGGCGGAGCCAGACGGCCTGCAGTTCGATCGAGTGCTCGGGCAGATGCGCGAGCGCGTCGGTCGCGAAGTCGGCCACGGGGCGGCATGCCTCCAGAAGGGCCTGGGTCACGTCGCGGGCGTTCTGCACCGCCCCTCCGGGCACGGCAAACGCCTTGTCGCAGATCGCGACCCGGTTCGTCATGGGCCGGTGACCCGTGCCGAGGATCACCACGGCGTCCGGCGGTTCGCGGTCGGCCAGTTCCCGGTAGGCCTGGCCGTACCCGGCGGCGCCGCGGCCGTAGTCGATGTGGGGAATGACGATGCCGGGGGGAGCGGCCTGCGGGCGGGGCGCGGCCGGGGTCGGCTCCTCGGGCGGCGGCGCCTCGGCGAGCATGGTGTCCAGCTCCGTGCCGAGTGTGGCCGGGTCCTCGGCGTACGATGCGCCCACGCTGAGGGCGGGGCGGCTCTCGGCGGCGAAGAACTCCTTCCGCAATTTCTCTTCGTAGCGGTCGAAACGTTCGCCCGCGAGGAAGAAGGCCTTGTCGAGCGAGTCGAGCACTTCCTCGATCTTGTCGCTGGGAAGCAGCACCCCGTCGGTCTCCCGGGCGAAGCGGTCCTGGATGTCCAGGATGGACGTGGCCCCGTCCAGCTGCATGGCGACGAAGAGGGAGGGCGGCGACACGGCCAGCTCGGCGCTGCTGATGCCGGAGGTGTCGAAGAGTTTGAAGAGAAGCTCGCCCTGGTACCGGACCGGGTGCGCGCTGATCTCGGAACGGAGTTTCGGCGTGCTGCTGCGCATGGTCAGGGGTTCGACAGGATCTCGTAGTGCTCGTCGATCAGTTCGAGTATGTCCCAGAAGTTGTGGACCACGTGATCGGGCGGGGTCTCCCCCTCCGCCTCGGCGTGCCGGCCGCTGCGCTGCGAGAGGATGGTCCGCATGCCGATGCGGTGGGGCACGTCCACGTCGAGCGGCGCGTTGTCGCCCACGTAGATGGCGCTCTCGGGCGGCACGCCAACAGCCTTGCAGGCCCGGGTGAAGAGTTTCGGGTTGCTCTTGTTGATGCCGATCGAGTCGGTGATGAAGATGTTCCGCGGCGGCACGATCTGGTGAAGATCGAGGCGGACGATCTTCTCGGCCTGCTTGATGTCCACGCCCGCGGTGATGATCCCGAGGCACAGCCCGCGCTCCCTGAGCTGCCGGAGCACGTTGATCGCGTCCTCGTACGGCGTGAAGTTCCGGAACTTGGTCTGGTGGTAGGCCACCATGCCGGCGGCCACGATGATCACCACCGATCCGTCGGCATAGGTCTCCGGCGGAAGGCGCTGCACCAGCTTGTCGAAGTGGTGCTCGTAGTTGGAGCCGAACTCTTGAATGACTTCTTCGAGTTCCCGCAGACAGTCCTCCTCGTCCGTCTTGAGGCCCGCCTTGATCATGGCCTGGACCGCGTTCCGGCGAGCCGACTGGGAGAAGTCGGTGGTGCTGTAGATGGTGTCGTCCACGTCGAAGAAGAGTGCGCGTAGCGGACGTCTGGCCATCGGTCGCTCCTGCAGGGGCCCCGCGCGTCGTACCGGCCTACTGTCTCCGGGAGCATATCGGGCGAGCGCCGCCGGTCAAGGAAAAACGGCCTTCCGCGGGCTTCAGGCTTGGGTTTGGTGGATCGTTGCCTATAATGAAGCGCGCCGATGGTGTACTTCGCGCACAGCCCGTCCCCGACGGATCTTCACGTACGCGTTGCCTGCGGGAACTTCCATGGCCGGACAACCGCGATGCCTCGTCCTCGACCGCAACACCTCCCTTCCGCTGAGCGAGGTCCGCGTCGAGTTCGCCCATGCGAGCGGGCCGGGCGGGCAGAACGTGAACAAGGTGAGCAGCCAGGCTGTGGCGTTTCGCGGTGGATGAGAGCCCGAGCCTCACCGCGAATCAGAAGCAGCGCATCCATGCCGCGCTCAAGAACCGGATCAGCAAGGAAGGGGTGCTCCGCGTGAGCTGCGAGGAGACCCGCAGCCAGGCGCGGAACCGGACGCTGGCCCTCGAGCGCCTGCGTACGCTGCTCGCGCGCGCCGTGCGTCCGCGAAAAAAGCGCCGGCCCACCGGCCGCACGCGGACGGCGAACGAGAAGCGGCTGCGGCGCAAGCGCGAACGCTCGGCACGCAAACAACAACGCCGCAAGCCTGGTTCGTGGGAGTGAGCCGTGTGCAAGCCCGTCGATGCCACGGACCCGCTCCATCCCACCGTGCGGGCCTACGTGCGGAGCAGCGATATTGCCGCGACCTATGACACAGATTTCGCCGACAACGAGCTCTTCCGGTACGACTGCTGCTTCCTGGACGAGTATCTTGCGCCTCCCGGCGCGATCCTGGACCTGGGGTGCGGCACGGGGCGGCACCTGACGTTCCTGGCCTGCCGGGGCTTCCGGGTCTTCGGCCTGGATCTCAGTCCGCACATGCTTCAGGAAGCGCGCCACAACCTGGCGGCCACGGCACAGGAGGCCCGCCTCGTGCAGGCCGATTTCCACAGGCTGCCGCTTGCGCCGAGCGCCCGGTTCCACGGCATGCTCTTCATGTTCAGCACGCTGGGACTCGTCTCTACGCAGGCGCGCCGCCGGGCCGTCCTCGCCAGCCTGCGGCCGCACCTCCGTAGCCGGGGCAGAATGTTGGCGCACGTACACAACGACCGCTTCCGCGACCACCGGGGGTGCCTGGAGCGGATGCGGCATTCGGTCCGCCAGTGGATGGACGAAGCCGAACGCGGGGACAAGGTCATGCCCCGCTACCGCGGCATCCAGGATCTCTACCTGCACTCCTTCACGCAGGACGAGGTCGTGGAGCTGTTTGAGACGAGCGGATACCGGCTTCTCGAAGTGCGGCCGCTCAACAGCCGTCGCAACGGTCCCTACGAAGGTCCGGACGCGCAACGCAACGCCAACGGTTTCCTGGTCGCGGCCGGGCCGCGATAGAGGAGCGCGGGAGGGACGCGCGTTGCATGGCGGCGAATGCCGGGAACCGCGCCGCCGATCCAGACGCTATTCAAAAGTGGCGGAGGCGAACGGCTCGCCGAGGGCCCGGTACGCAGGGGAGGGAGGACGCACGGCCATGGCGCCAGCGGGCGGACGATTGAAGAGGCGTCTGTTGCACGCCGCACGCATCCGCGCATCCCAGACGCGGCGGCGTCTGCCGCTTCTGCTCTACGGCACGGCAGCCCTGGCCGGGTTGCTGGCCGCCGTTCTGCCCACAGCCCCGCCCGCACGGAACGAGCTCATCCTGGTGCGCGACGTGTCGGCGAGCGTGGCGCGCCCCCGGGCCTGGGCGCTGCCGGCGCACGTGCCGCAGCTCGCGGAAACCGCGGACGAGTGCCGCACGGTCTGGGTGGCGGCCCGGCCGCGTCTGGAAGCGGACGCGGGCACGACCGGCGCGCCGCCGCAGGGCCTGCCCGTCGCAGCTACCGATCTGGCCAGCGGCCTGGAGCGGGCGCTCGCCCTGCCGCGGGCCGGCCGCACGCGGCGGCGCATCGTGCTCGTGTCCGACGGGCTGGAGACCTCGGGCGACGCCGAGCAAACGGCCGGCCGGGCGGCGAGCCAAGGCGCCCGCATCGAGACCGTAGCCGCCGGCGGCGTGCCCGCGCCCGACGGACGGGCCCTGGAGCTCGTGGGCCCGGGGCGCGTGCACGCAGGCGAGACCTTCGGGCTGACGCTCGTGGCCGACAGCGCCGGGCCGGTGGAGGCCGAAGCAGTGCTGGAAGACGGAACGGGCGAAGCGCTCCTCCGCAAGCGTGTGACCCTGTCGCCGGCCGGCAGCCGGATCGAACTCGCGACCGAGGCCCGGGCGGCGGGGCTCCAGACGTTCACCGCACGCCTGCGCGTGGCCGGCGATCGCGTACCGGAGAACGACGCAATGCGCACGGCCGTGCTCGTGCGCGGTGGCGACGGCGTGCTCTGGCTCGGCCGCCCGCCGCCTGCGTGGCTCGCGGGTGCGAAGCTGGCCATCGACGCGCGCGGCCCGGGCACCCTGGGTCCGGAGACGAGCCAACGCTACGGCGTGGTCGTGTTGGACAACGTGGCTGCTTCCGCCCTGCCCGCGGGCAGCGGCCGGGTGCTGGAGCGTCTGATTGAGCAGGGGGGAAGCCTCCTCGTGCTCGGTGGTTCGCAGAGCCTGGGCAAGGGCGGGTACGACCAGGAGCGCGTGGGCGACGTTCCCCTCGCGCGCCTGCTGCCCGTGCGGCTGGAGCCGGCCAACAGTCTTGGATTGGTGATCGCGCTGGACGTCTCCGGCAGCATGGCCGAGCCCGTGGCCACGGCGGCCAGCCGGGTGGACAAGCTGTCGCTCGCCGTGACCGCCGTGCTCCAGGCTGGTGGCGGGCGACCAGGCGGGGGTCGTAGTCTTCGCAAAGGATGCGCGTACGCTGCTCGACCTCCTGCGCATCGAAGGGCCGGGCGGCCGGCGCGGCGTCCGCCGCCTGCGCGCGCGTCTGCTCGACGTGCGTTCGGGCGGGGGCACGCGCATGTTCGCCGGCATCCGGCACGCGCTCGAATGCCTCGCGCCCGCGCGCACGCGACGGCAGCATCTTCTCGTGGTGACGGACGGCGATACCGAGGAGGAGGGCGCGGAACTGGAGGCCGCGCTTGCGGCCGTGGCCGAACGCACCCGCGCGGGTGGTGTCAGCCTCTCGGTGATCGCCGTGGGCGCGGATCCCGACCACGCCGTGCT
>CAZBZG010000247.1:0-7168 GCA_964496245.1 uncultured Planctomycetaceae bacterium | reverse complement strand
GGCCTGGTTCAGAAGCGTCCGGTTTGGGGTGGCAGTCCGGACACGGAGCAGGTTGTAGCCCAGGCACTCTTGCCTGGGGCCGAATCCGTGAGGCGCTCCACAGGCAAGAGTGCCTGTGCCACAACCACCGTCCTTTGGGTGCGACCCGGTTCTGAACCAAGCCCAAATCCCGTGCGTCGGGATCGCGTACGCTCAGAGATCGACGACCTGATTCTCGCGGGCGAGGAACGCGGCGGGAAAGAGCTGTTTGGCTTCCGCTTCCATGGCATCGAGCTGCTCATCGGTGTGTTCGGGATCGTGATGAATGATGGCGAGTTGCTTGACCGCGGCCTTCTGCGCGGTCGTGCAGGCCATGCGGATCGTGCTGTGCCCCCATCCCTGGCGGGGAGGCGTGCCGCGGTAGTACTCGTCGTCGCGATACTGCCCGTCGTGGGCGAGCAGGTCGGCGCCCGTGGCGAATTCGGCCAACGTCTCCTCTCCTTCCTCGGTGCCTTCGATGTCGGTGGCGAAGACGTAGGACTTGCCCGCATATTCGACGCGGAAGTGGAGTACGCCCAGTTTCGTATGGTTTGGGTTGGCCACGGTTCGCACGATCACGTCTGCGGGACTCACCGACGCCGTGTCCCGCAGGATCTCGGGGGCTTCCTGGTCGCCCCGCAGCCGGAGGATCTCGCCCCCCACCAGATCGTGAAACTGGCGCTGGAAGCCCATCTCGTCCAGGCCCACCGGGTGGAAGGGGCTGACCGTGATATCGCGGAGTTCCTGCCGCACGCTTCCGGCAAATGTCCGGTGCCCCAGGATCGCGAGCCGCGTGCTGCGCAGGTACAGAGGCTTGAAGAACAGGAAGCCGTAGGTGTGATCGTGATGGACATGACTGAAGAGCAAAGTTCCAACCACGGGTTCCTTCGTGCGAAGGTGCTCAGCGAGCAACTCGTTTCCCAGGGGAATGACCCCCGTGCCCGCGTCGATGATGATCAGACGTCCACCGGCGCGGACCTCGTGGCAGGTTGTGTTGCCCCCGTAGCCGAGGAACGCGGCATCCGGCACGGGGTAACTGCCCCGCACCCCACGGAAGACGACCCGCAAGGTCCTGTCGCTTCCCTTCGCCATACGCTGATTCTCCGGATGGTTACAGGGCCCGTGCCGCGCCGATGCCTCGCCTCCTCCGTTCCCGATTCGACCGCTCGGGTGGGCGGGAACGCCAGGCTCAAGCCGACTTCGTGTCGGGCATGCTGCGGAAGTCGGAAGCGATGGTCTTCTCCGCACGGGGATGAGCCCGTTCGTAGGCCTGCTGCATCTCCGACGCCGTCACGTGGGTGTAGATCTGCGTGGTGGAGATGTTCTCGTGTCCGAGTAACTCCTGCACCACACGCAGGTCCGCCCCGCGCTGGAGCAGATGCGTGGCGAAGGAGTGTCGCAGCGTGTGCGGAGAGACGTTGGCGGAAAGCCCCGCCGTTCTGACATAACCACCGAGCAGACGGCGGATGCTCCGGGTGGTCAGACGACGCCCGCGGAAGTTGAGGAAGAGGGGTTCGGGGTCGAAGCGCGCACTGTCCGGATGCTCACGCCGCATCTGCATGTACCCTTCGATCGCCTGCATCGCATAGCGGCCCACGGGATTGACCCGCTCTTTCTTGCCCTTGCCGCGCGTGCGCAACGTCTGTCGCTCCAGGTCGATGTCGCCGACGTTCAGGCCCACGAGTTCGAAGGTGCGCAATCCCGCGCTGTAGAGCAGTTCGAGAATGGCCCGATCGCGGGCCCCCATGTACGTGGCAGCATCAGGCGTGCCGAGCAGTCGCTCGACTTCCTGCACCGTCAGATACTTCGGAATCCGCTTCTCCAGCTTTGGCGTGCGCACGCTCTGCGCCGGGTTCGCCTGGACACGCCCCGCTTCATGAGGAACTTGTAGAAGCTCCGCAGGGCGGCCACCTTGCGGGCCACGGTCTGCTTGCTCATCCCCCGTTCGTCGAGCTGCGCCATGAAACTGCGGATCAACAGGTGCGTCACGCCTTCCGGGAAATGCTCGGCCCGATCGGTCTCGGCCAGAAAGGCGTAGAACTGCGCCAGGTCCACGCCGTAGTTGCGAACCGTGTGGGCGGACATGTTGCGCTCTTGGCTCAGGTACAGAAGAAACGAATGGATCGCTCCATCGTTTGCATCCGTCAGCGTGGACACGGGCTCTCCTCCGTCTCAAAGGCAGAATCGAACGGCTGGCGTGGATCTCCTTGTCATGTCGTGAATTGCAACCCCTCCAGCCATTCGCGCGCGCGGAGCCGGGTGCGGACCCACCGCCGCCCTCGCCGTCTGGATGGTGGCAGGCCATACCGCATTATCGGCAGGCGTTGTTATCGGTCTTGAGCGAATCTGCGCCCCGCGCGGTGGGGCAGCAGCAGGGGCAGGCAACGACTTCAGTCAGATCGTGACATCGATGTGATGGGCGTCGTGGGGAGGGGGCTTGGTATCGTCGGCCTCTTCTTCGGGCTCGTCGGCGTCGTGTCTCCTCCGGCGGCGGCGCCTCTGCTGCTGCTCGCCGCGCTCCTCCTCTTCCTGGATGGCCTCGTTCTCACCCTGGTTGAGTTCTTCCACGGTCTCGTCGGCCTTTCGAGCCATCTCGTCGTCAAAGGCGACTTGGCTGACGTCCTGCACCCGTGCCATCTCCCCGGCACGGGCCTGGATCTGCTGCACCAGAGCGCTCTTGATGACGCCGTCTTGTATGTTCAGTATCTGCATAGCCTTACTTCCTGTCTCCGCCTGCGAGCGGATCCATCTCTATCTCTAGTTTACATTCTCGGCAGCGCACTTGCAAACTGAAATACAACCTGTCCCCAACTGCGCCCGGAAAGCCGGCGGCATGCTTCAGCCCGTGCCCGGCCCCCTGCAGCGGATTACGGCCGCCCCAGCTCATACAAGTCCTTCACCTGCTCCGCCGTCAACGCCCGCGCGTACACGCGCAGATCGTCGATCCGTCCATGGAAGGGTTCCACGTACCCCTTCCCGATCCAGGCCGCTTCCTTGGATCGCTTGGCCTCGGGGAACTTGGCGGCGGTCTTGTCCGTGGCCGCACCGTTCCGGTACCAGAGCAATTTCTTGCGTTCGAGGTCCCGCACCACAACCAGATGCGTCCATGCGTCGGCCTTGACGGGATGCGTCATCGTGAAGCTCTGGTATGGTTTGGCGTTGCGGCCGGACGTTCCGTAGTAGTAGTTGATCCGCCCGTCCTCTTCCACCGTGATGGTCGCTTCCCCTCCGTACGCCTTGGCAAAGGGATTTCGACGCTTGCCCAGGGAGGCGGGGCGGATCCAAAGACTGATGGTCTGGTCGCCCGTGAGCTGCAGGGCTTCGGGGTTGCCCAAGGCCACACCATCGTCTTTGCCATCCAGCAAGAGGGCCCGGCCCAACACACCCGCGGCCCGCCGGGCGCCGCCCTTGAGCGTGCCGTCGTTGCCGCGGCCCGAACTGTCGGGCACCGTGGCCCCTCCTTCTTCATCGAACCGCCACCACCCGGCGAGCCCCTCGGGCACGAGCCCCACCGCCTGGGCGTGGCCCCACGCCCAGGCGCGGATGCCGGCTTCGTTTGCCCGCGTCGCTCGCTCCACGTAATTCCGCAGCACCGCCGCGCTCTCCGGATCGCCAGCCATCCAGCGGTGGGCCACGAGCACGAGCAGGTCTGCGGCCTTTCGCTGCGCAAAGGTGCCATCGCGGCTCACTGCCTCGTACAACGCCGAGACGCAGCCGGAAAGCGCCTCGCCATCAGCCTCGGAAGCGGCCCGCAACCCCTCCCGCAAGAGGCCGGCGAAAAAGGCGGCCTCGTTGCCTTCGGGGTTCGCTGTCAGACGCGACGCCAAGAGCTCGAAGCCTTTGGGATCCGGCATCTCGACGAGCAGCCGGGCCGCCTCGCGCACAATTCGTCCCTCCCCCGTGCGCACGGCCTTGCGCAGGAAGAGGCGGCCCACCCGGCCGGCTTCGAGGAACTTCTCGGCCACCACCGCGCGTACCGCCTCGTTCGGATTCCCCAGTTTCTCGACCTGGGCGCGCAGTCCCGCTCCGCGCAAGCGCTCCCGCTGCAGGCCGCCCGGCGATCTCGCCGAGCGCCCTCTGTTTGTCCGGCTCTCCCCTGTACTCCTCCTGCAGGGCCCACACCTTCTGCAAGGCGGGGAAGAATTGGGTGTCCGCCTCCAGAGCCAGCACCTCGTCGACCGCGCGTTCGAAGCCGTCCACAGCGGCGTCCGCTTCCTCTTCGGTTCCGGCTTCGCCTGGCTCGACGCTGGTCGTTTCGTGCGGTTCGGCTGCGGGCGCGTCTTCCTGCGCGGGGAGCGCTTCCTCGGGCGCGTCCTCTGGCTGCTCCGGAGCGGGGGCGGGGTCGGGAACAGACCGTGCAGACCTGGTGCTAGGCGGGGCCGCATCCGGCGCAGGCTTCGCCGCCCCGCCGCCCGACGCGTACCACCAGACAGTGGCACCGATCGCCGCCACAAGCCCGACCACGACACCGACCGCCACACCGATCCGCATAGACCTCTCCTCCTATCCGCGACGTCACGGGGACCGCGCCACACGGTGCCCCCTTGCCAGGGTAGAGCCTACCCCGCACGTGCGCAAGGAGTTCTTGTCAGCTTCGTCGACGGTCGGCGCGCGGCCGACGCAGCTACGCGTCCGGGAGGGGCGAAATCTCGCGTTGGAGAAACTTCCGGCGAAGGAACTCGAGGGTCTGAGCGTGGATCTGGCAGACACGGCTCTCGGAGAGGTCCAGGACGGCGCCGATCTCCTTGAGACTCATGTTGTCGAAGTAGTACATCACGAGCACCATCTTTTCCTTCTCCTTGAGCCCGCGCACAGCCACCTCCTTGAGCTCGGCGCGCGCGAGCTCGTTGAGCGGGTCGGTCGCCCGTTCGTCCGGCAGCATTTCGATCTGGCCGAGCTCGTGGTCGTCATCCTCGTCCCACTTCCGGTCGAGACTGACCATGCTCTTGACCTGTGTCTCCTTCACGAGATCTGAAAACTGCTCCCGGCTGAGGTCCATGTGCTTGGCCAGTTCCTCGTCGCTGGGCCGGCGCCCCAGCTCCGCCTCGAGCTCATCGCGACTCCGCTCGAGCTGGTTCACGCGACTGCGGACCAGACGCGGGGCCCAGTCCAGACGCCGCAGTTCGTCGAGGATGCTTCCGCGGATACGCGGATTGCAGTACGTCGAAAACTTGATCTCCAGGCTCGGATCGAAACGATTGATGGCATCGATCAACCCGATGGTCCCGGCACTGATCAGGTCATTGATATCGATGAAGGTCGGAAGGTTCTTGGCCATGCGTTCGGCCGTCTGCTCGACCAGCGACATATAGTGTTCGATCAATGTGTCCCGGATGTCGGGTTCCCGCTGATCCGCCTCGGGCACCTCCGTGAACCGTCCCCAGAGTTCGGAGACCTCCTGTTCGGTCAAATCGCTCTTTGGGCCACGATATTCCGAGCGTCCTCTCATGGGTCATCTCCTCATGCGTGCATGGCCAACAGCAGCGGTCCGAACGGCGTCGAAGCGCCTCACGTGGCTTCCGAGGGCGGTTCCTGCGCCGAAGCGCTGCCCGCAGACTCTCCCTCTTCTTCGCCGAGCAACTGCTCGTATCGCATTCGCGCGCGATACCGGCGCTCTTCCTCACGGTGCCGGCGTTCGGCCAAAACCTCCTGGATGAGGCCGATGCCGACCTTTGCCACGAAAACCCCAACCACAAAGTAAACCACGAGAACGGTGAAACCGTAGCTCACCGCCTTGTCCACCGGGATCGAGGGTTCGCCGCGCCAGGTCTTGACCAGCCAGGCGCCGAACAGGACCACCAGGGCCAGGATAGCCAGGAATCCAGCGAGTTTGCGGGCCATCATGATTCAGCCAGTTCCTCCGTGCAGGCCGCAGGGCTCTCGTGAGGCGTTTCGATGCGTTTCTGCCCCAGCACGAGCTGTGCCACCGATTCCTTGTCCGCCGGATGGAGCGTCTCCATGTACTCCTGGCCCGTCGTGACGTAGCTCAACCGCACGGCGGAACGATCCGCCAAGTTGAGAATCGGGCCATAGCTCACGGCCTCGTCGAGCTTGCTCAGGAGAATGCGATCCCATCCCGCGGGGCCGTATCGCTCGATGGCATCCAGAAGGGTTCGTTCCGCGCTCCCGGCAGAGAGGACGAGATGCGTTTCGTCCGGCTGCACCGCCTTGAGGAACGCGGTCAGGTCTTCCCACGCCCGTTGGCTCTGGGGGGCCCGACCGGCCGTATCGACCAGGATCAGATCCAGCGCCTGCATCGAACCAAGCTCTTCCCGCGCCCGTTCGGCGCTCTCGGCGCAGACCACGGGGAGCCCCAGGAACTGATCGAGGCTGCGCAGCTGCTCGACAGCGCCCGGCCGACGCACATCCTCGGTGATCACGCCCACCCGCTTGTTCTGTTTGACCACGAACTCGAAGGCGAGCTTGAGCACCGTGGTCGTCTTGCCCGCGCCCGTGGGTCCCACCATGGCGACCACGGTGGGACGCCCCTCCTGCAGGGCAACGGGTCCGCTCGTTTCGATCATGTCCCCCAGCGCCCGGCACAAAGCCTCGCGGGCCGATGCGGGCCGGCCGGCGTCTCCCGGGGCTTCCTGCTGCAGGCGCTCCACCAGGCGCCGGGCGATGCCGGCATCCACGTCCTGGTCCACCAGCTGGCGGTAGAGCTCGAGGAGAGGCTCGTTGACCGCGGGCAATCCGCCGCGCGCCTGCAGGGCGAAGAACGCGCGCATCTCGGCGCGCAGCCGTTCCAGACAGTTGGCGTCTTCGACCAACTGGCGGTCGATCTTGTCCAGACGCAGCGACAGACCGCTGCCGCTCAGGCCCGCGGCCGGTCCCCGCGCGGGCGCCGTCCTGGCGCTGGGGCTCTCCGCCGGCGGACGCGAATCGGCGGCCCCCTCTTCCGCCACCGGCCGGCAATAGGTCTTCTCCAGCAGACTGGGGCGCGCGGATGGGGCCTTGGGGGGCGCCGGCTTGGACGGTGCGGCGGTGATCTCGACCATCTCCCCAGCGCTCAGGAATCCGTTGAGCACGCTCTTGGATCCTTTGATCTCCTTCTTCTCGATGATGTAGGCATCCCGTCCCAGCTTCTCCGTGACCTTTTGGATCGTCTCGGCAAAGGAACGCCCGCGGAAGGTGTAGGTGTTCTGTTCGC
>CAZBZG010000246.1:0-7184 GCA_964496245.1 uncultured Planctomycetaceae bacterium | reverse complement strand
GGAGCGCCCCAGAGCCTTCTCCAAACGCTCAACAAAGGACCCGCTTCCCAGAGGGCGACCTGTCTGTGTGTGCTTGAACAGCCGTTCCTCCTGCTCCTTGCTGCTGAAGGCCAGCCACTCGGACCAATGGGAGATCACCCCGCTGGGTGGAAAATCCGCAGCCAGGAGAGGATCCCGGCGGCGGCGATCCACGTGCGCGCGGGCACTGCTCCAGGAAGTCGCCTCAGCCCGTTCCACCAGACCAGCTCGGACGGGGTTCATCTCCACATAGCGTACAGCCGCCCAAAGATGCTCCGTGTCCAACACGCAGGAGAAGTAGCGACCCTGCCAGAGATGCCCTGTTTCGCCCAAGGCTTGGTTGAGATACATCGCATAAGCCTGATGCGTGTCGCGAAACGTCTTGCCAAGCGCCTCGGCCGTCTCGGGCACGCAGACAAAGTGGACGTGATTGTCCATCAGACAGTAGGCCCAGATACGCAGCCCCTACTGCGTCGAGTACCTCGATAACAGCTGGAGATACTTCGTGTGATCCAGATCATCAAAGAAGACCTGGCAACCCCGGTTGCCGCGCTGCGTTATGTGATGCGGATGGTTGGGTGCTACAACCCTTGCGATGCGTGTCATGCAGACATCATAGCTGGTCCGGATATGCCATGCAAACTAATTATGGTATCTGTCCCTCTATTATCCCGACGTGCACCGTGCGGCTCCGCGGCCCGTCGAACTCCGCCAGGAAGATCCCCTGCCAGGTGCCGAGCGACAAGCGGCCGTCTTCCACGAGCAGCTGCTCCGAACACCCGACGAGCGAACTTTTGACATGGCTGTCCGCGTTGCCCTCGGCGTGCTGGAAATGCGACTGCCCCGCGGGCACCAGACGACGCAGGGTCTCCAGGATGTCCCGGCAAACCGAGGGATCCGCGTTTTCGTTAATGGTGATGCCGGCCGTGGTGTGCGGGCAGTACACCGTGACCACGCCGGCGGTGGCCTCCAGACGCTTGATCGCTGACTCGACCTGCGCGGTGATGTCCACGAGCTCTTCGCGCGAACGCGTCCGGACCGAAAACGTCGTCTGCATGGATTTCCTCCCGCAAAGGGTGCGTCACGGCGAGCCGAAGAAGCCGCCGGCCCCCTTACACGACACGCACGTCGCCAGGCAGCCGCTGGAGGCGCTCGAGATCGATCGGGCGCAGAACAACGCGGATGATCACGTCGGAACCGTCGTACCGGATGTCCTGCACCTGACCGATCTCGTTCACGAGTGCGAAGCGCCGTCCGTCGGTTGCGGGAAACCGGAGCGTGGTCTCCTGCCGTCCGGCCCGCGCCCGGCGTTTGAGCATGGCCAGGAGATCGTCCAGGCCTTCGCCCGTGTGCGCGGACACCACCTGGCCGGGCTCGGCCGTGTTGCAGAGGCCTTCGAGCATGGCGGAGTCGGTGACCGCATCCGCCTTGTTGTAGACATAGAAGCGTTCGCGGTCCGCGAGGCCGAGCTGCTCCAATGTCTGGTCGACCGCGGCTCTGTGCCGACGCGCGAGGGGATCGGTGCCGTCGATCACGTGCAGCAACAGGTCGGCCTGGGCCGCCTCTTCGAGCGTCGCGTGGAAGCTCGCCACCAGGTGCGCGGGCAGCCGGCGGATGAAACCCACCGTATCCGAGACGAGCAGCGGCGTGCCGTCGTCGAGCTCCATGCGCCGGGTGAGCGTGTCGAGCGTGGCGAACAGCCGGTCGGCCACGGGCGCGGCAGCGCCCGTGAGGCGATTGAGCAGCGTGGTCTTGCCGGCGTTCGTGTAGCCGACCAGGCACACGGTGAAGCACGTGTGACGGCTCCGGACTTCGCGCTCCTTGCGGGTCTTGATCCGGTCGAGCTCCTCCCGCAGGCTCCGAATTTTGCGCCGGAGGATACGTCGATCGGTTTCGATCTGGCTCTCGCCCGGCCCGCGGGTGCCGATGCCGCCGCCGAGACGCTCCAGGTGCGTCCACTTGCGCACCAAGCGCGGCAGTTCGTATTCCAGCTGGGCGAGTTCGACCTGCAGCTTGGCCTGATGGGTGCGCGCCCGGGCGTTGAAGATGTCCAGGATCACTTCGCTCCGGTCGATGACCTTGGCGCGGCAGCCCTCCTCCATCGTACTGAGCTGCTTGGGACTGAGATCGTCATCCACCACCACGGTCTCGACCCGCGCCTCCGCTACCTGCTCGATCAACGACTCGAACTTGCCACGGCCGACGAAGGTCCGCGGGTGCGGCCGGTCGAGGTTCTGCACCATGCGTCCGGCCACGCCCCCCCCCGCCGTCTGGACGAGAGCGGCGAGTTCGGCCAGCGGATCTTCGTGCTCGTCGTAGCGACCCGGCACGCGAACTCCGACCAGGAAGCAGCGTTCGCGTTGCAGGCCGATCTCGGTGCGCTGCATGCGTTCCGGCATGGCACGGTCCTCTCCGGGCGGCATCCTATCCGAACCCGGCGGTCTTTGCCATGGAATAGTGGGAGGTGCATCGGAAAAACCGGAGCGGTTCAGATCCGGCGCCCGCCGGGGAACACTCCGGAAGGCTCTGCGCCTACTTTTCGAACCGGATGTTGTCGACGTACACGGTTCCCTCGGACCGGCCGTTGTAGACCAGGATCACGAGATTGCGGGTGACGTTGAGGTTCTCGGGCTTGGTCCGGTGCGCCCAGCCGGTGGCCTTGCTCTTCCAGGTGCTCAGGGTCAGATCGAAACGCATCCGGTCCTTGCCCAGGGTCCAGTCGCCCTTGCGAGCCAGCACCATCTTGCTCTCGTACCAGTCGTAATTGCCGCCGGTCACGACCGCCACCGCCACCTTGACCGGCTTCTTTCCGGGGTTGAACACGTCAAAGAGCAGCGTGTGCTTGTCTTGGAGGTTGCCGTTGAAGGGATGCGCGAACGCGGACTTGTCCTTGCCGCCGCCGCGGTACTTCAACTCGAGCACTGTGGTGCGTTCGTTGCCCGTGTCCTTGACCTGCCGCACGGCGCCGGGATTGCTCCACCGCTCCCATCGCCACGGTCGGGCCTCGAGTCCTTCGCCCGGTTTGTCCGGTGTGGGCGTGGGCGCCGGCTCGTTCTTGCGCTGGGCTTCCAGCCGCTTGAGAGCGGCCTCGGCCTCGGCCGACTCCGGATGCTGCTTGGCGTACGCGGCGTAGGCGTCGAACGCTTCGCCCGGATTGGGCTCCTTGCACTTCTCGTACATCCGCCCCAGGCGCAGATAGACTTCGTCCGGCACGCCCGGTTTGTCCTTGGTGTAGAGGTAGCGATCGAGCGCGCGCTCGTACATGGTCGGATCCGAGGCCGCATGCTCTTCGCACCAGACGCCGAGCCGGTAGTGCTCCGTGTAGAGCTTCTCGCCGGTCTCCTTCTCCTTCCGCTCGATGGCGGCGAGTCGGGAGTCGTAGTCGTACTCGATGCGGTCGACCGTGGACCGGTCGATCACCATGCTGCCGCGGTTCTCGTTGCCGAGGATCACGAGCAACCCCTCGGGGGTATCCCCCACCACCTTGCATTCGAGCCGCGTGCCCTTCTTGAAGACCACAGCGTCGGCGCGGACCGCTGTGTGCCACAGCCCCCCTCCGACCGCGAGCAGGATCAGCAGGCATCGACGTGTCATGAGGCGCCTCCTCTTGGACCGGATGTCGCCGCCCGGCAGCCCCGCGGCCATCGCCCGCGGGCTCCCGGGGCCCACGTCCAGGATACGGCCCGCGGGTCCATCTGCAACCAATTTCCGCCTCGCTGATCTAGCGCCTTTCGCTCCGCGCGAACCGCGCAGCCAAGCGTTCGGGCAACCGCACCAAGAAAGCTGGATCGGGCACGCCGTAGGGGCGGAACTTCTCCACCGTGCCGTCGCTCTCCACGAAGAGCAGCGCACCGTAGAGCCCCAATCGGTTGGCCAGCGGCAGGTCCATGAGCTCGGAGCTGTCGGCCGCGCTCATCTGGAAGAGCACCCGCTTGTCGAACTCCCGCAGGGTCCGCCGGCTGAGCGCCTTGGTCAGGCTGTTGAGCGAATCGCACCAGACGATCGTATGCACCCCCTGCTCGGGGCCTTCCTGCAGGATTTGGGCGAACGCATTGCCGGTCGCGAGCGCGGCGTCCTTGTCCATGGAGAAGGCATAGTCCTCCTCCTCGCGGAGCTTCCGCAGCCGCTGCAGGCCGAAGACGACGAGCAGCACCGTGGGCGCGCCGCCCGTCGGTGGCGACGTCACGCGCTCGTGCAGGGCGGCGATCGTGCCCGCGAGCCGCGCGGGCGCCACCACCTCGGCGCGATGCGGAACCGCTTCGGCCAGGGCTGCGAAGCGCTCGGCAAAGCCGGTCTCGGCCGGGCTTCCGTCGACCACGAAGACTTGCAGGTCTGCGGGCGAATGCGTGGCGGCCAGGCTCACGACCGAGGCCGCAACCATGCCCAGGGCCGCGTCCGGCCGCTGGCCCACGATGAGCAGGTTGTTGCCTCCTTCGTGGGACAGGGTGACTTCGGTCGGCCCCTTGATGGCATTGGGCTCGCCCAGCCAGATGCGCTCGGCGACCTCGTCGGGCGCGAACGACCGATCGAGGCATGCGGCCAAGCGGACGTTCTCCCCGAGCACGGCCGGCGCGTTCCCTTCGAACACCACGCAGGGCTCCTGCGGACGCGCGCCTTCGTCGGCGGCCTTGTCCGCGACGCGATCGAGGACCGCCTCCTCCTCCTCGCTCGGGAGCCAGACCACCTGGAAGGGACTGTTGCCTTCGACCAGGCCGGACATGTCGTTGTAGATGGCTTCGCCCGGCCGGGCGAGCAGGCGCGCGGCCGCGTTGTCGTCGCTCAGGATCAGATAGGAATCGGCCTCGTTGCACTGCAGGGCGATGCGCACGGCCATCTGGCCGAGTGTGCTTTTGGCCAGCGTATAGACCCCGCTCAGGGTCTGCGACCCCAGGATGACGTGCACGCCGAAGGCACGGCCCTGCCGCACGAACCGGTCCAGCAGCAGCGCCGCCTCCTGGGCGATGGCGTCGTCTTCGGTGAAGAACTCCTGGAACTCGTCGATCAACAGCAGCGTACGCGGAAGCGATTCGTCGGGCTTCGCGCGGCGGTAGGCGGCCAAGTCCTGCACGCCTTCGGCACGGAATCGCTCCCCGCGGTCGCGCAGCTCCCGGTCGATGCGCCGCAGCACGCTCACGCCGAATTCCCGGTCGCTCTCGATGGCGATCACGCGCGCGTGCGGCAGGCGATGATTGGCGAAGATCTTGAACTCCACGCCCTTCTTGAAATCGATGAGGTAGAACTCGACTTCGCCGGGGCCGTACCAGAGCGCCGTATTCGCGATCAGTACGTGAAAGAGAGTGGACTTGCCCGAGCCCGTCTTGCCGCTGACGAGTGCATGCTGGGCCGTGCCCGTGCCGAGGTCCAGGTGCTGGAGCCGGTCGGCGCCCGTACGTCCGATGGGCACCCGCACGCCGGACGCGGCCGAGAGGCTCCACACCCGGTCGGCCGGAGGCGCAGCCGCCGCAAAGGGAACCTCCACGCGCTTGGCTTCCTGGCACTGCTTGCCCACGGTCTCCAGCACGCGATTGAGAAGCGCGTTCGGTGGCGGCGCCTCTGCCACCGCGGGGCTGCGGACGAGGGCGTCGTCGTGCACAAGGAATCCCGTCTCGCCGGGGCGCAGGACCAACCCTTTCTGCCGCCACTCGCGGAGGTCCAGGGCATCGGGCAGGCGTTGGCGTATGTCGTGGAAGAGGAGCGGAAACACCCCGCACCGCGGGCCGCTGCTCAGAATGCTCGCCAGCCGCTCCAGGGCCAGATCGCTGAAACCGGCCGGGAAATCAGCGATCACCAGAAATTGGTAGGCTTCGGCCATCTCGCCCGCTTCGCGGTTGTACTCGTCCACAGTGGCATACCGGTTGCGCAGGTACTTCTGGATGACCTTCTCGATGTGCTCGGTCAGTTCGGCCAGCCGGCTCTCGATGTGAGGCGTCTCGGTCCAGATGCGCCCGCCCACCAACGATTCGTCGTCGTCCCCGAGCTGCATGAGTGCGGAGAAGCTCTCGCCGAGTCCGACCGGGTCCACGAGCGTCAATCGGACCTTGGCCGGCGGAAAAGACGTGAGAACGCGCACGACCGCGTTGAACAGGATCGGAAGCGCTTCGGACCGCCCGGCGCCAGCTGCCTGCACGAGCAGCGAGCCGGAGGACGGGAACGAGAGGGCCAGCGGCACGGACACCTCGCGTTCGGCCGGGAACCGGAACCGCGGATCCGCTTCGACTTCGTCCACGAGCCGGTCGAGGGCCACGCCTGCCGTGCCCACGAGCACCTGCTCCGGAAAGGCATCCGGCATCCGCCAATCGTTCCACGCCGGCGCATCCCACGACGGGTTGTCCTGGCGGCAGGCCTCCACACCCGTGCGGCCGTACTCTGCGAACCGCGCAATGCATGCGGTCCACTCGGCGGCCAGCGCATCCAGGGCCTGCTTGCGCTCGGCCTGGACCGCGGCCGGACGGCTCTCCGTGGATGTGTGCCACTCCTCCCGTGCAGTCGCCTGCTCGCGTTCGAGGGCCTCGCGCGCCCGCTGGGTCCGCTCTTCGAAGGCTTTCCTGCGCGCGGCATGGCGCTGCTCGAGCCGCTCCGTTGCATGGGCGTGCCGCGTTTCGAGCCGCGCCAGCTCCGCGTCGGTCTCGGCTCGCTTGCTCTCGAGATGCGCGCTCAGCTTCTCCTCCAGGGCCAGGATGCGAGCGACCTTTCCGTCCAAGTGCTGCTTGGATGCCTCTTCGCGCTGCCGCTGGGCACCGGCTTCGGCCTGATCGAGCAGGGCGGAAGCCGACTGCGCTGTCTTGCGAAGCACGCCCACCGCATACGCTGCCTTGCGCTGCAGACTACGATAGCCGAGGGTCGCGACAAGCAGCAGGCCGATCAATGATGCGCCCGTGGCGGCCAGAGCCGGCCACCCTGCGGCGAGGTGCACGAGCAGGGCAGCTGCGCCGCCATGGACGATCGCCAGCAGCCCCCACACGAGGGGGAGCGGTAGCCGCCGTACGATCCGCGTGCGCGCGGCCCGGTGGACCGCGGGCAGGTCGTCGGCGAGCTTGCTCACCTTGCGCCCGGCCAGACGCACGGCCTGCGCAGGCGGAAGGTCGCTCTCCTCCTGCGCGCCCTGGGGCGCTTTCCCGGCGGGCGAGCGCACGTGATGCACGTGGGCGAATGCGTCGAGCGTGCTC
>CAZBZG010000245.1:0-7205 GCA_964496245.1 uncultured Planctomycetaceae bacterium | reverse complement strand
GGCGCGGCCTCGCCGAATCCGGGTACAACATCATCACCGGCGGCGGGCCCGGCATCATGGAGGCTGCCAACCGCGGCGCGCAGGAGGCGGAGCGGGGCGTCTCGGTGGGGCTGAACATCGAACTGCCCTTCGAGCAAAAGCCGAATCCCTACATCACCAAATTGCTGTCGTTCCGGTACTTCTTCTGCCGGAAGGTGATGTTCTCGAAGTACGCCTGCGCCATCGTGATCCTGCCCGGCGGATACGGCACCATGGACGAGTTCTTCGAGAATCTCACCCTGGTGCAGACGAAGCGCATCTCTTTTACGCCCATCGTCCTGATGGGACGGGAGTACTGGTCTGGGCTGTTGGACTGGGTGCGCCAGACCATGGCGGAGGCAGAGCGAAATATCTCTCCGGAGGATCTAAGTCTGGTCACCTTGACCGACGATCCGGCCGAGGTGGTGGACGTGATCAACGAGAAGTGTTCGCACTGCAAGACGGAGGCGAACCCGTGACGATCCGGATCGGAGCCTGCTTGGCGGGCGCCCTGTTGGCTGGCGCGTTGGGAGCGGCGGGGGAAGACGGTTCGCCGCCATCCCCCTTTGCGACGGAGACGAAGGCCCGGTCCGAACGGCCGGCCCGCGTGGTGCTGTCCACGGGGGCGCGTCTGGGCGAAGCCATGGTGGAGGCGCGCAGCGATCTGCAGGTGCTGGTCTTCCCGAAGGGGGGAAACCAGCGGATCGAACTCCCGTTCGCCGACGTGGTGCGCCTGGAGCAGAGCGTGGCCGAGGAAGGCATGCAGCGCGAGTGGCGCTGGAAAGAAGGCGGGACCAACGAAAAATTGTACACGGGGCGTACGTATCCGTGGCGGTCCTACAGCGTGACCCTGACCATTAGGGACGGGCGCGTCCTCAAAGGGCGGGTGACCGCCGGATTTCCCCTCCTCATCTCCTGGAAGCGGCCCCGTGCGCGCACGGAGGCGGAACGGGCCAAGGAGGAGCAACTGCTGAAGCGGCTGAACGAGAACATCGGAAGCACCATGACGAGCGCCCAGCGAGCGGACTTGCAGAGGCGGATCCGGGAGATGCAGTCGCGGGCTGCCGAGGCAGCGGCCGAGCCCGAACAGCGAACCTTCATCATCCACGCCAAGGGAAAGGGTAAGCCCGGCCAGACGCTGGACGATCTGCTATACGTGCGGGAGATCGATTTCCGGAAGGGCGCGGACGCCGACCCGAAGACGAAGCAGGTGGGCGGGGAAGACGCCTCGTCGCCACCGCGTTCGGATGCCGCCGGCGGGCGAGACCGCGCATCGCGTCCCCATCCGTGAGGCAACAGGCCGGCCATGCCCAATCGCCGCAGGACAAAGGAACAGGAGGAGGAGGCCCGCCAGGAACGGTTGGCCTACGTCGGGGCATTGGCGGCCGGACTGGTCCACGAGGTGCGGACGCCGCTGCACGCGATCCAGCTGAACGCGCAGATGCTCGCGGAGGATACGGACAAGCTGCCCGCGGAGCTCCGCGGCAAGTTCGAGCGCCGCACGCGGCGCGTCTACTCGGAAGTCCAGGCGCTCAGCAAGACTCTCGAGGCCTTCCTGACGTTTGCGCGACCGCCGCGGCTGGATCCCACGCCGACGGACCTCAACCGCTTCCTGCGGGAGGCCATCGACTTTCTGCAGCCCGAGTTCGACGAGGCGGGGGTGCAGGTAATAGCCGACCTCGCCCCCGACATGTATCCGGTCATTCTGGACGAGAACCAGTTCAGCCACGTGATCCAGAATCTGGTGCGCAACGCGTGCGAGGCCATTGAACAGCGTCGGGACCGGGAGGAGGAGCCCGTCGAAGGCACGATCCGGATCGCCACGGATGAGGACGAGGAGCACGTCTATCTGGTGATCGAGGACAACGGGATGGGCATCAATCCCGACGACGAGGAGCGGATCTTCGAGGTGTTCTACACGACCAAGGAGAAAGGGACGGGCTTGGGCCTGGGCATCGTGCGACGCATCATCGAAGACCATCGGGGCAGCATCGAGGTCGTTTCGGTCCCTCCGCCGGGCGCCAAGTTCCGCGTGACGCTGCCGCGCGGTCGCTTCCTGGAATTCCGCGAGGCCTAGCGCAGGAGGCGATCCGGCCGGTGTTGCGACGCCTGTGCGCGACGCACGCGGACGCGGGTCGCTGCCGACGCGTCAGGTCTGGGCCAGGCGACGCTGTACCACCTCTTCCATTGCCTCCACGGGCGCGCTCGCGCCGGTCCAGGCTTCGAATTGCCGGACAGCCTGCCCCACGAACATCTGAAGGCCGTCGGCGATGGCGGCGCCGCGCGCGCGGGCGTCACGGAGCATGCGGGTCTCCCGCGGATTGTAGACCGCATCAAAGGCGACCATGGCCGGGCGGAAGAGGTCCGGCGGCGCGGGCGAGGCGTCGACGTTCGGGTGCATGCCGACCGAGGTCGTGTTGGCCACGACATCCCACACCGGCTCGCGCAAGTCCTCGAGGGAGAGGACCGAGGCGTCGAGATCGGCAGCGAGCTCTGCGGCACGGGTGCGCGTACGATTGGCGATGGTCAGGCGGCAACCGGCACGCGCGAGGCCGAAGCCCACCGCGCGTGCCGTGCCGCCGGCGCCGAGAAGGAGTGCACGGGCAGCGGCTAGGGGGCGACCGGCACGGGCGGCTGCGGACCGAATGGCGTCCAGGGCGGCCTCGCAGTCGGTATTCTGCCCGCGCCATCCCGTCGGGGTGCGGGTGAGCGTATTGACCGCGCCGATCCGCTCGGCCGTGGGATCGACTTCGCTGGCCGCCAGGCGGGCCGCGTCCTTGTGGGGAATCGTGACCGAGAGCCCGCGGATGTCGAGCGGCTCGGCGACGTCGGCGAGGAAGCTACCGAAATCGCGTACGCGGAATCGCAGGTAGACGGCATCCAGGCCGCAGGCGTTGATCGCGGTGTTGTGGATCTCGGGACTCATGGAATGGGCGATCGGGTCGCCGACCACGCCATAGAGGGCGGTCTTGTCGGTCAGGTAGGGGACGCGATACAGACGGGCCAGGTCGACGGCCGTGAGCTGGCCTGGTGCCGATTCGCAGCCTGCCTCCAGGCTGCCGAAGGTGAGCACGGAGCCGTAGCGGAGATTGAGAATGCGGCTGATCTCCCCCCACTCGCCCATGCAGAGGCCGATGGCCGGCTTCGTGCAGCCTTGCAGGATCTGAAGGACGCGGCGGTTGTCGTCCTGCGAACGGGCCATGGTAGCGAACTTGACGAGATCGCACGGGAGGGCTTCCATGTCGCGTACAATCTGCGGGAGGGCGGCGGGGGTCTCGTCAAAATTGTGGTAGCTAGCGATGACCTTGGTGGCTGGCGTGCCGCGAAACGGACGCGCGCACTCGGCTTCCACATCGATGTAAGACGCGCCCAGCTCCAGGGCCCGGCGGAGCAACGCGAGGCGATCGGTCTCGGATCCATCCCACTGCCCCCCGGCCTGCCTGGATCGGCAGGTCACGATCGCAGGCCGGGGACATGCGGCGAGGAGGCGGGGGAGATCGGGCGGTTCGGCCAGGAAATCGAGGCGCAACTCCACGATCTGCACGGGTTGTTGGCTGCATGCGAGGAGTTGCTGTTCGGCCTGGGCATGGGTCGTGGCAACGATGGGCACGCAGATCATCTCGGCTCCTCAGGGACGGAGGACCCATGCTATCCAATGGACAGGCGACCTGTCAAGCCGGGAGATCCAGGGGCAGAGGGCAGGGCGGCAAGATTTTGCTTGAGCTTCAACGCCGACTCGTGTACACACAGGGCACTGCAACGGGCTGACCGATCGCTGAGGGACCCTGGGTGGCGCGGATGCTGCGAAGCGGGGGCGATCACGGAGAGGAGCCATGGCGGACGAGAATGGCTGGGGCGTGGAGACCGAAGGGCATCTGGCGCGGCTGCTCCGCGATCTCGCGCATTGCGAGAGCGAGGCGGAACGCCGGCCCCTGCTGACCGAGTTGGTTCGTATCACGGGGCTGGATCTGGGAGACAATCTGGGCAAGTGGCTGGGCTGGTATCTCGAAGAACACCTGCGCATGCGGAACGCCATCAGCATTCTGTTGGGCCGAACGGACGGGGAGGCCGAAGGGGAACCGGAGGCTGGACTGGGAAAAGAGCCGGTTTTCGAGCGGGCCGAATACAATTGGTGTGCGATCGAACGGATCAAGAACAAGGACGATATGCACAAGCTCCGCATGCTCTACACCGATTTGGAGACAGCGATTCGGGTCGACGCGCGCGGTCCGTTCAGCTTTCCCCGGCTTACGGGCGCGGACCAGGAGGATCTGCAGTACTTCCAGGACAAGTCCATCTCGGAAGCGCTCTTCGCGGAACAGGTGCAGGTGCGCCACCTGCGCATCCTCAAGGATTACGGCAAGATGATGATGATGCCGCTCTTTCCCGCCGCCACCCAGCGGACGGGGGCCATCGTGTACGCGGCAGCCATCAGTCAGGCGTTGGTCCGATTCGATACAAAGGTGACAAGTCTTTCGTACAAGGATTTGAGTGAGAGCCTGCCCGGCCTCATGGAACGACCCTATGTGGTGAAGAGCTACCGGGAACTGTTCGAGGCAGCCTTGGAGAAGAGCACCTAGGCTCTGGGAGCCCTCAAAGGGCACTAAACCTGCGGAATGCGCATGACCGAGTACATCACCACCTTCTATTTCGTGCTCATCGCGTTGATCCTCCTGGTGATCCTGGTCTTCCTTTACAAGCTGACCCTGGCCATGGGACGGCTGGATCGCCGGCTCGAGCAATTGGTCCGTCACCTCCGCGATCTCAACCTCTACGATTTTCATCACGAGGAAGGCGAAGTGCTCGGCGAAGCCACGGAAGTCGAACGGCGGTCGGGCGCCGACGAGGGAGACCTCGGAGAGGCGGATAGCACGGACAGCGCGATCACACCCTCCCGCTATGAGGAGGACGGCGCCAAGCCGCGCGGGCCTGGCCCCTCCAGCGGTACCGATACGACGCCTTTGCGTTTCAAGCCGCGTGAGGATGGCCAGTCTCCCTCGGAGGAATAGCTGAATCCGCGCCAGTGGGGCGAGCATCGCCGCGGAACGCCGTTGACGCGCGTGTCGAATCGCGACTCCGCATACGTAAGTGTTGCTCCCCGCGGAGGCGGAAGCGCACACGAGGGCGACCCGCCCGGGGAAATGCGCGATCCCCGGCCCAGACGCGCGCAACATCCGAGGAGCCACGCCCGGTGTCTGAGAAGCAAAACGACGCCCATCCCGAGTTGGTCACAGTGAAGACGGTCAAGACCCCGCACGGTGTCTTCGTTCTGCATATCGATGCCGACGGCATGGAAGCCTACGTGGGCTGCGGGCTGATGAATCCGGATTTGACGCCCGCGGGCGTGGAAGAGGTTTTCGGCGCGCTCGGCGTGGTGCAGGGCATCCTGGAGGATGCAGCCGATCGGCTCGTGGCGCTCGCGGCCGATGGCCAGAAGGCCGACCAGGTGCTTGTCGCCCGGGGGACGCCAGTCGTGGAAGGGCAGAGCGCCTACATCCAGTTCCTGAAGCGTCCGGCTGGCCAACCGATGAAAGCGGTCGATGCCGACAAGCACGTGGACTACCGCGAGGCGGTCGCTTTCGAGAACGTACAGGAGGGAGACGCGATCGCCGTGTACGTCCCCATGGTCGAGGGACAGGGGGGCGTGGACGTGTTCGGCAAGGTGATTCCACCGCAAAACGTCGAGGACCTGGACGTACGGGCTGGGGAACACGTGCGCTACGATGCCGAATCGCGGCGGTATTATGCCGAGACACACGGCCACATCATTTACGAGGGCGGCACGGTCGCGGTTTCGCCGGTCTACCACGTGAAGGGGAGCCTGGATCTTTCGCACGGGAACATCCGCTTCGTGGGTGCGGTCGAGATCGAGCAGGATGTGCCCGACGACTTTGAAGTCAGTGCGGAAGAAGGCCTGGCGATCGGGGGCACGGCCGAGGCCTGCGTCCTGATCTCAAAGGCCGATATGAGCATCCAAGGCGGCATGAGCGGAAAGAACAAGGGCCGCATCGAATGCGAGAGGAACCTGTCCGTCCGCTACCTGAACGAGGCCGAGGTTCACTGCGGCGGGGACATCGCGGTGGAGAAGGAGATCGTCAACTCGCGGGTCTGCGCGCTGGGGCGGGTAATCGTGCCCGAGGGGACGATCGTGGGTAGCGAGGTGGTAGCGCTGCAGGGCATCCTCTGCGGCGACGCCGGGAGCGATCTGGGCGTGTCCACGGATCTGGTCGCCGGCGTCGACTACCATGTGCGCGACAAGCTCATGGGCATCAACCAGGAGCTCGTCAAGATTCGTCGGCGTCAACAGCAGCTCTTGAACCGTGTGGGGCCTTTGCTGGTCAAGGCGTTGAAATCCCCTTCGGTGGACAACCGCCTCCGGCGGGAGATCGAGGAACTGGTCAGCACCGTGCGCGGCATGGAGCGAAGCATCCGGCGGCTGGACGCTGAGAGCGGCGAGATCAGTCGCCCCTTTGCCTCCAGTGCGGTCAACTGCATCACGGTGGCGCGCGCCTGCTTTCCCGGCGTGCGGATGTCGGTGGGCCGATACGAATACGAGAGCCAACGGAAACTGGACGGTCCCGTCAGCTGCTTTCCGGACGAGCGCAACTGTACCGCGGCCATCCGGCAGGAAGACACGATCCGCCGGTTGTGGGCAGCCCTCGAAGAAGAACGTACGCCGGGGCCGGCCTCCACCGAAGGCGAAGGAGGCGCCGGTGGATAAGAAGGACTGGACTTTCGCCGAAATCGACGAGCTCTACAGGCGCTTCAACCCCGATGCCCTGGACGGCGGCGGCAAGACCGTGGTGGTGGCTGAGGACTCGGCACCCATGCGGTCGGTGATCTGCGCGGCGCTCAAGAGCAAGGGATTCAAGGCCATTCCTGCCGAAAACGGTCTCCAGGCGCTCAAGAAGGTCCGCGACAGCATGCCCGACTGCTGCCTGCTCGATCTCAACCTGCCCAAGGTCAGCGGCTTCGACATTCTGGAAGCGCTCAAGAAGGACCCGCGCTACAGCGCCATCCCCATCCTCGTCTGCTCGGCGCGGAAGGAAAAGCGTGACATCATCATGGCCAGCAAGTACGGGGCGGCCGGATACGTCACCAAGCCCTTTGAGATGGAGGAGCTGCTCAAGCGCATCTCTGATCTGTGTTTGGATGTCTGACCCAACGTGCGGAACCGGCGCGCCGCT
>CAZBZG010000244.1:0-7239 GCA_964496245.1 uncultured Planctomycetaceae bacterium | reverse complement strand
GCCAAGCACACGCTGCCGCCCGCCGCGTTCCTGAAACGGGCCGAAGCGTTCCAGCGCACGTGGGCGGATACCCCCAGCGCCGAGGAGGTGCCTGCGCTCGCAGCCGACGCCCGAAAGCGCCAAGCCACAGCGCGCGAACGCGCGGCCCTGCGCGCGACCTTGGCGAAGCTGGAGGCCGCCCTGCGTTCCGGCATGAAGATGAAACAGCTCTCCGCCCTGGAGGAGACCCGCACGCGCGGCCCGGAAGCCGCGTCCCTGGCCGCGCCCCTCGCCCGCCTCGCCGAGACGAGTCCCCACGCACAGATCCGGTACGAGGCGGTCCGCGCCCTGCTCGCGGTCGCCCCGGCCGCAGGCGTGGAGGCTGCGCGCGAACAGGCGCAGGCCGACCGCAACGAAGCCGTGCGCCGGGCCGCCATCGGCTGGCTGGTCGAGCGCAAGGACCGGTCGTGCCGCGCGCTCCTGGAGTCGCTTCGCGACCGCGACCCGAGCCCGCGCGTGGCTGAGAAGGCCGAGCGCGCCCTCGCCGCACTCGGGGAGTAGGGACGCGTCTCGAAGCGCAATCGGTCCGCCAAGCACAGACACACCTCGCCCCAACAATCACGGACACGCCGGGCAGCCGATGCAGATGCGCGCAGCCGGCCGATCGCCCAGCCGCTCCCGTGTACGCAGCACCCGTTCCACGTACCGTCGGGTCCCGGGGAAGGCGAACTGCTCCACGACTTCCGGCCCCGGCAGGCCCCGGCCCTTGCGGATCCACGCATCCACGCGCGTGGGGCCGGCATTGTAGGCTGCGAGCGCCAGCGCCTCGGCGGCTTGCCCGCGGCCGAGGCACAACCGCCCTTTCAGCATCAACACCCGCGCCTGCTGCTCGCGCGAGGCATACGGCGGCGTCCAGCGCGCGAGCGCACCCAACCCGGCGGATTTCTGAACCAGGCCGGGAATCCCGCCCGTCAGCTGCCCCACCCCAGCTTGGCCCGCAGCACGTCGTAGCGGCCGAGGGCCTCGCCCAGGATGAGGCGGAAGGTGAGATCCGAGCAACGCACCTTGATCACATCTTCGGCGTCGGCGCAGGTGCAGCCGGCCCCATCTGCGATCAGGTGGAGGTCGCCCCGGCCCACGTGCCGCACGGACAGGGTTTCCTCGCGGTCGAGCACGAGCGGCCGGTTGCCGAGGTGGTGGGGACAGATGGGCACCAGGACCATGGCCTGCAGTTCCGGACTGAGGATGGGCCCGCCCGCGGACATGGCATAGGCGGTCGAGCCCGTGGGGGTCGCCGCGATCAGACCGTCGCCGATAAGCCGTGTCAATGGCCGGCCGTCGACTTCGAGTTCGAGTTCGCTCAAGCGGCCGCGCTGGGAGGGGGAGAACACGAATTCGTTCACCGCGTGGCCGTGCCAGAGGGATTCCCCGTCCTTTTCCACGTGGCCGTGGAGCAGCATGCGCTCGGAGATGCGAAAGCGCCCGTCGAGCACGCGCGCCAAAGTCGGCCGGAGCTCGTCCGGGCTGACCTCGGCCAGATACCCCAGCCGCCCCAGGTTGACCGTGAGGAGCGGGGGCTGCTGGCGGCCGAGGCGCCGGATTGCGTTCAGCACGGTACCGTCTCCGCCGAAGACGACCACGAGGTCGGCTTCGTGCCCGGAGAGATCGCCGTCGATCGACGTATCGGGGCCGAGGACCTCGACGCGCGAACCGAGCCACTCCGCCGCCTGCTCGGCGAGCTCGCGGGCGTTGGGCTTCTCGACGTTGGCGACCAGGAGCACGCGACGCATGGCGTCACCTCCGCCAGCATCGTACGGAGCCGAAAACGAAAACGCAAACACGAAATGGCGCTCCGTTTTCCGTAGCGTTCGTCCGCCCCTTCTCCTATCATCGAAGGCTGGAATGGTCAGAGCGTTTCCGTGTACGGGGAGTGGCTTCCGTGGCGTACCCGCCTGCCGATCCGCCGCCCGATCCTGTCGTGCCCGTGCGTTCCTGCGACGGCGCGGACGAGGACCGCGTGGACGCGAAACGCATGAGCCTCGGCGATCACCTGGCGGAACTGCGCCAGCGCCTGATCGTCTCGCTCCTGGCCTTTGGCGCGGTCTTCCTTCTGGGGATGGTCCTCTACCCGTGGCTGTGGGAAGCGGTCCGCCTGCCCCTCGCGTGGGCGCCGGCCGTGGACGGGCGGCCCCTGCCGGAGATCGTCCAGTTCCAGTGGCCCGGTCCGCTGGAGGGCTTTCTCACCATTCTCAAGATCGACGTGCTCTTCACCATCGTAATGACCTTCCCCTTTCTCGCCTACCAGGTCTGGCTCTTCGTGGTCCCCGGCCTCACGCGCCAGGAGCGGCGGGCGCTGCGCGCCATCCTCTCGGTCGGCTCGCTGCTCTTCTTCCTCGGCGTGTTCGTGGCCTTCCGCTACGCGACCGGCCTGGGGATGCGCTTTCTCGTGGAGTTCAACCAGTCCCTGGCGGGCTCGAGCGATCAGTGGCGCGGGGATTACTACCTGGGCTTCCTGACCATGGTCTGTCTGGGGTTCGGGATCGGGTTCGAGACGCCGCTGGTCATGCTGGCCCTGGCGCGCGTGGGGCTCATCACGCCGGAGAGCATCCTCCACTACTGGCGCCACGCCTTGCTCGGCATGGTCGTGCTCGGCGCGATCTTCACGCCGCCCGATCCGTTCACCCAGATCCTGCTCGCCCTGATCATGACCTGCCTCTTCTTCCTGGGCTATCTTCTGGCGCGCTGGTTCGGGGCTGGCCCAATTGCACCCGGAGAGGCGGGCGATTCGCCTTGACAGGTCCCCCGCCCCGCTCTATTCTCATAACCCGTTCGGCGCCAAAGCGCTCGGATGCAGCGCTGGAACGCGATCAAGGGAAGCGACCCCACATGCCCATCACCCGCCACGGCATTCGCGAGATCCTCCTCGGCCTGCTCGTCACTGGGTTCATGGCCACCGGCCTCCTCTACGCCGCCTGGACCGTGCAGGCCTGGATCGGCTGGCTGTGCGTGGTGCCGGGGGCCTTGATGATTTGGGTCCTGGCCTTCTTCCGCGACCCGGAGCGGCCCGTCCCCGAAGGGCCGGGCCTGGTGGTGAGTCCGGCTGACGGCATGGTCACCCACATCGACGAGGTGGACGAACCCACCTTTCTCGGCGGCCGGGCGCGGCGGGTCAGCATCTTCATGAGCCTCTTCAACGTGCACGTCAATCGCACGCCCGCGGCCGGAACGGTGCTGCACCGCCGCCACCGGCCGGGGCAGTTCCTGAACGCCATGAACGCCGAGAGCGCCGAACGGAACGAGGCCCACGACCTCGGGCTCGCACTGGACGAGCCCGCAGGCGAGCGCATGCTGGTGCGGCAGATCGCCGGCGTGATCGCCCGCCGCATCGTCTGCGTTCCCGCCATCGGAGATCACCTGGCGCGTGGCGAGCGGCTGGGCATGGTCAAGTTCGGCTCGCGCCTCGAGGTCTTCGTGCCCGCGACCCGCGAGTGGACGATTCGGGTCCGGGTCGGCCAGCCCGTGCGCGCGGGCGCTACGGTCCTGGGAGAACTCGCATGAAGCGCGTGGCCATGCTGCCCAGTCTGCTCACGGTCGGCAACTTCGCCTGCGGCGTGCTGGCCATCCTCTTCTGCTTCCACGCCATCCGGCTCAGCGAACGGGCGGATGCCCTCCAGGATGCGCTGGCCCGAACCCAGGGCGAAGAGATGCTGGTCTACGCATGCCTGGTAATCTTCATCGCCATGGTCTTCGACGTGCTCGACGGCCGGGTCGCCCGCATGACGGGCAGCGAGAGCCACTTCGGCGCCGAGCTCGACAGCCTGGCCGACGACTGCACCTTCGGCGTGGCCCCGGCCATCCTGGTGACCACCCTCTGGATCCAGGTCCAGCCGCCGAGCGCCAAGTGGTGGGGCCAGGTCATGTTCTGCGCCGTGGTCTACGCGGCCTGCGCCATCCTGCGCCTGGCGCGGTACAACGTGGAAGTGGGCAGCGTCGACAAGAACTACTTCACCGGGCTTCCGAGCCCGGGCGCGGCCGGAGCCGTGGTGAGCGCGGTGCTCTTCTGCCACGAAGGATACCTCAATCCGTTCTGGCAGTGGCTGCTCGAGACCGTGCCCGTACGCGATACCACCGAGATCATGCAGATGCAGGCGCGCGTCCTCGGGGTCTACATGCTTGTGATCGGCGTGCTCATGGTCAGCCGCCTGCGCTTCGTGCACGTGGCCAACCGCTTCCTGAGCGGACGCAAACGATTCACCTATCTGGTGGCCACGCTCTTCGCGCTCTTCCTGCTCTTCCACCGGCCCGTGGAAGTGCTCTTTCTCGCCTTCAACGGCTACGTGCTCGTCAGCCTGATCAACAATGCCTCGCGCATGATGGTGGCGGTCCAGCGCTGGTTCCATCCCCGCGTGGAGGCGCTCCGGAACCGGCGCCAGTCGGCCCGCCAGGAGAAGCGGGACCGCCGCGAAAACGACACGCCCGGGGATTCGCCGTGAACGTTCGCACCGAGACGGTCTGGTACGCCGAGGGCCTGGCCTTCGAATGCCGGGCCTGCGGCCGATGCTGCCGCGGACCGGGCGGGTTCGTCTGGGTGACCGAGGCCGAGATCCAGAGCCTCGCCGCCGCCCTCGCGCTCAGCCCGGCGGCGTTCGCGCGCCAGTACGTCCGCAGCACCACGCGCGGGTACGCCCTGCGCGACAACGGACAGGGCGACTGCATTCTGCTCGACGAAGACAACCGCTGCCGGGCCTACGACGTCCGGCCCCTCCAGTGCCGTACCTATCCGTGGTGGCCGGAGGTCGTGGACAAACCCTCCTACTGGCGCAACGAACAGCGGCACTGTCCCGGAATCGGAGACGGTCGGGTGCATGCGGCACAGGAGATCCAGGAAGCGCTCGCCCGCGTCCCGCCCGATCCGGACGCCGGCGAATGATCCCCCTCGGCACAGCACGAAAGGACCGCCCATGGCCATGCGACGAACGCTCATCATCCTCAAGCCCGACGCTGTGGCGCGGCGTCTGGTGGGCCGGCTCATCAGCCGCTTCGAGGACAAGGGCCTCTCAATCGTGGGGCTCAAGCTCATGAAGATCCCCTTGTCGCTCGCCCGCCGGCAGTACGCCGAGCACAAGGGCAAGCCCTTCTACCAGGGCCTGCTCAAGTTCATGACCTCCGGGCCGGTCGTGCTCATGGTGGTGGAGGGAAAGGACGCCGTGCGCATCTGCCGGACGATGCTCGGCGCGACATTCGGCTCGGACGCGGAGCCGGGCACCCTGCGGGGCGACTTCGGCATCTCCAACCGGTTCAACCTGGTCCACGGGAGCGACTCGGCAGCGTCCGCCCGGCGCGAGATCGGTCTCTTCTTCAAGCCCAGCGAACTCGTCAAACCCGGGCGGGAGGACCTACGCTGGATCTACGACCTGTCCGGCAAGGACCCGCTCTAGGTACAGCCCGGCCCAGGCGGGATGCATGGGCTACGGTCTGATTTCGTATGCCGAACCCAGGACTGCGCGTTTCTGACTGTGCCGCATTTTGGCGTTGGTGGGAAGGCCCCGCCTGCGTACAATACAGGCGGTTCTGTGGGAAGGCGCCACGGTTGCAGCGCGTCGCAACACGACCGGAATAAGGAGGAGAGCCATGAGGCTCATGAGGATCGGGATGGCACTGGCTGTATGCGGCTTGCTGGTGGGCGACCGCGCTGCAGGAGATGAAATCCTGCTCAAGAACGGACACGTGATCACGGGCAAGATCGAGCAGGAGGACGCAGAGGAGGTGACGATCCGCGTCCGGACGCCGTCCACCGCCGAGGGCGGCGACAAAGAGCAGTACATCAAGATGACCTTCGCCAAGGAAAACGTGCGGCGCATCACGCGGGACGGGAGCTTCTTCGAGCCGATCACGCGCACGGCCACGCAGGACGAGGAAGAGGAAGCCGAAGAGCCGACCGCGCCGGTCCCGGCCGTGCCGGCTGCGGACGAAGAGACCGAGCCCGCCGTGGAGGAGCCGACAGCGGAGGCCGAGGAGTCGAAAGCCGCAGCTGAAGCCAAGGAGGACGAGCTCGATCCAGCCCTCAAGGCCCAGATCGAGAGCCTCATCGGATCGATCGAGGCGACCGAGGAGCAGGAAGCGCGCGAACGCCTGGAGCAGCGTCTGGTGGCCATCGGCAAGGACGCTGTGCCGCTGGTGGTCACCGCCCTCAAGGCCGGCGGCAGCGACCTCAAGCGCATCAGCCTGATCCGCGTGCTGCGGACGCTGGGCGACAAGCGGGCCGTGCAGGAACTCGTCAACCAAATGCGCGGCGGACGCCGCAACCAGACGCGCATGCGGTACGCCTGGTACGCGGTCCGCACCCTCACGGGCAAAGGCTTCGACTACGACTACGACGAAGACAACACCCAGAAGCGCAACCGCCAGCTCAACGTCTGGCAGAAGTGGTTCGACAGCGTCAAGGACGACTACCCGCCGCAGATCGGTTACGACGAAGAAGCGGCCGGAGGCGAGAAGCCGGCGGCTGCCGAACCAGCGCCGGGTCAGCCGGCCGACGGTCCGCCCGGCTGGTAGGGAAGACGCGGGGCAGGAGCAGAGCCCCGACACGACAGCGCCGCGCTCGGGGTCGGGATCGCGTGCCACGTTGCGCCGACAACCGCGGTCACTCCGCCGACTCGTACTCCAACCCGTACGTCATGCCGCCGCTCTCGGTGCGCTTGGCCCAGACGAGTCTGGCGAGATAGGTATCCCGGTTCTTGCCCACCGTCACCTCCATCTGAATCCGCAGAGGCTTGTCGGTTTCGAACCGGATGCCAGTCTTGGACATGTCCACCGAAACCGCCTCGTTCACTTCGCCCACGGGCTTGAATCGGATCTGCGCCTTGATGGGCAAGCGCGGGGCGCGTCGGGACTCCTGTTGTTCGCTCATGGCAGCACTCTCCACCTCGGATGTTCGATGGACCACGGCTGGGCGCCGCACGCACCTTTCAGCCGCTGGTGGGCGAGACGGGATTCGAACCCGTACGACCCTTTCGGGTCAAGGGATTTTAAGTCCCTTGCGTCTGCCGTTCCGCCACTCGCCCTGGTCTTGTGTATCACCTGTCGCAGCAACGCATAACGCTGTGTTTTCCGATGTTTCCTGTTCCTCAAGCCGACTCGGTTGTTGTCCGGTCCGGTGCTGTCCGGTGATCTCCGGTCATTTCGCACGGGTGTGGCACAAATGCCGGCCTGGTTCAATTCCGGGTAACACTCGGTGAGAGCGGTTTGTAGCACAGGCAC